>CAZWIL010000039.1:0-15746 GCA_964634175.1 uncultured Vicinamibacteraceae bacterium
CTGAGTGAAGGACAATGTGCAGTGAAGAGCGCAAAGTGGTTGATCGCCTTATTTCTCGTTTACGTGGGAATCGTCTTCACATTCGAATCTCTGCTCGGATACTTTCAACCGGCCGGACAAGGGACCCTGGTGATCACCACCAGCGCTGAGGATGGTTCCCTGAGTGACCGAGTGTTAGCGCACCTTGAAAGCGACGGCCAATCGTACGTGGCCGCGAACCATTGGCCGCGAACCTGGTACACCAACGCCCTAGCGAATCCGAACGTCCACGCCAGTGTAGACGGAACAAAAAACGCCTACCGGGCGGTCCCAGTAAGTGGCACGGAACATGACCGAGTTGATCGAGAACATCGTCTCGGTATCGTGTTTCGAATGCTGACGGGTTTTCCACCACGGTATTTTGTTCGACTGGATCCGCGCTAGACGTCGGACACCGTGTCGGTGGGAACAACAACGACGACACCACCTACGAATGCGACACCTCTACTTATCGGTCGAGCCGGCGGCAGCCCTCTCCTCGGCTCGAGCCCCAATAAGAACATTCGCGATGGAATAATTTCCCTCGTGGCACGCATATTCATAGATCACATAATCCGGAAGATGCGTCAGTGGCAAATCGACCGTCCATGGTTGTGTATAGGTTGTCGAATCGTAAATGGTGAACTGGTAGTCAATCGTGTCATCGTCCAGTCGCCTGAAACGCTCCACAGCACGTAAGGTTCGCCCCGCTCCAGGAAATCGCCACGTCGTCTTATCACTATAGTTGGTAGTCTCGACCACCAGAGTGTCGTCCTCCCAGTGGCCCCGGGAGTCTCCATTCCACATCCTGATGGCGTCACTGACGTGTGGACTCCCATCTAGCGGAATGAAACGAACGTCGTGAATCATCTCGTTCAAAATCGCGACGTAGCCTGGTATCTGGAGGATGTGGTAGGTGTTGTTATAGCCCGTCGGGACGGGCGGAACCCGCTGGTAGGTCATACAGCGTTCTTGAACGGGTCGATCTTCCCACGAGTCGTATTGATGTAGCGGGCGGTATTCGGCTCGCTCCGCCTGTCTCCGTTTGGCGTCGGGCGTCAACGGCGGCAGTCTCCCATCTGTCGGATCAACAATAAGCGACGTCCGACCAGTCGAACCACCCCGATCCCACCAAACCTGGTTGTACGCGAGACTCAAGTCTCGCTCTGGCGTTAACTCCGCCCGACGATCAGATGACGCACGGTTTGCGGCCTCCTCATTCTGTTGAGCAACCTCCTCGTCAGTCAGAAACTCTCTCCCAGCGAGTTCGGCCGGTCGCTGTAACGGCGTGATACTGGCGAACGACCAGATCCCCTGCAAATCAGGATCGCCCCATGCTGTTCGAGCTGTATGCGCATTGGTTGTCACCGCCTCCTGACCGGCCAGAGAGAGCGATAACACCAGCATTGTAGTCATCACCGCCACACAGCCGCCTACGAACGTCCCCGCAAATCGATGGCTCATGTCACCCTCCTGTCATCCGATCGCCCACGCCACGCTGCTCGCAACGATTACCCTGGCACTAAAAACTGTTAGTCGTCGCTTCATGTCCTCCGTCTATACGGCATTCTTCCATGTTTCACGGGTGCTGGATATTAAATAGGAACCTGTTCATTACTGGTACAGACTTACTGTCAACGTTTCCGGCGAACACCCGTGCCCGTCTTGAATCAGTGGTGCTCTCGTCTGACCACAAACTGATTTGGAGATAAACCTACTCCGCTTGAGCCCGCGGCTCGAGCGCGAAGAACCACGCATCTCCCGTTGCGGCCATATCAGCGGTCAGTCCAGCGCCATATTTACGATTAATCTCAGCCGCAATCGCTTCGAGAAGCGGCCGGTCGTCAAGGATCCTGACAAGTTCACGTTCGTAGCGCTTACCATCGAGTCGAACCACCGCGCGGCCGTCTTCCAGCGCTTGCGCAGGCCACTTCTTCCAAATCCCGCCGAGCACAGAATTCATATATCCGCTAACAAGGTAGAGCTTCTTGTCGTGTACCTGAAGCCACACTGTTCGCGACCGCGCCGGCTCAACCAGCTGCAATTCCATCTCCATGATGTCGCGAGCGAACGTCCAATCTGGTTCTCCACTCGTCACCAGTTCGCCCGACACCAGTGGCCCACCCGGAACAATCGCGATCGGTCCGTCACCGAACCGCGCGCCAAACACGAGCACCACAACCAGCAGCACGACGAATCCCACCACGCCAGCGAGCCACATAAGACCTTGCATTACAGTCCTCTCGGTTCTTGTTCTCTAGTCTCGTGCAAATCTAACTCTACGACGAATCGGACGACGGTTGCCCTAGAAAAGGCGTTAACGACACACCTTACTTGACAGCTGCCGGTCACCCACATTATTTTTTTTAGATGGCTTGGCTGCGGCTTCATTTGTTTGTCGTCACGGCACTGACCTTAAGCGGTCATGTGGCAGTGCTTACGGCATCTTCGGCAGTACTCTACGTTTTATCACCGGGAACAACTGGCACCAGTGAATCGTGCCCGTTAAATCTCACGGCGGACAAATCGTGCTCAATGACTCACTGCCAAATGCACCGTGATTCGCTCAACCCTGACTCCACGGACAGCTCGAACGACAGAGCCGACGTGTCACACCGAGACCATCAGACCGTGCCTGTCCCGTCAGACAATTGCCGGTTAAGGTGTGAGAACGAAAACCTGTCGCCGCTTACCGTTTTCAGTAGCCCAGGGTTCTTACCTCGGCCACTAACGATGCAGCCATTCGCGCAGATCACGAACCTTCTGACATCATCTCCCTCTGGCTATTCTGACTGGACCAGCGAACTGTCCGCTCCACCTCCTCAGCGCTAGTCTGACTCTTTCATTCGTAACATTATTTTCAGTCGGAACGTCTGCTGTAGCACACGAATTTGAGCGCGTGCGAGCCATGAAGTCTCGCATCAAGTTCATAACTTTTGAGCAGACACAGTTAAAAACGGAAGAGGACATTCGTGAATAGATTATTGATATTGATGAACGCCGCTATCATTCTCTGTTTCGTTACTGCGCCGCATGCGACCCAAGGTCAGGAATCAGGACAACCAGTACGCCAACCGGCCGGAAACGGGACGGTGTCGATCGATGTTTTTGCGCAGGATCTGACAGTCGACTTATTGACAACCGAACGTGATGGCAATGACTTAAAGCTGTATCACCAACGATCACTTGACGGCGGCGAGACTTGGGGACCGGCCAGAACGATCGATACGGCCGCCAAACCAATCAGCATCGCTCGCCGCGGAAACGAACCGCAAGTCGT
Organism: uncultured Vicinamibacteraceae bacterium; assembly: GCA_964634175.1. Classification (GTDB taxonomy): domain Bacteria; phylum Acidobacteriota; class Vicinamibacteria; order Vicinamibacterales; family UBA8438; genus CAUZIB01. The sequence continues at coordinate 3,299 of CAZWIL010000039.1, forward strand.
CGCATACGAGGAACACGTCGCGGTGCACTGGTCAACCAAAGGCACCGCGCGCCATGGGGCCGGACCGATGGTTACCGCTATCTCCGACGATGCAGGACGCACGTGGCGACTGGGGCCTAACCCGAGGCACGACGACTTTACTGGAGCGCAGAACTTCGCCGACATGACCGCCGACAAAGACGGTACATTCTACGTAGCCTGGATCGGGAGCCACGACGGCCCTGCTGGCCGAGCTCTTGAACTTGCCCGATCGCGCGATTTTGGGAAGAGCTGGGAACAACATCAACTGGTCGACACATCGAGCTGCGCTTGTTGTTGGAACAAGATGATCGTAACTCGAACCGGCGGTGTCAGGGTGCTCTATCGCGACTACGGTATCCGTGATATGGCACTCGCGTCGACCGACGATGGGGGGACGACTTGGTCGCTCGACGGAATCGTTGGCCAGTTCGACTGGGATTTCGATGGGTGCCCACACGTCGGTGGTGGAATTGCAGTCGGAACAGACGACAAAGGCACCGAACAACTTCATGCGCTGGTCTGGACCGGTCACAACGAGCGACACGGACTCTACTGGGTGAACTCGACGGACGACGGCGCTACTTGGTCAGCACCTCATCGCATTGGCGGCGAACGGGCACGCCATGCCGACCTCGGTGCAATGGGACAAACGGCGGTGGCTGCCTGGGATGAATCTGGCGGCATTTGGGTCTCTGTTTCTCGCGACCTCGGCGATCGATGGAATGAACCCCGTCGGGTCTCTAGCGAGAGTCGGTCGGCCTCTCACCCCATAGTCCTCCAGACGGGCGAGACATTCCGGATCTTTTGGACCGAGCGTGACCAAGCCGGTTTGCAAGTCTGGCAGTCACAACCCCTCGATCGTAAATAAACTGAAGCGCAGCCATGGCGTTCGACCGAGAATGAATCCTGTTAGGGTGTCCGGCGACCATCTCATTTGCTATTTCCTTCACATTGATGTGAAACTTTTCGTCGATCCAGCAGGTTTCGACACACGCAATGCCAAGCTAGGACTAGACTGACCCTCTTGGCGGTTATCATTTACGACAACGCGGTGTTAACGAGGAATAGTCATACCCGACCTCAAGACTAGCGAGGTCAGGAGAAAAGAACTCATGAAGATGAAAAAAAGACGTGGGACCACTCAAACGCTAGGATTGGCTCTCGTGCTCTCTACGGCAGTGATATACGGTCTCTGGACAGCCGGCCCGATTGTCGCTCAAGGGCCAGGAACCGACAGTGCACAATGGACGTATCTCGGCGGAGACAGCTGGCACACCCGCTACACGCCAGCTGACCAGATCACACCAGAGAACTTTCATGAGTTAGACGTAGCGTGGCGGTGGGATGCGGGCAGTTTCGGCCCCAGCACAGCGCGAGCTACACCGACCTTTATCGACGGCAAGCTGATCACTGTTAGCGGCAACCGGCGACACGTGGTCGCACTGGACCCGGCGACGGGAGAACTTCTCTGGAGTTTCACGGAGCCCAACACCGATCGCTACGAGTACTCTATGCGGAAAGGGTATGGGAAAGGCATCGCCTACGCCGAGGTCGAGGGCCGTGGCGTGGTCTTCATCACAAGCCCTGGTTTCTTCCTCCACGCACTGGACGCTGACACCGGTCGCCCCCTCGAAAACTGGGGACGTTCCGTCCCACTTGCCGACTTTGGCGAGACAGGAACTGTAGACCTGGTCGAAGACTTGATTGCCGATTGGAGCCCCTGGACCAGCATGGACCGGCCCTATGACCCCAATATCGGAATTCCCTTGGAGATCGGCTACATCACGAGTTCATCCCCACCGATCGTGGTGAACGACACGGTGGTAATCGGCAACTCGGCCGAACAGGGTTACCTTCAAACACGAATTGAAAATGTCCCTGGCGACATCCTTGCCTACGATAGCCGCACCGGTGATTTCAAGTGGAAGTTTAATGTAATTCCAAGACCCGGTGAATTCGGACATGAGACATGGGAGAACGATTCTTGGGAATGGACAGGCGATGTCTCGTCATGGGCACCAATGTCGGCAGATCCAGAACTTGGACTCGTCTATATTCCCACTAACAGCGCCACCATTGACTATTACGGCGGCCACCGACCGGGCGACAACCTCTTCGCCGCGAGCCTGATCGCATTGGACGCCGAGACAGGTGAGCGACGGTGGCACTATCAGATGGTCCATCATGACATCTGGAATTACGACACGCCGACGGCACCAATCCTAATGGACGTGACTGTTGACGGACGTACGATTAAAGGAATCTTTCAAGCAACAAAGCAAAATTGGGTCTACGCCCTCAATCGAGAAACCGGTGAACCCATTTGGCCCATCGAGGAACGACCCGTCCCACCATCAACCGTTCCCGGCGAACAACTATCACCGACGCAACCGTTTCCAACCTGGCCCGCACCATACGACCTCCAGGGACGCACCGAAGAACATCTCATTGATTACACGCCTGAGATTCGGGAAATGGCTCTCGGGGTTGCGACCGAAGGGAACTTCTTTAACCAACTGTTCGATCCACCCACAAGTGTCGACGACCCTGCTGGACCCGCCTGGAACTGTCCGGGTGGAGGTGGTGGCACGAACATTACGGGTCCACCCGTCGCTGACCCCGTGTCCGGAGTCATGTTCGTCACCTCCGGGAGCGGCTGTTTCAGACTGCAGGTATTACCCGGTAGTGAGTCTCCACTCGATGAGCGCGAACAATCTGGCGTCACACATAGCGCATGGTCGGCGGTGGCAACCAGTGTGAGGGGACGCACCATTGAGGATGCGACCATCGATGGGCTCCCGATCTGGAAGGGACCGGTAGGACGGATCACAGCGATCGACATGAACACGGGTGAGCACCTGTGGGTAATTCCAAATGGCGACGCTTCACAGGACCAACAAGATGCGATCCGCAATCATCCGCTCGTTCAAGGGCTCGACGGCGTCGAAGTCAACCGAGGTCGTCCAGGTGGGACCGCAATGGTCGTTACGCCAACAATGCTGGTAGCAGGTGGACGGACGAGCGATGGCACACCACAATTGTTTGCCATTGACAAACAGACTGGCGAGCGGCGTGCGGCCGTGGAGATTCCTGGGGTAACTCGATACGGAATGTCGAGTTGGGTCCACGACGACAAGCAATACATCATCGTCCAACTACAGGATGGCTTAGTGGCTTACGCTCTGGGCGGAAGTGGTGCCGACACAGGGGGATACTAGCCAGTCACGCAGTACACGTCGTGGAGAACCCAGCGCGCTCGTGGCACTGACCCTGCCATAACCGTTTTCTGCACTTCCCTGTTGTGTAAGACACGTCCAATCCAGATGCAATCTGTCATTGAATCACTTGTTCCCCCGCGATAGTCTAGTGGCCTCACTGATTAACGGTCGGAACAGGAGGCTGCTATGGCACAGCGTAGAAAGATCGATCGCCGGTCGTTTCTAAGTGGGGTTGGAACAGCAGCCCTCGCAGGTACTGTCGGGGCTACATCTTCAACTGCAGGTTCTATTCAATCCCCACCGCCTCAAAGTGGCCCATACGATTTCGACACGGTCTACAGTCGTATCGGTACCAATTCATCAAAATGGGACCGCCAAATCGCGCTGTATGGCCGGGAGCACATCGACGTTGGCATGGGAACCGCTGACCAAGATTTCAGGTCTGCACCCGCCATCACCCGTGCCATTAAGGAACGCGCCGAACACGAAAATTACGGTTACCTGACGGTCCCCGATTCCTATTTGCAGTCGATCGTCAACTGGAACCACCGGCGTTACGACTTACAAATCGACCCGGACACGATTCGACATTCAGCCGGGGTGCACCCGGCAATCATTAGTACTCTGCGCGCGTTCTGTCCACCACGAAGCAAAGTACTCCTCCTCGCCCCAGCCTACGCCGGTTTCTACACGGACATTCGTATCGTCGACACCGTCGCAGAAGAAAGCCCGCTCCGCCACGCCAACGGACGCTACACCATTGACTTTGATGACTTCGAACGACGAATCGATCATGACGTTCACGCTTTCATTCTCTGTAACCCCCACAACCCTACCGGGAACGTGTGGTCCCGCGACGACCTGATGAGACTTGGTGAGATTTGCACCCGGCGGCGCGTGGTCGTTCTTGCCGACGAAATCCATTGTGACTTCGTCACGGCAGGCAATACGTACACGCCTTACGCCTCTCTTGAGAACGAAGATATCGTCCACAACAGCATCACCTACAAATCTGTCAGCAAGTCCTTCAATCTGTCGGCGATGCGCTGTGCCTACATGTTTTCATCAAACCGTGAGTACCTCGACCGGGTTGATGGACCTGGACAACTGCGCCAGTCGCTTAACACACTGGCACTCGTTGCGGCAGAGGCCGCCTACAACGAGTGCGACGACTGGCTTGACCAACTCGTCAAATACATCGATGACACACACACGTTTACGGAATCCTTCATCCGGTCAAACATACCCTCTATCAAGTTCGATAAACCCGAGGGCACCTACTTATGTTGGCTGGACGTCAGCGAAGCCCTTCAGAAGCTCCCTCAGACGCTACCAACCAACTCGGACGAGGAATCAACGCCCGAGTCGATCTTTCAGCAACACCTCGTGGAGCACGCCAACATTCATCTTAATGCCGGATCGAGTTATGGCCTCGGTGGATCAGACCGGATGCGCATGAATATCGCGACGTCTAGGCAGTTGGTCGAACTCGCATTGAATAATCTAGCTAACGCCCTGGCTCTGGTGTAAGTTCGCTCCAACATGAACTCCCTATCCGTCGTCTGCATCGTGCTGGGTACATGGATCATCGTCAAGCGAGCGCCCTTGATATTCGCTCCGACGGGAACCTTACGTGCGTACGACAGGTGGGTGCTGGCCACCACCACCAGAATACGAACATTCGGTATCGCGATCGCTATTTTCGGGACAACGATCGTTTTTCTTCCTTTAGGCGACGCCGGGCTGGCCCGATTGCTTCATGCCGGTGGAGTTGCCATGCTCTCCGTAGCCCTTTGGGTCTTGGTACGACCAGAATGGGCCCAGCGACTAATCCGCCGATTCGTTGCTTTCGCTGAGCTCTCGGTCGGAGATATGGGATTACGCATCATCGGTCTGCTCAGCGTAGTGCTTGGCGTATTCTTTATCTACGTGGGTATCTCCGCAATGTAAGTGACCGATTCGCCGGCCACTCACCTCAATCAACGAACCACTGATATTGCCCCATGGACGGCAAATTTCTGTTGATTGAACCGCTGTCTCGGTGTATTAAATGATTAGCTGGGCTAGGGGCAAACCACCTTTTGCTAGCCAGGAGGACGAGTCATGAAGAACCGGCTATTTGCGTTAACCGGTGTGCTAATAGTGCCAACCGCCATCGTGATAGGGCTTCAGGTCGGCTCGGTGTCGATAGATGGCCAGACTCAAGACACCACTGCCTGGGGACACCCAAATCTTGAAGGAATTTGGCTCGACGTCTATGCCACACCCTTGGAGCGAGATCCAGAACTAGGCGACCGAGAGTTTGCCACTGCTGAAGAGCGAGCTGAACGGGACCAGGCCCGAATGGGTAGCGTCGGTCGTGACCGGCGGGTCACACGCGGGAGTCAACAAGACGTGGCCGGAGCGTATAACGCCGTCTATACGTCAGTGAAACCCGCTGGCCCACGCACCTCTCTTGTCGTCGATCCGCCAAACGGCAGAATTCCGAGCCTCACCGAAGACGCCACAAGAGAGGACGAGATCCAGCGCGAATGGCGGCTGATGCTACTGCGAAATACTGAGACTTGCCAGTATGAGGCACCTGCGTGCGAGGGTGGGACCTATGGACCACCGTCGGAGAGCCGGTACGATGTTACGCCGTTCTACAACACATCGCGGATGAACCGCCACGATGGCCCTGAGGACCAAAGCACTTACGATCGTTGTATCGCGGGCTCGACACCAGATTTCGTGGGATTCCGGCGCATCATACAAGGTGAGGATTCGATTGCCTTCGCCTATGACACGGGGCAAGGACAAGGGTTCCAACGGGTCATCTACCTAAGCGGGAACCATCCTCCGAGCCAGATTCGTTTGCGACACGGTGACTCTCGTGGTCATTGGGAGGGAGAAACACTGGTCATTGAGACGACCAATTTCTCACCCAAGTTCACGTTTCGTCCGGGGCGACCCTTTTCCGGCGCTGAGTCGGGCGCCAACCGTGTGCTCACTGAACGCTATCGCCGCATCGACGAAAACACGCTGGATTACGAGGTAACGATCGCGGACCCAACAATATGGACCGCACCGTGGACAGTTCGGCAGGAGCTGAAGCGACAAAACGATCAAGAGAATCGAATCTATTACGAACCACGATGCCACGAAGGAAACTATGGTCTACCGGCGCTCTTAATCGGTGCGCGCCTTGAAGAACAGGCGTTTACCGCGGGTCGAGGCCCGGACCCGTTCTCAATGGATACCGCTACGGACTTTGGAGGCGGCGTACAGTAGGAACATCCGTCCCAACCAATTTTGTAATTACGGTAGATGGCGCCAAATATTAAGATGGCGACACCATAGTCTGGGTCTGCTCCCCACTACGTGTTTGACCGAGTATCTGCTGCTTCAAGTCTTGCGAGACGACGCTCGATCTCCAGTAGTTTGTGCACAATAATGATGTGGGTCTTCTTCGCATCGATTCCGACGGGACTGGCCTCGCTACTGATCAGTTGCTCAATGTCACTGTAGACACTGTCTGGAATGTCAATCTGCATGTAATACGTCTCCTTGCCAATTCCACAAGCTACGAATTTGCGAATTGTATCTAGAACGCTTATCGATCACAGCTGCGGCCTGACGTTCCCCATAACATCTACTCTTTCTTTACCCACTTCTGGAGACAGCCACCAGACGGGCTCGCTTCACAGCCACTGGTCAGTCCGGCAAAGATATTCCCTACCTCATCGGCCGCCATCCCTTCAGGTCGAGTTCCGGGAATGAAGTAGTGAAGGGAACCGTCTTGAGCGTTCCCGATTCTGACGCCGACCTGCCAGCCAGGATTACGCGCCACTGACCCGCCTCCCTCAGGCGCTATCGACGGCCCTGGAATCTGCGCTCCCGACTCCGAGTCAGCCACAATCAAGGTGTCATCTGCCAAAATCGTGATGCCACTAGGTCTGCCAAAATGCCGCCATTCGTCCACAAAGTTCAGGTCTTCGTCAAGAATCTGAACTCGATTGTTAGACCGGTCGGCCACAAAAAGCCTGCCTGCAGAGTCGAAGGCCAGCGCGTGTGGTCCCATAAATTCACCAGCGCCAGGACCGAGGCGGCCGACGGCCCGAACAAATTCGCCCTCAGGCGTAATTTCGACCAAGCGGTCTCCGTCCTGCTGCGCATCCGATGGCCGTGGCCAGTGTCCGTCAGCGATGAGGATGTTCCCGTTCGGTGCCACAGCACAAGACGTCGGCCCGATAAACGTGTCTTCGCCAGCCGCCGAGACGCCAGCCTCTCCAAGGCTCATGAGATGTTCACCCTCTTGACTAAATTTATGAATCTGGAAACCTCGACCTGCTGTGGATGGGTCATCTCCGAACGGGCCGCTGTCACCGGCCCACAGATTGCCATCGTGGTCCATGCAAAACCCATGGGCCTGCACGATCATGCCCTCTCCAAAGCTTTTAGTGATCTGGCCATCAGCATTGATGTAATTGATGGGGGGCTCGGAACGAAACATCATCCACGTGCCGCCCGTGCCATCAGGTATCAGGCCGATCGCCGCACCCCATTCCATCCCTGGTCTTAACGTTGGCCAGTCTTCAACTAGCTGATATGGATTGGTCATCGTGCTGGTCGCCCGTCGTGAGAGTTGTTGCAGCGCCGACGGCTCTTGAGCAGACAACGCTCCCGGCATAGCCAACACAGCCACCAGTCCGCACTTCACGGCGGATCTCATTATGGTTCTACTCGTCATAGTATCCACTCCTCGAACATGGCTGGGGCCGCCAAGTGGCTTTCCTTGGCCCCCAACCTACCCTCCGGCAACCAGCCTTCGATCTTAACTAGCTGCGACATCTGTCGCCTGTCCATCTCACACTTGAGGCAGTCGGTAAACCCGCTTGGCGGTATCGTGGAACATCGCCGCCCGCTCGTCGGCGGAAAACCCCGCGGTCAACTTCTTAAACTGGTTCCACAGAACCGTGTAAGAACAAGACAACTTGTCTACCGGGAAATTACTTTCGAACATACATCGGTCAGGCCCGAACTGGTCAAACATGTAGTTATACCAGTCACGGTTGGCGGCGAGCAGTTCATCCGATGATGGCGGTTGTTCGCGCTCGTGCCAGCCGTAACCGTTGACTGCCATCTGGATGCCGCCTATCTTCGCCACCACGTTCTGGTGCTTCGCCAACTCGGCCACCGCCGGCTTCCAAGCTGCAAACACCTCGTCTCGGCGACCGGCATACGGCCCAACTCCAATCGGTCCACCCAGATGATTAAAGATGATCGTCGTGTCAGGAAACGCCCCGGCAAGGTCCGCCAGATCCGCGATGTGCGTGTGATACAGCCAGCCCTCAAACGACAGGCCGTAGGTGCGGAGATGTGCGTAGCCGCGTCGAAACTCGGCGTCCAGCAACAGATGCTCTGGGCCTGCTGTCCGTCTTGCCACCACGGGCGGTTCCGCCCAGGCCGCCCGGTGTCGAACGCCTCTGAAGCGCTGAGGACTCGCCGCCATCTGCGCCTCGAGCACCGGTATCACTCGATCGCCAAGCCGCAGGTCAGCGCTACCAACGATACCAGTCGCTATCCTAGTCTCCCCATACTGTCCACTGGCACTCTTCGCCGCCACCCCCTGGACAAACTCGGTCTCTCCCACCAACCTGAGCTCTTCTGGTCCATCGGCCCGATACATCGAGGAACACTCCACGAAGACGGTCTGACGTACGTTGTGCTCAGAGATGTCTTCTAGTAGTTCTTCGAGCAGGTAACGATTTCCAGGTCGGTCCCACAGGTGATGATGCGGATCAATAATCGGCAATTCAGGTTCCAGCGCTGGTTCGGTCGTCAACGCCAACCAATCCCGACGCGGCCCAGACGGCGCAGCAGCCCGCTGTGCTGACGAGATACGTACCGGTACAAGCCCGGGAAGCAGACCGGTCGCAATGCCACCGAGAGCGCACGTACCGGCGTGACTGACAAAACGTCGACGTGTAATCTCATCCATCTGTTTCTACCCTCGCTCTCTCTTACGATTACAGGATTGAACCTCGGTCGCGCCTGTTCACAACATCCATGAAAACGTACCGTAGATGCCACCTCGTCTAAAAACAACACACAGCACCTATTATTTCTGTATCTCAACCTCGCTCAGCTGCAGGATATCTTCAGCACCAGCCTCGATAGGTACCGTGCCGCGAACAGCCACCATACGCCCCACAGCCTGCGACAGAAGGGCGGAACGTTCGGCATCGACCGCCGTGACCATAACAACGGCATCCTCTGACAACGTGATACCGATACCGCCGTCGAGACGGACAACACGGCCACCTGCGGTCACATGCAGACTAGACGGCACAAACCCGGCGTTCCGTATGACATCTCGGACTTCCCGCAGACCGATCTTCGTGCCAGCCGTCGCACCCAGCACCACCTGTTCTTCAGCAACTTGTATTTCGACCGTAGCAACATGCTCAAGTCGCCCGAGCCGCCTCTCCAGACCGCTCGCACAAGACGGACACGACAATTCAACACCCACGGTTACGGTAAAAGTGCCAAGTTCATCTGAAGCGGTTACAAACTGCCCAGAACTAACCGCCGCGACCATCACGACAAGTAAGCAGGTTAATTGAGACCGTAAAGCCGACATCTTATTGCTGCACTCTTGAAAATTCGAATTTCACAGAATCATCACGAAGGTCCCATGTCTCGACACAGAAATTGATGACACCGTCCGAGACATCATCGAGTGAATACACCGTGACAATGTGTCCATTGCGAGTCCACACCCCGTTGCGAATACCTTCATTCACTTCGCCGTCATCTGTAATAGCACGTCCGACTCCCGTGAATGAACCTTGCGTCGCATGTCTTGGATTCACCAGAGCGTTGTATGTTAACCAAACCTTCCCGTAGTGACCGGCTTTCCCGGTAACATTGAACGTCGTGCCAGTCTGAGTCTCCGTGACCGAGGTGATTTTCCCTTCAACCGAGAAGGTTTCGTTTTCAAGTTTGAATTTTTCTGCGACGGACATGGTGGACTCCTTTACAAAGTTATCGTTACGACGGATAGCATGCTTGACTTAGATTGCTTTAGTTTCAGCACCGATATATACGAGAAGTCAAGACATTCCATGCCGAGCGACGATCACCACATAGGTTATTGAATCGAGTGCCTCTCCGCAGTAACCTAAGGCCTCAACTAAGGTCGCCACTGCTATGGACGATAATCTTGAATACTTTGAGTTGAAATACGCCGCAACTCGAGCACGAGCGGGGCGACGCCTCGAAGAAGTCGCTCTAGGTCAAAGCGTAGGTTTGAACGGCTACACGACCGTAACGCAGGCTCAGACACTCTGCGACCACCTGCGCCTCAAAGCTACGGCTACGCTGCTGGAAGTCGGGTCCGGTCAAGGTTGGCCAGGGTCGCACATCGCTGGGACAACGGGTTGTCGTCTTGTCTCCAGCGATATTCCGTGGGACGCACTACTAGCGGTCAAGTTGCAGAACCAGTCCGCTGTCGTCAACGCTCGTGGCGGGGCGCTTCCTTTTCGTGCGAACAGCTTTGACGCCATCGTCCATGCCGACGTAGTTTGTTGAATTCGAGACAAGCTCTCGGTGCTGCGAGAGTGTGACCGGGTCCTTAAGCCGGAGGGGCGCATTGCCGGGTACGTCATTCATGTGCCGAGCGGAATGACTGAAGCTCAGGAGCGCCGAGCGACCGAGTTAGGGCCGTCCGAAGTTGTAGCGCCATCCTCATTCGAAGCGCTCACTCAGGCTGCCGGACTCACCCTCCTACTCACGGAGGATGTCACCGAGGCATTCCGATCAACGTGCGCGGCGCTAGCCGCTGCCCGCAGGAGCCTCGAAAACGAGTTGCGCCTCGATGAGGGCGATGACTTTTACGAAGAGGAACGGCGTAAAAAGGATGCGATGCTCCAGGGAATCGACGAAGGGATTCTCCGTCGGTCTCTAGTGGTCGCGAGCAAATAGAACAAGGAAACCAGTGGAACACTGCGAAATTACGTGAGTCTTGCTGAGCTCGGACTAACGGTTTCAATGTACGCACCCAATGGAGCGGGCTATTTAGAGAAGTTCTCCGATCAATTCAAACAAAGCAACCCATTTTAGAACAGGAAGAAAGGAAGATTCGATAATGCAGACGTCGAACGATGGAACACGCCGACCAGTCCGGCTGCGCTTTGTCGGTCTCGTAGTTGTGATGGTGGCACTATGCACAGGAGGTTCATGGGTGTCCGCACAACAGGACGCGACCGAGCAATTACTTGCCGAACTTACGAATGCCCCTGGCGCTCCTGGCTTTGAGGGACCCGTTCGCGACATTCTCAAGCGAGAATGGAATGGACTACTGGAGGAGCTTCAAACCGATGGACTAGGAAACTTGCTAGGGTCTTTGTCTGGTGACGCAGCACGCCCCCGAGTGCTGTTGATGGCACACATGGACGAAGTGGGCTTTCTTGTCCGTTATATCGACGACGACGGCTTCATTTTTTTTAATCCGGTTGGTGGTTACTTCGACCAAAGCGTCTTGACCCAGCGGATGACCATCATGACACCTCGTGGCCCGGTGGTGGGTTACACAGGATTCAAGTCGGGTCACATCCATCCCGCTGACCAACGGTCTGAGATGATTCAGCAACAAGACATGTTTATTGACATCGGTGCAAGCAGCCGAGCGGAGGCAATGGACGTCTTTGGCATTAGACCAGGTCTACCAATCACGTATCGCGCCGAGTTTGAAAAGCTAGGGAACACAGGTCGTTATCTCGCGCGAGCGTGGGACGACCGTGTTGGATTGGCTGTAATCACCGACGCCGTGAAGCAACTGCGTAACCTGTCTCATCCAAACACCGTTCAGGTCGCGGCCACCGTGCAGGAAGAGATCGGTCTGCGGGGCGCGGCGGTCGTTTATGAAAGCACCACCCCTGACATTGTGATCAATCTAGAGATAGGAATCGCGGGCGACTTCCCCCTACTCACTTCCCCGAAACTGTCTCAAGAGGTCCTCGGTGAAGGACCAAGCATTTTCGTCTTCGACAGGAGCATGATCCCGAACAACAATTACGTAGAGTGGATTATTGAACAAGCAGAAGCTAACGATATCCCGTACCAGTTTGAATCGGTCACAGGTTACGGTCAGGATGCGTCGATGCTGCAACAGTCTGGAACAGGAATTCCCACAATAAATATAGGTATTCCAACCCGTTATGGCCATA
>CAZWIL010000040.1:0-14123 GCA_964634175.1 uncultured Vicinamibacteraceae bacterium
GTGAAGTTGTTCGGGTCATCGAATGTGAACTCGTACATCACGGTGTCTGGGTCGAGTCGGCGAAATCGTTCGATTACATATGAATCTTTCGAGGAGCCCGCAAACGCTGTTTCGCGGGCGAAGTTTTTTGTTTCGATGACGAGTGTGTCGCCTTCCCAGCGGCCTCTTGAATCCCCAACCCATTGTGGGATCTTGCCGTGGGCCTCTCGGTCAATTGGAATAATACGCGTGTTGTGGATGTGCTCGTTAACGATTACTACGTAACCTGGGATCTGTAGGATTTGAGTGTTGTTGTTGTAAGAACCTGGTCGCATCGGCGGGCCAGAATTTGAACCCATCAGACACCGGTCGGTAAGACTTCGGTCGGTGAAGTCGTCAGCAAAACCATTACGAAGGTTGAGGCGACGAATACGGTTCGCTTCCACCCACTCCGGACGATACGGGATTCGTCCGTTCGGCGGGTCTATGACGAGTGACGTTCGCTTGTCTGAGGTCAGTTCGACGCCGCGTTCGTACCAGAATTCGTTATACGAGAGAACACCTCCCTCGGCACGGGACTGATAGCCAGCCGATGGTGCTCCGCTCTCCGGATCGAAAAGGTCCCGATTTAGACGGCTCCGTTCAGATGATTCGAAAGTTGCGGCTTCCTCTGCCGTTAGTGTCTCTCGGCCTTCCAACGCTACGGGGCGTTGCAACGGCGTTAAAGTCCTGTAAGTGAAAATTCCAGAGATGTGCGGCTGCCCGTCTGGTGTCAGCATTGGTGTGTCGCCGCCTGACTGACCGGCAACTGGAAGTGGCGCCAACATAACCATAACGAAGCTCAACGTAGCGGCAAGCACGGTGTTGAGTCGATAGTTCATAAGAATTACCTCACCCGCTCTAATGACTGTTGCTAAAAATATGGTTCATTCTAACGCCGGGCTGGAGTCGTTTCAACGATTGGGATGAAATCCATTGAGGTATCTATAGCTTACGCAGAGGCCTTTTAGGTTGACGTTAAGTTCATTCTTGAGTAATGGTTAGACGCTTTGAGTCTATTTTGTCTGAGGGTTATTTGCGTTGGGAGCCTGCTGTTTTGGCTGATAGGTATAGCGCCGGCTGAGTCGGGCCAAGCCGGTGATACTCCGTGGGGCGACCCCAATGTTCAAGGTATTTGGGATTTTCGAACTGCGACGCCACTTGAACGTCCTTCGGATCTTGCTGGACGGGTGGTTTTGACTGCCGAGGAGGCAGCTGCCTATGAACAAGAGGCTTCCGCTCGTCGCAATGACTATGACGCGACTCCAACGGTGCACGCAAAATTCTGGTTGGATTATGGAAGCCGGTTGACTGACGATCGCCGAACGTCGCTCATTGTGGATCCCGAAGATGGGCGGATCCCGGCGTTGACTCCTGCGGCACAGAAACGGGCTAGGGCCCGGCGTGAGCTACGTTCACGTCCGCCGACGAGTTACGAGGATCGAAGCCTTGGGGAGCGCTGTCTTCTGAGTATTAATGCCGGCCCACCGATGACCCCTGGGCCGTACAACAACAACGTGCATATCTTGCAGACGCCAGATTATGTGGTTTTACACAATGAGATGATTCACGATGTTCGCGTTATCCCACTGGACGGGCGTGATCACATCGCTGCCTCAATTCGCCAGAGTCGAGGGGATTCACGAGGACGCTGGGAGGGCAAGACGCTGATTGTGGAGACTACCAACTTCACTAACCGGACCGCTTTCCGCAATTCGAGCGGAAACCTTCATCTAATCGAACGGTTTACTTTGGATGACGTCGGAACGCTTGCTTATGAGTACCGGATAGAGGACCCCCAGTCGTATGCGAGCGCGTGGTCCGCCGTGCTTCCGATGAAACGAACAAAGGGTCCGATGTTTGAGTTCGCGTGTCACGAAGGTAACTATGGCCTTCGGAATATTCTTGTTAATGCTCGGGCAGCAGATCGAAATGATTGACCGCTAACCGAGAGAAGGTAAAGTGCCCTAAGGTTGTTGTGCATTTCCGCCGATCCAGTTTGCGCTGAGGCTGCGTCGATCCACAGCTTCGCCTCGAAGATAGACACCAGAAATGTGACGTGTATTTGTAATGTCGTCGAGTGGGTTTGCATCGAGAACTACAAAGTCAGCGCTCTTGCCTGGCGCTAGGGTTCCAACGTTATTAAGGCCCAATAAGTCGGCAGAATTTCTAGTTGCAGCGACGATGACTTCGTGAGGAGTCATTCCGGAAGCCACCATGTCGGCCATTTCAACGTGGGGTGCCCACGCGGAATTTCCGTCAGTACCAAACGCGATCTTGACCCCGGCTGAATTAAGCGTGGCTAGGTTGTGCGCTTGAATCGCAAACGCCGCTTGAGCGTCCATATTGTTCGTGGCTCTGGCCTGAAGTTCGTCGAGTTCTGCAGGTGGGATTGTGTTGCTTAACCAGGATAAGTCCTCTTCGACGCCTCGGTTCGGCAGATTCGGCACAAGCACTACGTCGGGGTGTTCTTGGAAAAGGGTGACGCCTTCTTCGTCGATCTCCATGTCCCTAATTCCATGTGCGAAAGCATCAACTCCAGCTCGGAGCAATCCCTTGGCATCGTCGAGGCTAAAGATATGGGCGGTCACTCGAAGGCCATGTTGATGCGCTTCATCGATGACTGCCTCGTACAGTTCAGGTGTGAGTTTGTCGTATTGGCCGTTCCGATCATCAACCCAGATCTTGACCAGGTCAACTTCAAGAATTGCTAGTTCTTGAACCGCTTGGCGAGCCATGTCTGGTGTGTTGATCCAGTACGGGATTTCCGATCGGCCAGGTTCCGGTCGAGTGATACCACGTCCGGCGGTTCGATAGCGTGCTGTATTGGCCAAGACGGCGTCCCGGACTTCGAAAAACATGTCTCCTGAATCTTGTCCCAAACTCATGACGACGCCAACGCCGTAGTAGGCCTTGTGTTGGAGGTCGTCGATTAGTTCGTCACGCGTTCGGCGCAGGTGAACATGGGTGTCGATCAGCGCAGGGATGACGGTGTGACCGGTCAGGTCAACGTGCTTTGCACCTTCAGGGACGCTAATATCGTTGCTTGGACCAACTTGAATCAAGCGCGTGTCTTCAACTATAAAGGTGGCGTTTTCAATGGGGTTGCTGCCATCGCCAACGATGACTCGAGCTCCCTCATATACAGTTACATCTGATAATTCTTCTGTAGGTTCGGGTTCCGGTGAGGTGCAGCCAGTCAAGAAAACAAGCTGGCCAAGAAATACTAGGCTCGCGATGGCGACGGTCGAGCCTGTAAACTTTTGAGACTTACGCATAGGCATAGATGCCTCCAAGAAATGACCGAAGGATTTACTGTGGCATGATATAAGGAGCAGCGCAATAGCAACCTACCTAAGGGGAATCAACCGGCTGTTACTTGCTCCCAATTGTGAAACATTAGAGAATCCAGCGCGTGACTGGTAGTGAAACTACAACGTTTCGTCGGCTAAGCGACGATATTGTCCGCACACTTAAACCGCCGGGAGCTGTGTATTACTGCACGCTAGCCGTCTTACTGGCGGTGCTGGCTTTTGGTGTCTATGCCTTTTACTACCAGGTTCAGACTGGTCTTGGCGTGGCCGGTTATCAGCATCCAGTGCAGTGGGGTGTATACATCACGAACTTCGTGTTCTGGATTGGAATTACACACTCAGGCACGTTGATCTCCGCCGTGTTGTTTTTGTTTCGAGCGCCGTGGCGAACAGGAGTTGCGCGCGCGTCAGAGGCGATGACGGTTTTTGCCATCATGATTGGCGGTTTGTTCCCGATTGTTCATTTAGGTCGGCCATATTTCTTTTATTGGTTGATGCCATATATCAATGAACGACAGTTGTATGTCAATTTTCGATCGCCGCTGATCTGGGACTTCGTGGCTATCTTGACCTATCTCACGGTCAGTGTGACCTTTCTCTACATCGGACTTATTCCAGATATGGCAGAGCTCAGACACCGGGTTCCTGGCTGGCGTCGGCGAGTTTATAAGATGTTGTCGCTCGGCTGGGTTGGTTCAGATCGGCAATGGTTTCACTACATGAGCCTCTATGGGTTTTTGGCTGCCATTGCGATTCCATTGGCCGTGTCCGTGCATAGCATTGTTTCGTGGGACTTCGCGACGGCCATTACGCCAGGGTGGCACAGTACCATCTTCGCACCGTATTTTGTCTCGGGCGCTATTTTTTCTGGTGTGGCAATGATGATCACTTTATTGATCCCACTGAAGACCGTGTTTGGTCTCGACGCCTACATGACCCGTCTGCACTTCGAGAATTTAGGGAAATTGCTGCTAACGATGTCTTTGATTATGGGCTATGCCTATGGCATGGAATTCTTCACAGCGTGGTACTCCGGCAATATATTTGAGCGAGACACATTCCTTGATCGTGTCGTTGGTCAGTACGGACCGTTTACGTGGGTCATGCTCGCATGTAACGTGTTTATTCCTCTTCTACTTTTTAGTAGGCGTATCCGGACCCACCTGGGCGCCCTGCTCTCGATTGCCGTTGCTGCGTTGATCGGCATGTGGCTTGAACGATACGTTATCGTCGTGTCATCGTTGTCACGTGGGTTTGACCCGGCTGCTTGGGGTGAGCTGTATCAGCCGACTTGGGTAGAGGCATCTATGACGGCGGCATCGTTTGCGGGATTCTTCTTGCTGTTTTTGGTCTTCATAAAGGTTTTTCCCTGTATCTCCATCAGTGAATTGAAAGAAGGTGCAACCGAGCACACAGAGCCTGATGACATGACCGGAGTCCCTGAGCGAGTGTGATATGAGTCAAGTGAGAATACTTGCAATCTTCCGTGATGGTTCGAGTGCTGCGCGAGCTGCCTTGGCAGTCCGGACACAAGGGCTTGGCGAGGTAGTTACATTTTCCCCCACTCCGGACCATGCGATTCTGGGAGCCCTCCGGAAGGACGTGAGTCCGGTTCGGCTGTTTACTTTGGTGGGTGCCGTGATTGGATGTTTACTAGGTTTCATGCTGCCGGCCTACACGATGTTAGATTGGCCGCTTATTACCGGTGGTAAGCCAACGATTTCAATTCCTCCACTCGTCGTGATCAGTTTTGCCGTCACGATGCTTCTTGGCGCTCTCGGTGCGGTTGCCGGATTTTTGTCTTTGTCAGGGTTGCCCGCGTTAGCACCTTCGGCCTCATATGATTCGCGTTTTTCTGAAGACCGATTTGGTGTTCTTGTCACCTGTGAGACAGACAGAACTGACGTGATTCGTAGCTGTCTGCACGAGTGCGGCGCAGAAGAACTTCAGGACAAATAGCGGAAGGTTACGGACTTAAGCGGTCACTAGAGGTGGTCAGCATGAAACCGACATTCGTGCCACTGTCGTATGACAAGCCGTGTCAGGACGAGGTAGCAAAGCGTGCGAGGTTATTCTTCGAACAGATGCACCGGCGGCGTTCAGTGCGTGCGTTCAGCGATGAGCCTGTTTCGGATGGGATTATTCGTGACCTTGTACGAGCGGCGTCTACGGCACCCTCAGGCGCTCATCAGCAACCATGGACTTTTGTGGCAGTTTCGACCCCGAGTGTGAAACGCCAGATTCGTGTAGCAGCGGAACACGAAGAACGAAAGAACTACGGGGGGCGAATGTCTGACGACTGGC
Organism: uncultured Vicinamibacteraceae bacterium; assembly: GCA_964634175.1. GTDB lineage: Bacteria > Acidobacteriota > Vicinamibacteria > Vicinamibacterales > UBA8438 > CAUZIB01. The sequence continues at coordinate 5,637 of CAZWIL010000040.1, forward strand.
TTCGGGCTGTGGAGCCACTTGGCACCAACGCTGACAAGGCGTTTCTGGAACGAGCGCCGTGGCTTGTGGTGCTGTTCCGTCAGGATTATGGATACGACGACAACGGCGAGCGTCTACGCCACTACTATGTGGCAGAATCGGTCGGTATCGCTGCGGGACTGTTCTTGACTGCGGTCCACCAAGCTGGATTGGTGGCGCTGACTCACACGCCTAGTCCCATGCGGTTCTTAAAGCGTATTTTAGAGCGGCCGGACAACGAAACAGCCTCTCTGTTAATTCCAGTCGGTTATCCGGCGCCCGGTGTACGAGTTCCTGACCTCAAACGAAAACTGATCGAAGAGGTCTTGGTCACTGCCTAATCGGATCGCTTGAGCAGGAAATGGAAGGACACCGAGGACTAAGGAGTCCAAGTGGAATGCCTTGAGTTCAGGTGTCCGAGGAGTTGAATGCACTTATGGGACGACGTTACTGGTTGATGAAATGTGAACCGTCAGCCTACACGATCGACGACTTGGCCCGTGATGGGAAGACGTGTTGGGAAGGCGTGCGTAACTACCAAGCCCGTAATCTAATGCGTGACGATATGGGTGTTGGCGACGGTGTGCTGTTTTACGCATCGAACGCCGATCCGTCTGGTGTAACTGGGGTGGCTGAGATCTCCAAGGCCGGATACCCTGACCACTTTGCGTGGAAGAAGGGACATAAGTATTTTGACAAACGGAGCACACAATCTTCTCCGGTGTGGTTCATGGTTGACATCAGGTTTGTTGAACGTTTTAGCGCGGTTGTGTCCTTGGCTACTCTAAAGGCCACGCCGATGCTGGATTCGATGATGGTCACGCGGAAGGGGAGTCGACTATCAGTTCAGCCAGTTACTAGAAAGGAATTTGACACGGTTGTGCGGCTAGGTCGTCGCGGACAACCGGCTGTGTCGGAGTCTTGAGATTCATGAGATTACTTTCGGTAGCCTACATTGTCGGAACAGTTACGGTGGCGTTAGTCATTGGGTCTCTGCCGGCGTCTGGTCAGGTTTTGTCTCCTCACGCGATTATTGATCTGGCTGTAGACCGGGCTGAAGAGCAACGAAAGTTACAGACCGATCTTGCATATGAGGCGATAGTCGAGGCAACCACTGAGCAATTTGATGGAGATGGTGCGATCCAGAAGACCGAACTCGCTACGTACCGTCAGTACCCTCTTGAGGGTGTGGTTTACGAGGCAATGATCGCGAAGGAAGGTGAGCCACTAGACGCGGACGATGTTCGTTCAGAGGAAGAACGTAGAGATAAATTCATTAAAGAGGTCCGTGAACGGAGGGATAAAGGTGAGGATCCTCGTGGCGACGATGAGAATCGGATAGATTTTGATGAAGAGTTTGTCTCGCGCTATGACTTTTGGATTGTAGATGAAGCCGTAATCAATGATTATTTGTGTTGGGTCATTGAATTAAGACCCCGCAAGGGAGACCTTCCAGTGCGTCGTCAGATCGACACCGCTCTCAATCATTCAACCGGCCGAATCTGGGTCAGTCAGGATGACTATGGTGTGGCTCGCGTCGAGTTCGAAATGGCTCAATCGGTTCGCTTCTGGGGAGGTATCCTTGGCACTCTCCGTAATACGGTTGGCCGCTTGGAGTTCGTGCGCGTGGCAGCGAACGTATGGGCGCCAACGACAATTGACATCAGGCTCGATCTTCGGATCCTGTTCAAGAATATTCGCCGGCGGATCGTGCGTGAGTGGGTAGAGTACAGGCCGTTGCCAGCGCCGGTTCTCGAGTAATTCCTTCTCTGGCTTTCGCCGTATCAACAGCGCAGTTGGCCACGCATGGGTAAACGTTCGGTAATGCGCTCGGCTACCGACTACACTACGAACGACATTGAAAGACCGAGACGGGTGGCAGGTTGTCGATGATTATGTTGATTGACATCAGAATTGTCCCGCTAGGCGGTTGTTGGTGGGATGTGAGTTCACCAAATTTGAATGACTAAAATATCTATTGTCTTGACGCGGACATAAACGGAGGAGGGGGAGCGATGAGAAAAGTGCCGATTGCATGGGTAACTGTTATGACATTCCTATTTGTTGGGTTTGGATGGGTGTCGGCTCAGCAACGAGGGACCGCCTCGACCGAACTGACGGCCGTGGATTATGAGCAGATTAAAGAACTCTATGCTCGATACAACCAAGGTAGTGACTTTCGAGATGCTGACCTCTTTTTGTCCGCCTTTGCTGATGATGCGGTTATGACTCGAGGTGGTCGAGACATTGTGGGTATGGCCGCTTTACGGGATGAGCGCGAAGAGCGTTACCAGGGACAAGTCGGTGATAACGGACGTCGTCACTATAACGGTAGCTGGATCATCACTCCTACGGCTGGCGGTGCACAAGGCCGGGCTTACTGGTTGGTGATGGATGTGAGTAATCGTCCTCCTACTGCTGTGGCGTCTGGTTATTACGACGACGTGTTTACGAAGACAGCAAACGGTTGGAAAATTCAGAGCAGAACCCTTCACAGCGACAGTAGCCGCTAGTTTGGTTTGCTGAAACTCTGTCTGCACGGTGTGTAGGTAATTAGCTGGTGGTGGCGTAGAAGCAGGCTCACAGTCATGGCTGTGAGATCGCAGGTTGCCCGGTGTTGGCTTCAGGTCTTGACGTGACGATACCCGACCATGGAGTGGCGATGATGACTCAGGGGTAGTGGGAAGGAGAATGCGTAGATGATTCGCAGCGCAATATTCTTCGGCGTGTTGATTGTCATGACGGGTGGGTCCGTGACGGCGCAGCAACGAGCACCGAGTCCTGACGGGCATGCGGCGACTGAAATTCTTGGCAGGTATGAGGGTGCACGTGATCCTATCTATCTTGATGGTCGATGGATTGAGATTAGCTACGGTCGTCCCATCAAGCGAGGACGAGATTTGTGGGGTACGCCTGCGACCTATGGGCGTTGGCTCAAGCGTGGCGCGCCGGTGTGGCGCGCTGGTGCTGATATTTCAACGTATCTGATGACACAGGTCCCGTTAGTCATCGACGGAACGACAATCGCACCTGGTGGATACAGCATGTTTATTGAGCTTAAACCTGACGACTGGACGTTAATTGTTTCGAATTGGCAGCCGCAACGCCAATTTGACCGAAGTGACGACACTCGGTTGTGGGGTGCTTACGGGTATACGCCGGACAAAGACATTGTTCGCGTCAAAATGGGACTGACGACTCTGCCTTACTCGGTGGACCAACTCACGTGGGCTTTTCTCGACATGTCGGATGAGGGTGGGAAGATTGCGATCATGTGGGACAGAATGTTGGCGGTCGCCCCCTTCGACGTTGGTCATGAATCAGCGACGTCTCCGTGAACGAGTTCGACGATCTGAACATATTGCTGTAGGGATTCCTGATACTGGCTAGAGTCAGGTGCTCAAAAGTTGGTCCACCCCGAGACGGAAGGAGATTGGTGATGCCGCGACAATGCTTGATTCGTTTAATGCTTGCCGGCGTACTGGTATCAGTGATGTTGATAGGAATATCGGAAAAGGTCGCTGATGCTCAAAGTCGAAAAGAACCCACACCAGTGCGCCAGAATCCCAATGTCGACCGTCCGATTACTAACGAGAACTTCGATAGTGCAGTGATCATGCTTTTGCAGCGATTGGTGGCTGCCTATGGTCCGATTGCGGGCAGTAATGAATTACCCAACCCATACACACGCATCGAGCCTTATGGTGATTCTCCGCCTGGGAACAACGGGGAATGGGCCGCTGTCATTGGTGCGGAAGGTGGGCCAGACGGGATGCTGTATGTGCTTCATCGATGCCATGAAAATTCTTGTGTTGGTCGGTCCGAACCACCGCTGGTGAAGTTAGATCCCATGACCGGCCAACGCGTCGATGCTTGGGGAAACGGGTTACTGGCATTTCCTCACGGTCTTCACCTAGACCGTGAAGGTAATGTTTGGATAGCGGATGTGGGTCGGGGAGACGCACCCGGCGGACATGTTGTCCGCAAATTCACGTCGGATGGTGAACTGCTAATGACGATTGGACGTCCTGGAATCGCCGGTGATGCTCCAGGTTTTCTTCGAGAGCCTACTGATGTCGTGGTTTCTCGGGAAGGCGTAATCTTTGTTACGGAAGGCCACACCAAGAATGGACCACACTCGCGTATCGCAAAGTTCGAATCTGATGGGACATTCGTCGCTCACTTGGGTTCCACGGGGCAAGGGCACCTACAGTTGAGTGCGCCACATGCGATTGCTATCGACACGGAAGGTCGTTTGCTTGTCGCCGACCGTGACAATAACCGAATCATGATTTGGGATCAGGACGGCAACTATTTCGACCAGTGGCATCAGTTTGGTCGACCGAGCGGCATTTATATCGATGCCACTGATACGATTTACGTGGCTGATTCAGAATCCTGGGGACCAGATAATCCTGGATGGAAGAAAGGTATTCGAATCGGTAGTGCTCGCACTGGTCAACTGCATTACTTCTTGGAAGATATCGAGTCGCGTGATTTTGCCCACAGCGGCGCCGAAGGTGTGGGGGTCGATGCTTTTGGTAATGTATACGGTGGAGTTGTGCGCCGCCGCATGCTTGAACGGCATGAGGCTCCGACCCGTCAGCCGACTCGTGGTGCAACATGGGGACCGCGATGATTGGCAATGACTGACAGCTCTTGAAAACCAGCACTAACGATTGGTTTGCTGAGGGCAGTTGACTGGAAGCAGTTCACTGGTTTGGAGAATGCAACCTCGCTTGAGAGAGCGATTTACGGAAGGTTTGATACTGATGTCGAGGATGATGGGCGTTCTAGGGGTATCGATTGTGGTATTCGTAGCCGTATGCGCTGTGGTGATACAGGCGCAAGACGATGAATACGATGGTCCAAACTACGTTAATGAGACTCACTTGGTCCTTCCTGATGATTATCGTGAATGGATTTTCCTGAGTGCCGGTTTCAATATGACCTATCTAGAGGAGACGCAGGGAAATCAGGCTCCCCCTGATCTTTTTCAGAATGTGTTTGTCAATCGGTCGTCCTATCGGTATTTCATGGAAACTGGAACTTGGCCAGATCGGACGATCTTTGTTTTGGAATTGCGGCGCGCCATTTCGGATGCGTCCATTAATGCGACTGGTCGGACTCAGTCAGAGCTTTTCTTTTTGGAGGCGGAAGTAAAGGATTCCAGGTTTCCCGATGGCTGGGCATTCTTTAATTTTGGTCCCGCTGGTTCAATAAGGGATACGGCCGCGCCGCTGGAGGGTGACCAAGTCGCACCTTGTGTTAAATGTCACACTGAACATACTGCTGCTGAACGGACGTTTGTACAGTTCTATCCGACCCTCTACGAGGTCGCTAAGAGCAAGGGAACTTTGAAACCTGGTTTTTAGAACTAGTGCAACGACGTTAGCGCGAACCCGAGTCGACTGCCGCGTTCCGTTCCTCAGCACGAGTGCCTGAGAGAATTCCTGCCATGCCGATGTTGCCTTCGTGGCATGCGTATTCATAAACAGCGTCATCAGACTGGGTCAGCGGTGCCATTGCGGTCCACGGTTGAGTCCAAATGGTTGGGTCAGCCACCGTAATTTCGTAATGGAGCGAGTCGGCACCCACCCGTGTGAATCGTTCGACTAGGTGTAGCTTCTCGGATGAACCGCGGTACAGACTTTTTGATGAGAAATTCTTCGTCTCGACGACTAGTGTGTCGCCTTCCCAGTGACCACGCGAATCACCATGCCACTGACGGATACTGTCGTCAATGTGTCCAGGACCGTCCAACGGAATAACTCTGGAATCGTGGATCATTTCGCTGTGTAGGACGACGTAGTCCTTCGATTGAAAGATCTGATAGTAGCTGTTGTACCCTGCACCGAGTCCGCCGACTCTCGGCACGCTGTAGGTAATACACCGCACCTGCAGGGTGAGGTCCTCTGCACCGTCACGAACAGGATCAGCTCGTCGACTTTGTGCAGCCGATGCTTTGGCCTCCCCGTCTGGCGTGAGTGCAGGCAACTTGCCGTTACTCGGATCGGTGATGAGAGATGTACGATTTTCAAAGTCTCGATCGACCATCCATACCGTGCTGTAGTTGCCAGATCCGCCATCTCCCGATATGTATTCGTCGACACCGCCAAGGGCAGCCTGATAAACGCCATCTGCAAATGCTGCATCACCACCATCTCCGAACAAACGTTCGGCTGTCTGCTGCAGTTCGGCCAATTCTTCGTCACTAAGAGTTGCTTTTTCTGCAAGTTCGTCCGGGCGTTCGAGAGGTGTTGCACTGTTATTGGCCCATACACCTTGGAGATCAGGTTGACCGTCGACCGTGCGCGGAAGAGTCCACCCAGAATCGTCAGATTGAGCAATGCCTATGCTCGGTGTCGAGAATATGGCTAGAACAAGAAAATGAAAGAAAGCTGTCTGAAGCGTCTTTGGCATCCGTTTTCTCCATTGCTGCCGGCATCGCGGCTCCGCAGTGATTGCGCAGATCATGTCAAATGACTCGGTTATAGGCAATTAGATACACAATTGATATCTTGAGGGGAGGAGTAGAATGATTTGCTGGTGTAATTGGCATGTTGCACATACGGGTTTGGCTCTGTTCGGAGAGCGACTACCTGAAGAGACAAACAAGGCGTCAATAATTTCGTAAAACTAACAAGTAAGATGCAAACTGGCTTCCGAGGCGACTTATCGTGACATCAATCCGCCGCACGCGGTTTTTAGGTTTTGTTTGTACTGCTGGGGCAGCGTTGGCATTTATGGTGTCCCTTAGCTCGCAGGAACAGTCATACGGGCAGGTGGTCGAACGCATTCGGGATGAAGGATTGAATCGGTCAAGAGTGATGGATTACGCGTGGTATCTGACTGACGTGATTGGACCGAGACTCGCGGGCTCTGATGCTATGCGTGAGTCGCAAGAGTGGGCGAAGGCTGAAATGGACGCAATCGGTTTGGTCAAAACGTCACTTGAACCATTTGGCGAACCGGTCGTGAACTGGGATGTGGAATATGTAGCGCTCAGCATGCTCGAGCCAGACTATCAGCCATTGATTGGATTTCCGCAGGCGTTTACTTCGGGAACTGGCGGCAGGGTGCAAGCGCCTGTCGTGGTGGCAGATGTCCGAAGTCGGTCGGACTTGGATACATACCGGGGACGTCTCAGGGATACCATTGTTTTGTCGACCCCGCCACGGGACTACGCTCCACGATTCGAACCAGCTGCGGTTCGTCATGACGAGGAGTCACTGAAAGTCTTTGTGGAAGAGGGTGTTGATCGGAACATTGCAGCACGCCGCGAAGAGGCATGGGCACGTAATCCGCCTTCAATTGAGGATTTGTCCTGGCGGGAAATCGAAGAATTTTATCGAGAGGAAGGTGTGGTCGCAGTCTTGGTGGCGGCCCAAGGCGGGGATGGAACGGTGTTTGTGACACGTCGACGAGACCGGTCAATGGAAGCGATTAGTAACAGTCTTCCGACGTTATCGATGGCTGCTGAGCATTACGGTCGGATGTACCGGTTGGCGTCTCGCGATGTTCCAGTGACGATGCAAGTTGAAGTTCGAGTAAAGCTTCAGTCTCGTCCTGACCCTGAATATAACGTGGTCGGAGAATTACCTGGCAGTGATCTAGCTGACGAAGTGGTCATGGTCGGTGCGCATTTGGACACATGGCATCTTGGGACCGGTGCTACGGACAATGCATCGGGTGTATCAGTTGTACTGGAATCCCTTCGAATCTTAAAAGAGCTGGGAATTGTACCGAGGCGAACAATTCGTGCTGCACTCTGGGGTTACGAAGAGGGAGGGCTTCACGGTTCGCGTGCCTACGTCGCGAAGCATTTTGGAAATCCATCTTCGGATACCACTGAAGACTACGAAAAGTTTTCCGTCTATTTCAATTTAGATAACGGGACGGGACAGATTCGAGGGATTCACCAACAGGGCAATTCCGCTGTCGCATCGATCTTCGACGAATGGATGCGACCGTTCCATGATCTGAAGATTCAGACACTGTCGACGTTTAGTAATCGTGGGTCGGATCAGTTGGCGTTCGACGAAGTCGGGCTGCCAGGATTTCAGTTTCTTCAAGACCGCATCGAATATCGAACCAGGACTCACCACACTAACATGGACGTCTTCGAGAAGTTACTTCCAGCAGACCTTAAGATTAATGCGGTTGTCCTAGCCGCGTTTGCTTATCAGGCTTCTCAAATGGACCAGCGGTTTCCTAGGAAACCTTTGCTGCCATAGTGCTCTCGGGTCACGTAACGTCCTTAATACTCGCTGGCGTCCATCGACACCCGGATAATCTCTTCATCGTTTCGTAACACGATGTGCCGGTTGGCAAACGCAGGGTGAGCCCAGACGACGAGTCGGTCACTGTTTCCGTGTCGTTGCCGGCGGTTGGTACCGACGCGAGCGCCCCCATATCCCGATCGAGAGGTGGGGTTGAGTAGGTGGATCCGGTCAAGCTCGGTGTAGC
>CAZWIL010000040.1:14223-15475 GCA_964634175.1 uncultured Vicinamibacteraceae bacterium
CCGCGCCATTGTGGCCAATCTTTAGCTGAGAGCGTGGCCAGTCCGATGCCACTCATGATCACCGCTACACTGAGAACGGTCTGCTTTAGTTGGTACGTTCGTCTTCGTGCAACTCCGCACATGAGTGGTTCCTTTCCGTGCTTGTGGTCATCTGATCCGTCAAGTGCCTTGGTTCTGCCGGACCATAACGTCGGCGCAGATTGTCGTCAAGCCTGTAGGATTATTAGTCGCATGGCTAAATACACTCTTTCGAGAAAACACGCAGATAAGTTCAGACTTTACGAATTGTCCGTTCAAGACCCGACATTTGAGGTTGATTTTGCCGTTAGGCAGTATCGACAGCGTCGACGTCGACGTCCCTTAGTGTTGCGCGAGGATTTTTGCGGCACTGCTTCGAATTCGTGTCAATGGGTAAAAGAACATCGTGATGCGCGGGCGATCGCTCTTGACCTCGATGATGAGACTCTGAATTGGGCCCGAGTTCACAACGTGGATCCGCTCGGCGACATGAAACGCCGTGTCGACCTGAGAATTCAGGACGTACGGACGGCGACCCGTCCAAAGGCTGATGTGGTTCAAGCTTTTAATTTTTCGTCCTATTTGTTCCATCCGTTACCCGAATTGCTTCGCTACTTTCGGTATGTTCGGCGAAGTTTGGCGCCAGGTGGGATCTTCATGGTTGATGGCTACGGAGGTTGGGAGAGTCAACAGGTCTTACAAGAAGAGCGAAGTGTAGAAAGTTCAACTGGAACTTTTGGATATATATGGGACCAAGCGGATTTCAACCCGATCGATAATCTGGCGCTCTGCCATATCCACTTTGAATTTAAGAACCGGAAAAGATGGAAGCGGGCATTTACTTATCACTGGCGAATTTATACTCCCGTTGAAATATGTGATGCACTTGAAGCGACGGGATTTAAAAATATAAAGGTGTTTTGGGATTTTGAAGACACCGAAGACGCCAGCGAATTTAGAGCGGCCAAACGGGTTGAGAACTGTCCCGGATGGATTTTTTACGTGATCGCTGACGGTTCCTCCTAAGCGATGGCCAGACTTTTAGTAGTGGCACTACCAGGGCTTACTCCCGTAGGATGGCGCTGTCTCGCCGGGGGTGTCAGTACCTAGGTGCTCACCGTTGGTTGCGACTTTCAGAGAGGGAGTCTTTGAGAACGCTAAGTCTCTATGCGGTAGTGAGTGTCGCTGTTGTCTCGTTGGCATTTACCGGGACTTCGGCACAGGTGCCTGAGCG
>CAZWIL010000041.1:0-15341 GCA_964634175.1 uncultured Vicinamibacteraceae bacterium
GTGGGTTAGCCGGAGAGGTATTCTGGCCCAGACGATACAGTCGCCCATCGCCCTCGATTACAAGACTCTCCAGCTCAGATAGCGGCCTTTCCCCTCCCATCGCTTCGGCGGCATCAATAATCAACTGCATCTCTGGTGGAGGCGGGGCACATCCGTACATCGCGGGAACCAAACAGAGAAATATAGCCAAGCATTTCCTCGTCATGACTGCGCACTCCTTTCGCAGGGCAAACTGCTGCTACCAACCCATACGTAGACGACATCAGATTTACTGAGTGAGAAGACCGATGGCAGAGGGATATCCGCGCCACCAAGAAGGTAGACCACCGAACGCGACGCCGCACATAGACAAACCATGTGAACCTCCGTCTGCTCTTCCGGCGGGGCAGACCCGACCAGCGGGTATACCGTCGCATTCTGTCCTACGGCAACGGGTCGCGCAACCCCCTAAGTACAGTTTTCTTCGGATTCACCTTTTCTAGAAGCGAGGCACACAGGTGTGCGAGAATGAACGAGCGATGGCTCTTTGCTGCTACAACGGAGGTTTTATGCGGATCCGGCTACTGACCCTGGCGGTAGCGCTCACCGGCGCGGCAGGTTGTAATTCTGAGCAGGCCCTTTCATTTCCGCCTGAAATGCCAAGTATTGTCGCCAAGTCAATTGAGTTTCACGGTGGCAATCTTTATGAAAATTCCGCTATGGACATCACGATCTCGTCGCTATCAGGAAGTTTTCAGCTCGAAGTAACTCGTCAAGGCGGTCAGTTCGACCACGCCGTTATCGGTACTATCGGACGAGATATCGAGCGACGGGTCCGTGTAACCAACGACGCCGTCCAAGAATGGCGCGGCGGGGAGGAAGTGCCCCTCGATGAAAGCAACACAACGCGGGCACGAGCTTTCGTAGATGCCCGTGTGTTTTTCCCCCTGCTACCCTATACGCTCAACGGTGGCGACATTAATTACGAAGACCTCGGTCTTGAAAACTGGGAAGGTCGCGAACTCCACAAAGTTAAGGTAACGTTCGCACCGGGCACCAGCAATGATGCCGACGATGGGTATATGTTCTGGTTTGATCCGGAAACCGGACGGATGGAACAATTCGGCTACGATTTCGACGGCGGGTTACGCTTTCGGAAAGGAGTCGAGTTCGAACGGGTGGGTGGTATGTTGTTCTCGACCCAAGAGAACTACGCTATCGACGGGGGGCGTGTTCCAGTCGAAACCCTATCGCCCGACTACGTCGCGGCTAACATGAACCTCATCTCCACCGTGGTTATCTCGGATGTAACCGTTGAGATTTTTTAGCCTGATCCATTTTAGTGGTGGATCGATCGGTTCCTCTAGTCAAAAATTCCCAGCTGCAACTTTGCGGCATCGGTCATCCGGTCTTTGTCCCACGGTGGTTCCCAAACCAAGTCAACCCGCGAGTTAGTGACACCCTCGATCGACTTCACCTTCCCCTGTACTTCAGCCGGTAAAGTGACAGCAGCCGGACAGTTCGGTGCTGTCAGAGTCATCTTAATCACTGCCAGCCCGTTCACATCTACGATGATGTCGTAGATCAGGCCTAGTTCATAGATGTTCACCGGAATTTCAGGGTCGAACACGGTTGCCAACTGCTCAAGAATCTTCGGTTTAAGCTCAAGAGTTTTTGCGGGGTCCGATTCTATTTCGGCAGGCTCGGAACTCGCAGTCGATGGAGCCGTAAGAGCACTGGTGTCAATCGTAGCTTCCGGCGACGGCGACTCCTTCGACGGCAAACTGTCTCTCTCTTTATCCGGTGGAGGAACGTCATCTAGTTTCAAGATATCCATAGCTCTTTACTCACCTTCACTCGCTACTGGCGAGCCCCTGTGAATTTTCAGACGCTGCACGCAAGGTATGCCAAGCAAGACTGGCACATTTGATACGGGTAGGATAGTCTCGCACTCCGGCTAAAACAGCCAGTTTCCCTAAAATATCAAGATTTGAGGGCGTTTCTGAACCAGTTATCATGGAATGAAACTCGTCAAATAACCGCTCAGCTTCCGCAAGAGTTTTCCCTTTGACAGCATCAGTCATCAGTGACGCTGACGCCTTAGAAATCGCACACCCCGACCCTACGAAACTGACTTCGGTAATTACATTACCCTCCAAGTTCATGTACAGAGTCAGTCGGTCCCCACACAGCGGATTGTATCCATCCGCGTGCCGATCCGCACCGTCCAACTCACCAAAATTCCGCGGGTGTTTGTTATGGTCCAAAATAACCTGCTGATAGAGTTCTCTGAGGTCACTCATGATGAAAACATCTCGCGAACTCGGTGCAACGCGCGAACCAGTTGGTCGATCTCTTGACGCGTGTTGTACATCGCTATCGATGCTCTTGCGGTAGCTGGAATGCCAAATCGATCCATCAGTGGCTGTGTGCAATGGTGGCCAGTCCGTATTGACACACCCTCCATGTCGACAATCGTGCCTATATCGTGAGGGTGAGCTCCCTCGAGAACAAAAGACAAAATACTTGCCTTGTTGCGGGCCGTGCCAATCAGTTGCAGTCCTGGAATTTCTGACAAGGCGGCCGTTCCGTACTCCAAGAGCTGGGATTCATGATTCGAAATCTTGTCAAAACCGACCGCCGTGAGGTAATCAACCGCTGCACCTAATCCCACCGCCCCAGCGATATGGGGAGTACCGGCTTCGAACTTGTCAGGCAAATCGGCATAGGTGGTCTTGTCGAACGTAACCGAGCGAATCATGTCTCCGCCACCCAAAAACGGTGGCATCGAATCGAGTAACTTCTCACGACCATACAAAACGCCAATACCAGTCGGGCCGTACAGTTTGTGACCGGTGAACACATAGAAGTCGCAGTCAAGAGTCTGCACATCAATCGGCATGTGGTAGGCCGCCTGCGAGCCGTCAATTAGAACCGGAACATCCTGTTGATGGGCCAACTGAATGACCTCAGACACGGGATTTATCGTTCCCAGTGAATTGGATAGATGAACAATCGCCACTAGTTTGGTCCGGGCATTCAAACACTGCGCAAACTCGTCCATCAAGAGTTCGCCTTGATCATTAATCGGAGCAACGCGTAGCCGGGCACCGGACCGTTCACAGAGAAGTTGCCAAGGCACGATGTTCGCGTGGTGCTCCATGTGCGTAATTAAAACTTCGTCACCTGGCCCAACATTTTCGCGGCCAAAACTGTGCGCCACCAAGTTGATACTCTCGGTAGAGTTCCTCGTAAAAATCACTTCTTGCGCTGACCGCGCATTAACGAAGTGTTGAACTTTTCGTCTGGCTTCATCGTAGGCTGCCGTTGCTTCGGCACTTAACACATACACGCCACGATGGATATTGGCATTCTGCTGTGCGTAGTAGTTGGCAAGAACATCCAAGACTTGCTTCGGTTTCTGCGTCGTAGCGGCACTATCGAGATAAACCAATGGTTTGTCTCGTACCGTGCGTTGAAGGATAGGAAAGTCCTGCCGAACACGAATTACGTCCAGTTCCGATGGGGAATCTTGAATCGGAGTGGCCATGTGTTACGCCACAGCAAAGGGCATATGCCCCGACCCGGGGAGCTCCTGCAAAAGAACCGCGTCCAGCTGTCTTCGAATCGGTTCAATGGCAATCCGGCCGAGCAAATCACTGGCGAATGCGTGAATAAGGACGTCTCGTGATTGTTCTAAATTTAACCCGCGTGACCGCAAATAAAACAGTGCCTCAGCATCCAGTTGTCCGATCGTTGCGCCGTGCGTACACCTAACGTCGTCAGCAAAGATCTCAAGTTCCGGCTTGGTGTTGATCTGGGCTTCTTCAGATAGCAACAGGGTTTTGTTCGACTGCTTCGCGTCAGTTTTTTGCGCGTCGATGGCTACGATAATCTTGCCATTAAAAACCGCGCGCGCCTGCCCGTCAAGAATGCCTTTATAGAGCTCATGGCTGTCGCAATGAGGCTTCGCATGATGAATTGTGGTGTGGTTATCAACTAATCGGTTCGCGTTTGCCAGGTATAAACCATTCAGGGTGCACTCGCCACCCTCACCCTGTAATTCAGCGATTACTTCATTCCGCGCAATCGCCCCGCCTAATGTAATTGCATGTGAGGAAAAGGTCGAACTGCGTCCAAGCCGCAAATGCATACTGCCAACATGGAACGCCTCGACGCTCTCGCGAAGTAATTTGTAATGGTCCACCACCGCGCCGTCACCAACGAACACCTCGGTCACCGCGTTAGTTAGACTGGCGCCGTCCGTCACGCCAACATAACTCTCGACCAATCGGACTTGGCTATTGGTTCCCGCAATAACCAATGTTCTTGGATGACTCATTGCATCGCCATCTCCGGTACCAACAAACAGTAGATGGATTGGCGCCTCAAGAATCGTGTCGTCCAAAATTCTCACCACAAAGCCGTCTTTGAGGAAAGCCGTATTGAGCGCTGTGAATGAGCTCGAGGGATCGTCAAAATGGGCCAACTGAGCCAACTGGGACTCCACTAACTCGGGTTCGGCAGCAACCGCGTCAGCCAAACTCCTGAGTTCAACTCCGGCCGGCAATGCACCAACATTCGACAGCTCCGGCGAATAACGACCATTAACACAGACAAGTTTTGGCCCATCGACGTTCTCGAGTTCAAACCGCGAGATCTGGGACGGGTCGAGCCGCGTGGGTCCGGCCGCCACAAACTGGCGCCGCGTGAGTGGATTGACATTCGTGAAGCGCCACGACTCAAGCGCGGTCGTCGGAAACCCTACCTGCGAAAATCGAGAAAATCCTCGAGTGCGAAGCTGACTAACAGGGTTAGCTCCATTACTGTCCCGCTGAAGTTGATCGAAGGCACTGCGATAGGTAGCGTGGCTCTCTGTAAGTTGAGTTGTCATCGTGCTGATCTTCCGGAAAATTATTATGCGCTCGCGGGGACCGAGGCTTCATCGTCAATCCATCCGTACCCTTTTTCCTCCAACTCGAGTGCCAATTCTTTACCTCCGGACTTCACGATTCGGCCGTTAGAGAGAACATGCACAACATCGGGAACGATGTAATTCAACAAACGTTGGTAGTGGGTAACCACGATAGTCGAGCGATCAGGCGAACGCAGCGCATTAACGCCCTGCGAGACTACTTTGAGCGCGTCAATATCTAACCCGGAATCCGTTTCATCCATAATCGCGAGTCTCGGCTCAAGCACGATCATCTGAAATATTTCATTGCGCTTCTTTTCTCCGCCCGAGAACCCCTCGTTCACCGGACGATTGAGCAACTCTTGATCGATCTCTAGAACGTTCATCCGTTCTTTGACCAGAGTCAGAAACTCCATAGCATCAAGCTCGGTCTCACCGCGATGCTTTCTAACCTCGTTCAGAGCGGCCTTCAGCAGGTAAGCATTGTTGACACCAGGAATCTCGACCGGATACTGGAAAGCTAGAAATACACCTTCTCGAGCACGTTCCTCAGGCTCCATCTCCAAAAGATCGCTGCCGTCATAACTCACCGTGCCGGCATTGACCTCATAGTCCTCTCGGCCAGCCAGCACATTCGCCAAAGTGCTTTTGCCTGAACCGTTGGGCCCCATAATCGCATGCACTTCACCGGCTTTGACCGTAATATCAATACCGTTAAGAATCACGCGACCGTTAACGCTCGCGTGAAGGTTTTTTACCTCAAGCATCCGTTTCTCACCTGCGTCTTTCTTATCCGACACTGCCTTCGAGGCTCACTCCAAGTAACTTCTGTGCTTCGACCGCGAACTCCATCGGTAATTCACGAAACACTTCCTTGCAGAACCCGTTAACAATCATATTGACCGCATCCTCAGTCGACAGTCCTCTCTGGCGACAGTAGAAGATTTGGTCCTCACCTATCTTCGACGTCGAGGCTTCGTGCTCAACCTGCGAAGACGTGTTGCGAACTTCCAGATACGGAAACGTGTGTGCGCCGCATTCGTCCCCGATTAACAACGAGTCGCACTGAGAGAAATTCCTCGCGTTCTTGGCGTTCTTTCCAATCCGAACCAAGCCACGATACGTATTCTGGCCAAATCCCGCCGAGATACCTTTTGACACGATGGTACTCGTAGTGTTCTTGCCAAGATGAATCATCTTGGTGCCCGTATCGGCCTGTTGGTGATTATTAGTCACGGCGACCGAATAAAACTCGCCGACGGAATTATCACCTTGCAGAATGCAGCTCGGATACTTCCACGTGATAGCCGAACCGGTTTCCACCTGCGTCCATGTAACCTTGGCGTTATTCATCGCCTTTCCGCGCTTTGTCACAAAGTTATAGATGCCACCCTTACCGTCCTTGTCACCTGGATACCAGTTCTGAACCGTCGAATACTTGATAGTCGCAGAATCCAGCGCCACCAATTCCACAACAGCTGCGTGCAATTGATTTTCGTCACGTTGGGGTGCCGTACATCCTTCGAGATAACTGACGGTCGCCCCTTCGTCAGCCACTAAAAGCGTCCGCTCAAACTGTCCGGTCTGGGCCGCATTGATTCGAAAATACGTGGACAACTCCATGGGGCACCGCACACCCTTTGGGATATATGCAAACGAGCCATCACTAAACACCGCTGAGTTCAAAGCTGCATAGAAATTGTCGGACGCCGGAACAACCGATCCCAAGTACTGACGTACGAGGTCGGGATGTTCCTGCACCGCCTCGGAAAAGGAGCCAAATATGATCCCGAGGTCTGCCAGCTTGTCCTTGAATGTCGTGGCAACGGACACGCTGTCAAACACCGCATCCACGGCAACACCCGAAAGTATTTTCTGCTCTTCAAGAGGAATGCCCAACTTATCAAACGTGGCCTTCACCTCCGGGTCGACCTCATCCATACTGTTAAGCTTCGGTAGCTTCTTGGGAGCGGAGTAGTATGTGATGTTTTGATAGTCAATTGGTGCAACCTTAACGTTGTGCCAAACCGGTTCAGCCATCTCCTTCCAGAGGCCATACGCCTTCAAGCGCCAATCCAGCAACCATTCAGGTTCGTTCTTTTTCTGCGAGATGAGGCGAATGACATCCTCGTTCAGTCCGGGCTCGATGCGTTCTTCTTCAACATCGGAGACAAAACCGTATTTGTAATCTTGATTGGCCAGTTGTTCGATAGTTTCTTGCGATGTAGGCATTGGCGTAAATGTTCCAATTCATCAAGTTATCGTCACAGACAACGAATCTCCGACCGATTTAGTCCTACTTTAATAGTAGCCTATTTTAATTAACGAAGTATTTTGAAACGCGGCGGGACAATTTCAGAAGCCGGTGGCCAGCGGCGTCACGCTTGATTGTTCGACCCTGGGAATCGGCTAACAAGACTACCCACGATGATCACGGCTACCGCTCCAACAAGGTTTAACCATAGAAACGAGACGGAAGTATAGACGGCTACTGCCGCTACAGCTGCCATTCCACCGATCAACCCCCAAAATGCTCCGGCCGCTGTAGCATGTCGGACCCCTACCGCCAAGGCGAAAACCCCGAGCAGGGAACCGTAAAAGAACGAGCCAAACCGATTGACGACCTCTATGAGTGAACCGAGATTCGCTGCATACAATGCCGTTACAGAAGCAAATAACCCCCAAAACCCTGTTGCCCACTTGGACACACGCAGGTAATGCGCATCTGACGCAGTCTTTCGGAAGTGGCGCCGATAAAAATCGATCACGGTGGCAGTGGAAAGGGAGTTCAGTTCAGCTGCGATACTCGACATGGCGGCCGCAAAAATTGCGGCAATCATCAATCCGACCAACCCGACTGGCAATTGGGTCGTAACAAAAGTGGGAAACACATAGTTGACGTCTGTGTAGGAGTCATCACCAGTCACATCTCTGACGAGACCTTCTGCTTGTCCCCTCAGGGCGTTGACCTGGCGGTCCTGGTCAAGAAAGATCTGAACGGCCGATGCTTCTCGCGCCGTATCGCCACTTTGTCTTGCCTCAACAGCCTCACCGGCTGCGTGTCGCCGAGCTATGTAGGCCTGGTCAAATTCGTCATCAAGTGCCGCGTACTCCGCAGCTCGCACACTGCTAGAAATTGCGCGGTCATGGACCCCATTGAAAAGCATCGGCGGTGGGTTGAAAAGGTAAAACGTGAACATCAACACACAAGTCAGCAGGATTAACATCTGCAAGGGAATCTTGGCGAACGCACTCATCATGAGTGAGTAACGGCCCGCATCAACAGACCTAGCGGTCAAGTAACGCTGGACTTGGCTCTGGTCGCAACCAAAATAACCGAGCATCAGGAACAATCCACCAATCAAACCTGACCAAAACGTATACGTTTCATTTGGATCAAAAGTGAAATCGATCGTCTGAAGCCGGCCCGTCGCACCAGCCAGATGAAGTGCCGACTCTACGCCGACGTCGTTCGGTAACCCAGCCACCAGAGCTCCGACGGCGGCCGTCACTCCCACCATGATCACGACCATCTGCTTCACGTCGGCCCATGTCACAGCTTGCACACCGCCGAACATCGTGTAGAGCGTCGTCGGAATCCCGATCGCCAAGATCGTTAGTGGGAGACTCCATCCCAAGACGATCGATAGAATCACGGCCGGTGCGGCAATTATTACTCCCGCACTCAAGCCCCGTGACACCAAGAAGAGAAAGCTTGCTACCGCACGGGTCCGAGCATCAAAACGCTTTTCCAGATACTCATAAGCGGTGAAGACTTTCGCACGATGAAAGAACGGAACAAGGGTGACCGACAAAATGATCATTGCAACCGGCAGGCCAAAATAAAACTGCACAAAACGTACACCGTCCGTATAGCCTTGGCCTGTAGTTCCGACCAACGTGATAGCGCTCATCTGAGTCGCCATAACGGAAAGACCGACAGCCCACCAAGGCAGCGACCGCGAAGCCAGAAAGTAGCCCTCTATGGCCTTTGTGTCCTTCGACCGTCGGATGCCATCGTAAAGAATCCAACTGAGGTAACCGATTATGATGAGCCAGTCGAGAAAGTGCATTCAGGTTAGGGAGTCACAGAAGATTGGGTTTTAAAAACTACACTCGGGAACAACTTAAAAATATTACCGAATTTCTTGCTCGGATCCCTTCTTTTCAAAAAGGTCAATCTATACCGGTCCGAAATGACTCGAAAACAACCATAGTGCTATTAAAACAACTAATTGCACGACCACGACGGCCAAGTAGGTTCGAGTCACGGCCGGAGTATAGTCTCCCGACGGGGTCAAGAGCGTGAATACGTCTAATCAGAACCAACGTGCAATTCCAATCGGTCGTATTCTGATGGGTCTGGTCGTAGTCGTCCTGCTCATCTCAGTTGGTCGCCAAATGGGCGGCCGCCTGCCACAATTCGCCGAGTGGGTGGCGAATTTGGGCGTTTTTGGACCCCTCATTTTTATCGCAGGTTACGCCGGCGCTACAGTCGCTTTTGTACCTGGATCCGTACTTACGCTGGCTGCTGGCGCAATCTTTGGGTTGGCCAGAGGGGTGGCCTACGTCATGATTGGCGCCTCCATAGGAGCGTGTCTCGCTTTCCTCGTCGCACGGTACTTTGCCAGAACTGCGATCGAACAACGACTTTCCCGACATAGTAGCTTTGCTGCCATCGACCGTGCTATCGGGCGTGAAGGTCGAAAAATCGTCTTTTTGTTACGACTGTCTCCGGTCTTCCCATTTAACCTGCTCAACTACGCCCTCGGGCTGACTAATGTGCGATTTGCCGACTACCTGATAGCCTGCCTCGGCATGATTCCAGGCACGTTTCTCTATATCTATTATGGAAAACTAGCGGGTGATATCGCCCAACTTGCCAGCGGTACACCCGCCGGACGGGGCACCGAGTACTACGTTCTGCTATTTCTGGGGCTAGTTGCGACTATCTTGGTAACAACGATCGTCACGCGCACCGCAAGGCAGGCTCTCCAAGAAGCAACGAAAAACCCGGAAACAACGTAGTAAAATCCAAGCACGGCTGGTGCGAGACACAAACCTTGCGCGCGCTGTTCCAGCCGGATAGAATTCCTCTGCCGCGGCCCGCCTCGGACGGCTTTTATCCTGCGAGTGCTGTCGAGTTGTGGACGGGGTTTTTACTGTACGGAAAGACAAGAGTTCACTGACTGAGAACGTCGGCTGGTGAACTGAGTCCAGACGAAAGGAGTCACGAGTTGGATCACGTGGCGACGACCGAAGAAACTGAGCACGCCGAACACGGGCACGAGCATCACGATGAAGGTTTTCTGAGAACCTATGTCTTCTCACTTGACCATAAGGTGATTGGGATTCAATACGCTATCACCGGAATGCTGTTCCTGTTATTTGGCTTCACATTAATGATGATCATGCGCTGGCAGCTGGCGTATCCATTCCAGCCCATCCCGTTGATTGGCGGTCTTCTGGGTGACAGTCGCGCTCCTGGCGGCATCATGTTGCCTGAGTTTTACAACCAGTTGGGCGCCATGCACGGCACGATTATGGTCTTTCTCGGCGTTGTGCCGCTGGCGGTGGGTGGTTTTGGGAACTTTGTGCTGCCTCTGCAAATCGGTGCTCCCGACATGGCCTTTCCCAAGCTCAACATGTTGAGCTATTGGTCATTTTTCCTAGGTGGCGTCGTGATGTTCGCTAGTTTTTTCGTCCCGGGCGGCGCAGCGAATTCAGGATGGACCTCCTACGCACCACTGTCGGTCATTGCGACGACCGGACAAACCTTATGGCTGGTCGGAATGATCTTCTTGATCACGTCCTCACTCTTGGGCTCGGTCAATTTCATTGTCACGACACTTCAGCTTCGCGCACCCGGTCTCAGTTTCATGCGGCTACCGTTTTTTGTCTGGGCTCAATTAGTCACATCCTTTCTGTTGTTGTTGGCGTTTCCGCCGCTTGAAGCGGCTGGCGTATTGCAACTCATGGACCGAGTGGCCGGAACAAGTTTCTTCTTACCAAGTGGGTTATACGTCGGGGATGGTCCTCTCGAAGTTAGTGGTGGGGGCAGTCCCCTGTTATGGCAACATCTCTTCTGGTTCCTAGCTCACCCGGAAGTGTACGTGCTGATCCTGCCAGCGATGGGCATTGTGGGTGAGATCATTGCAAACAACACCCGGAAACCCATCTGGGGTTACCGCGTTCTGATCGCGTCGATCGTGTTTCTTGGATTTATGTCGTTCGTCGTCTGGGCCCACCACATGTTCATGACAGGCATGGGAACCACGATGAGTTCGTTCTTCCAGACCACGACGATGATCATTTCAATCCCATCGGTCGTGATTCTCTCTGCGTTTCTTCTGTCTCTCTATGGCGGCTCAATCCGCTTTACAGTGCCTATGCTGTTCGCACTGGCGTTCTTACCGATGTTTGCCATCGGTGGATTGACGGGATTACCACTCGGCCTCGCAGCACCGGACCTCCACCTGCACGACACGTATTACGTGATTGGTCATTTCCACTACGTGGTTGCGCCAGGCACCGTGCTGGCGTTACTTGGCGGCGTGTATTACTGGTTTCCAAAAGCAACGGGCCGGATGATGAATGACCTGCTGGGACGGATTCATTTTTGGGGCTCTTTTGTGAGCATTAACATTGTCTTCATGCCAATGTTTATCCAAGGGCTGTCGGGCATGAACCGCCGCATGGCAGATGGTGGAGCCCAGTACGCCATGAATCAAGACGTTCTTGTCTGGAACGAAGTCATCTCGATGGGAGCATGGGCCCTCGGATTGTTCCAACTCCCCTTTATCTACAACTTTTTCCGGAGCATCAAGAAGGGTGAAAAAGTGGGCGCCAACCCTTGGCAAGCCACGACGCTGGAGTGGTCGGCACCATCGCCACCGCCACATGGAAACTTCACAACGCCGCCGGTAGTGCACCGTGGCCCATATGAGTACAGCGTCCCTGGGTCCAATACCGACTACGACATGCAGGCTGATGACTCGAAGGGACCGCAGGCCGAGCCTGCGAAGGTATAGAACCGATGGAAATTCCATACATCGTTGACGAACGCCCGGATACTGGGCTCACCAATGTAAAACTCGGCATTTGGTTGTTCCTGGCTTCCGAAGTCATGCTCTTTGGAGGATTGTTCTCAACCTACATCCTCCTACGGATCAACGCTGTCGAATGGCCTCTGGGGGCGGACATCCTCAGCACGCCGATCGGCACGTTCAACACAGCTGTCCTGATCGCTTCAAGTATCACGATGGTCCTTTGCTATGCAGCGCTGAAGCAAGACGACCTACCAGGATACAAGCGCTACATGGGCCTGACCATTGGCTTGTCCCTACTCTTCCTCGCGGTAAAAAGTTACGAGTATTTCGACAAGTTCTCGCATGGGGACTATCCCAGCGTCAGCACCTATTTCGCGATTTATTTCACAATGACCGGATTGCACGCTCTCCATATCGTCGGGGGAGTCATTGTGAACGGTTACTTTTTGGGTCCAGGCAGCGCCTTGTGGAACACGAACAAGCAACAATTCATCAATCGCATCGAAGCTGCCGGTTTGTACTGGCATTTCGTCGACTTAGTCTGGATTTTCCTGTTCCCAATCCTATATCTGACGTAACTGAAACGCGACCGAGGAGAGACACATGAGTGAAGACGTACAAGCGCACATTAAGCTGTATAAGAAAATTGGTGTAGCGCTAATGGTGTTGACGGTCGTGACCGTGTTGGTCTCATTTTTACCAGTGGGAGTTGCGTTGGGCGTGGTGCTTGCCCTAATCGTTGCCACAGTCAAAGGTTCACTTGTCGCAACGTATTTCATGCACTTGGTGGAAGAACGTAAAACCATTTACTTCACACTTCTACTCACCGTCTTTTTCTTTTTGGTTTTGATTCTTATCCCACTTCTTGGGCACACGAATACATACGGCAGAAAGCTGGTCGTCCCGAATTCTGACGCGGCTGTCGCGGCCGACCACGGCGAGGCGGCTCACTGATGATGTCACTCCGCGGAATACACCTGCTGTTCATCGCCGTGTCCATCGCCCTAACGGCCATGACCACGCTGTGGGGCATCGGGATGTATGTGTCTGATCGCGGCAGCTGGGGTCACTTGGCATTTTCGGTTGGGTCGCTGGCTTCGGGACTCGGCATGAGCGTCTATCTAGTCACATTTATTCGTAAGACTCGTCAGATCGGGATGGAATAATCATGAAGAAACAATTGATAAGTGCAGTCCTTTTTGCGTCGGCGCTGGTGTTTCTTGTTCCCACCAACTCCTTAGGGTGCCCCATTTGTTTTAATCTCGACCCGGATTCTCAAATTGGTCAAGGCGTCAACTGGGCCGTCTTTGCGCTCCTTGGCATTACCGGTGGAGTGCTGAGCGGATTTGTGGGTTTTATACTGCATCTGGTTAAACGCTCCCGCCAAGCATTGGGACAAGACGATAGAAACAGGCCGTAGGCCTGAGTAGGAGAAGGCAAGAATGGGTGAGTTTTTGGGGTTGCCGATCCAAGCATCGGCACACGCGCAGGAAATTGACTCAATGATCATTGTGATCCACTACCTGATGTTTGTTCTATTCGTCGGGTGGGGCATCTATTTTGTATGGGTACTTTTCAGGTTTAGGGCCTCTGCGAATCCGACTGCCGACTATACAGGGATCACGAGTCACACCTCGAGTTACATAGATGTTGCTGTCGTCATAATCGAAGCAGTGATACTTGTGGGCTTTGCTATTCCGGCTTGGGCCGACCGCGTCAACGAACTTCCGCCTGAAGGAGAATCGACCGTCATCCACATGATTGCGAAGCAATTCGAGTGGCATTCTCATTATCCGGGCCCGGACGGCCGGTTTGGCCGACGAGACATTAGTCTGATTACCCCAACCAACGCGATTGGTTTGGACCGGAGTGATCCCAACGGCGCCGATGACATCGCCACTGTCAACCAGATGAACATTCCAGTCAACAAACCAGTTATTGTTTATCTATCGACGATGGATGTCATTCATAGCTTGGGAATCGCAGAAATGCGCGTCAAACAGGACGCGATCCCTGGCCTGGAAATGCCCATGTGGTGGGTTCCTACCGTGGAAGGAACCTTTGAAATTAACTGCTCCCAACTCTGTGGCCTTGGACACTATCGAATGCGCGGATTTGTGACGGTGCAACCTGAAGCTGAGTTCAACGCTTGGTTGGCTGAAGAGGCTACCTTTATTGAGTAACTAACCGTTTCCATCCCAGTGCAATTTCTAAGGGGCGAGCATCCTCGCCCCTTTCACGTGTACAACCCGCCATGACGGCCCGCTTTAGACCTAGCATTATCGCGGGGTTCAATTCCAAGCTTGTTCAGCGACAATTCAGCGGCCGAGTGCAGCCAATTCTTCCTGCACTATTTCTTCAAGGGTCTCAAGAGGCACCGCCCCCATGATGGGGCGACCGTTAATAAACACCGTCGGCGTTGACGAGACACCATTTCTGCGACCGGCTCGTAAATCCTGTTGAACCCGGTCGGCGTATCGCCCCTCCTCGAGGCAGGTCGAAAACACCTCTCCATCCAAGCCCAGTTCCACCGCATAGGAATTCAATGAAGGGACATCCAGGGTATCCTGACTCACAAACATTTTGTCGTGTAGTGGCCAGAACATCCCCTGTTCATGCGCGCAGTTTCCAGCTTCGGCTGCCTTAAATGCCTGCGGATGGTTCGACAAAGGAAAGTCTTTATAAATGAATAGAATTTGATCCGCGTAACGGTCTATCAAGTCCGACAAAATTCCTGTCGCACGCTGACAGTAGGGACATTGGAAATCGGAGAATTCGACGAGTACTATCGGGGCATCAGTCGGTCCTTGTGAGGGGTCATCAGAAAACACTTCGACCTGCTGTCGCGGTGGATCAAGCGTGAGAACAACGTCGTCGGCTTCTCGCCGCAGATCCGCCATAAACTGCTGTAGTGCTTGGATAGGTCGTTGGCGTTCGATAGCATCTTGAATTTCAGACCGAGACTCATCCAAGGTTCGATCGCCTAAAGCTTCGCGGTTGCGCTCGTAAACCAGTGCGATTTCTTCGTCGGTAATAGGTAAAGTCCGCGACGGAAGTTCGATCGCAAGCAGTTCGTCTCTCGAAAGGCCTCGTGCGATCGCCGCGCGATCGATAAGGTGGTTCCCTATGACCACATCTAGAACCCGCCGACGAGTCTCATAAAGTTGCTGAAGTAGACGCATCTGCGATCTAGCGTCGTTTTGACTCCACGCTTGATCAACGTCATCAAGAGTAACGATGATGTCTCCAACGCGAGCCACTTCGGCATTTGCAACCGATTGGCCGTACACACTAGTTGTTACAGATCCAGCCAAGACAAAAACAGCGACCGCAACCATAAATAGAATCTGTCGAATCACTTGCATCGCCTAAACCTTTCCCCCTTACCTACACCTGAC
>CAZWIL010000042.1:0-15158 GCA_964634175.1 uncultured Vicinamibacteraceae bacterium
CCGCGCTTGAAGAGTTGAGAGATTGTCTGGCGCTCAAGACGACGCCGAGGCGACTCGAATGTTTTGACATTTCTACCCTTCAGGGCACCGAGACCGTTGGCGCGCTCGTTGTCAACGAAGACGGTCGGATGCTTCGCCGAGACTATCGAAAATTTCGGATTCGGGGCGATAAGCGAAAGTCATTGATTGGCTCTGATGACTTCGCCTCAATCGAAGAGGTTGTGTTTCGCCGATACCGTCGGTTACTGGAACAAGGCGGGCCATTTCCTGACCTCGTGATTGTGGATGGAGGAGTTGGTCAGTTGTCAGCAGCGTACAATGCCTTCGATCAACTCGGTCTCTCTAATCTTGCCGCAATAGGGATTGCCAAGAAAGATGAACTCCTAGTCACGCGGGATCAACGTTTGCCAATAGCTCTACCTCGAGACAGCGCCGCTCTGCAGTTGGTGCAGCGCATTCGAGATGAAGCCCATCGCTTTGCAGTAACGTTTCATCGTCGGTCTCGGACTAGACGTGACTTCAGTTCTGAACTGGATTCAGTAACAGGTGTTGGCCCGAAGAGGCGACGGATCTTACTTGAACGTTTTGGTAGTGTGAGGAACATTGGTCGTGCTACCAACGAAGAACTGGTTCCCATAGTGGGGACAAAGGTAGCTCGCTTGATCATTGATTATTTTTCGGAACGAGCCAGGAATAAATAAAGAGCGGTAGTGTTATTGACAACTACTACAGGGCGATGATTTCAGGCGCAGGTGATTACTGCGAATCGGGCTTCGGTTGTTGGTAAATAGTCCAGATGAGCGCTGGAAAATTCAAAGGTGACCGTATCTTTGTTTTTCGTTGTTTGATTCAATGAGAGCTTTAAGACGTGAGTCTTTGACAGATCTCAAGAATAGGCGAGTTTTGCAAACTATCGAACGTTGCCGGTCTTGCGTGTCGGCGCTCTGGTAAGCTTTGCTACTGATTGGCTGTTTGACAACTTCACTAACCGGCTATATTCATCTCTATCGTGAGTGTTGAATCAGTAAAACAACGTGTGGTTTCAGGGATGCGCCCTACAGGAAAGTTGCATCTGGGACATCTGGTTGGAGCTTTAAAAAAGTACCGTGCTCTGCAAGCCGAGTATGACTGCATGTACTTTGTGGCTGATTGGCATGCTCTAACCAGTGAGTACGGTGATACAGGCGAACGTACGGGTTACGCCTATGACAATGTAACTGATTGGATTGCAGCAGGTGTGGATCCTGAACAGAGCACCTTGTTTATCCAATCGCAGGTGCCTGAGCATGCAGAGCTTTACTTGCTTCTTTCAATGGTAGTGCCCATACCGTGGCTTCAGCGTGTACCAACCTACAAAGAACAGATCGATGAATTGTCTGACCGAGATCTTTCAACGCTAGGTTTTTTGGGATACCCCCTTCTGCAGGGGGCGGACGTGCTGCTGTATCACGCGAAATTTGTCCCCGTCGGTGAGGACCAGGTCCCGCATCTTGAATTGACGCGGGAAGTTGTCCGGCGTTTTCAGGGTTTCTTTGGCGAGCTTTTTCCAGAACCCCAGCCACTGCTCACACGGTTCCCTCGGCTACCAGGATTGGATAATCGGAAGATGAGCAAGAGTTACGGAAATACTATTGATTTATCCGATGACGCCGTTACCGTTAGAAAAAAGATTATGCGAATGTACACGGATCCAAAACGGATTCGTGCTGATATTCCTGGTACGGTCGAAGGTAATCCTGTATTTATTTACCATGACGCTTTCAATTCGAACGAAACGGAAGTGAGCGAATTAAAGGCACGCTACGAAGCTGGTAAAGTTGGAGATGTTGAGGTGAAGGATTGCTTGGCACGCGCTGTGAATGAAGTACTGGATCCGATTCGGGAACGGCGTACGGAGATAGCAGCGAAGCCGGGGCAAATTCAAGAAATAGTAATGGATGGGTCGAGTCGGGCCCGGGCGATTGCTCAAGAGACTATGAAAAGTGTACGCGATGCCGTCAGGTTAAAATATGGAGACACCTAACGATTTCGAGTCAATTCTTCCTGGTTACCCGGTTAAACTCTCCAACTTTGAGGGACCGCTCGATCTTTTGTTGCATTTGATCAAGATGAACAAGGTGGATGTCTACGACATCCCGATTGTACTCATAGCTGAACAGTATCTTGAGTATCTTGACATGATGCAGGAACTCGATCTTGACGTGGCTGGCGAATTTCTCGTCATGGCGTCAACTCTGATTCATATCAA
This sequence comes from uncultured Vicinamibacteraceae bacterium, assembly GCA_964634175.1. GTDB lineage: Bacteria > Acidobacteriota > Vicinamibacteria > Vicinamibacterales > UBA8438 > CAUZIB01. Next base: position 2,249 of record CAZWIL010000042.1, read on the forward strand.
GTCTCGTATGCTGGTTCCCCGCATAGAAGATGAGACTGACATCGAAGAGGAAGAGGACCCACGAGAAGCGTTGATTCGTCAATTACTTGAGCACCAGAAGTTTAAGGCCGCTGCTGAATTGCTCCATGAACGAGAGATCGTTAGAAGCGCGCAATGGACTCGACCCGATAGCCGTGTCGAGCATATTGCTGGTGAACCTTTTGAACGTGAATTAGAGGTTGACATTTTTAGCCTCATTCAAGCCTTTCAATCTGTCATTGCGCGTTCGCAAGACCGGCCAACTGTGGTGTTGCCGGCTGAAATAGTCCCGATCGAAACACGAATTGATCAGTTATTGGAGATTTTGTCTTTAACGGATGCGTGTGCATTTGAAGAACTGTTTACTCATTCAACTTCTCGCAGAGAACTAATCACGACATTCCTCGCTGTCCTGGAAATGATGCGACTGAAGCTTATCCGTGTCGTCCAAAGTAATACGTTTGGACCGATCAGGGTGTATAAGAGGAGTTCATCTCAAACTCACGGACAGGACCAAGAAGGGAAGGCGAATGACCGACGACCTAAGTGAGCTTAAATCAGCCATTGAAGCGCTGATCTTTGCCTCACCTGAACCGGTCACATTAGCTGCCTTAGTGAAGGTTTTGGAAGGGGAACCTCAGGAGCATATCAAGGAGGCACTCGAGGCACTTACTACGGAATGGAACCGCGGCGGAGGGCTTGAATTGGTCGAGGTGGCTGGTGGTTACCAGATTGTCACGCGTCCTGAATTTAGTGAGTGGGTTCGCCGGTTGTTTCACGAACATTCAAGTCAGCGACTTTCCGTTCAGGCACTTGAGACTCTGGCGGTCGTAGCATATCGACAACCGGTTACGGCGCCGGAGATCGCCGAGATTCGAGGAGTGAATACATCGGGAGTATTAGCCACGCTCCTCGAACGTAGATTGATCAAGATCACCGGAAGAAAATCGGTCGTCGGACGACCATTTCTTTATGCCACCACCCGGGAATTCTTGGATAGATTCGGTTTGAAAGATTTGACGGATCTACCCAAAGTTGAGGATATGGCCGAGGCGTTGGGGTTGGATGTTCCGGAGGGCTTAGCCGACGCTCCACCAATTGACGAAGTGCTACCATTTGATTCAGCTCCTTCCAATCTGAAAAATTCTAAAGAACAGGTGCATTAGTTTGACTGCGACAGTATCCACTGTGCGCCTTCAAAAGATTCTGTCAGCGGCGGGTAGCGCGTCGCGTCGTGGTGCCGAAGCGATGATCGCAGCAGGTAGAGTTTCGGTTAATGGCGTGGTAGTCACGAATCTAGGGAGTAAAGCGAATCCACAGAGCGACGATGTGCGTCTAGACGGTCGCCGTGTTGGCCTTGCTCAAAGGCGACGATACATTTTAATGAATAAACCGTCCGGCTATTTAACGACGCGTCATGATCCGCAGCGGCGTAAAACAGTGCTTGAGTTGCTCCCACGGGTTCGGGAGTATGTTTATCCAGTTGGCCGTCTGGATTATGACTCCGAGGGCTTACTGTTGATGACAAATGACGGGGACCTCGCTGCGCAATTGACCCATCCACGGTACGGTCTTGAGCGAGTTTACGAGGTGGTGATTCGCGGTGTTCCAACGTTGCGGGCTATGCAGAAACTGACCTCAGGCATTGTTCTCGCCGGTCACCGGACGACATCGGCCCAAGTGCGGTTACTGGGTGGTCATGTGAAGCGGCGAATTAACCAAGCTCGCGTACGTGTGACGCTCAGGGAGGGACGGAATCGCCAGGTTCGCCGGATGTTCCAGGCCGTTGGTTACCCAGTGGTCCGACTACGTCGGGTGAGGTTTGGTCCCTTGACAGCGAAAGGGCTTAAGCTTGGGATGACTCGTGAGCTTTCAGCTGACGAAATCATCGCTTTACGACGAGCCGTTACAGCAGGATCAGAGGTGGGGATGGTAGGTCTGTGACGAAAGTGTTAGCTATTGACGGCCCGTCAGGAGCTGGCAAAGGAACCGTGTCTCGAGCTGTCGCTAAGGAACTACAGTGGTCTTATGTGGATACCGGTGCGATGTACCGCGCGGTTGCTTGGAGGGCCCTTAACCAGACAAAGTCGTTGGCAGAGGAAGAGTTTATTGCCGCTCTTGCGAAGGTTACAGTTTTTGATCTCGATTTCACTCGTGTTGTGATCGACGGTGAGGACATCACGAGTCAGATTAGGACGCCAGAAATCGATGTAGCAGCTTCAACTGTAGCCCGGATGCCGAAGGTACGCAGTGTGCTCGTTGCTCGTCAACGTGAATTTGCTGCAGCGGGTCCGGTGGTGATGGAAGGACGAGATATAGGGACTGTGGTGTTTCCGGAAGCGATCTTGAAGTTGTATCTTGATGCAACTCCTGAGGAGCGAGCAAAACGTCGAGCCAGTGACCCAGTACATGCGTTGTCGCAAGCCACTGAGATAGGGGTTGTAGCATCAGCTTTAGAGAATCGGGACCGACTCGATCGGACTAGGCAAACATCACCGTTGATCCGCGCGGGAGACGCGATTCTCATAGAGACCACCGGTGTTCCAGTTAGTGATGTTGTTGCTAGGGTTCTTAGTATCGTGAGAAATCGTCTCAATCGGGAAACATGATTAAGAATTGGAAGGGTAGACAGTTGGCGAAGAGCCTTCGTGGCCTGCGCTTTCTGGGTGTTTTTCGCTCTCAGTAACGCGTCATTAAACCTTCTTCTCAGAGTTGACGATTTGCCGCTAAGTGTCGTACAGTCCTGTGCTTATCTCACTTCTGAGACAGTGTGCCTGCCTCTCAGATTATCGGTAATGGCAGTTTAGAGAAAGTATCAAGAATGGTGAGGACTCCTAGCGCATGAGTAATCTAGACGACGTGGCCAAGGTAGCGCCCGATAAGGGTTTGGAGACGGCAGGTTCAGCCCGGTCGCTCGAGAGCGCAGCTGCGACTGTGGCTCCCCTGATTCCGCTAGTACAACCGCAGGATAATGATGCAATAGATCCAGTCGAGTACCAGCGTCTTCTTGATATGTATGAGAGTAGCTTCAGGAATCTTTCTGAAGGAGAAGTTATTAAGGGTTCGGTCCTTAAAGTATCGTCTTCTGAGGTCATCGTTGATGTTGGCTACAAGTCCGAAGGCATCATAGCGCTCTCAGAATTCTTAGACGAGAACGGTGAAGTTACGGTTCAAGCTGGAGATACCGTTGATGTGCTGCTTGAACGGACGGAAGATCGAGAAGGCCATATCGTCCTGTCTCGCGAAAAAGCCGAGAAGATGAAGGTTTGGGACGATGTGGAACAAGCCTATCTGGACAAGAGGGTTGTCATTGGTCGTGTAATCGAGCGCATTAAAGGAGGATTGGCGGTCGATATAGGCGTCCGGGCGTTTCTTCCTGGGTCTCAGATCGATGTGCGGCCAGTTCGGAACTTAGACTCGCTACGAGGCCAAGAGCTCCGCATGCTCGTCATCAAGGTAAACAAGAAGCGAGGCAACATTGTTCTGTCTCGAAAGGTTTTACTTGAGGAAGAAAACTCAGAGAAGAAGAAAGACACCTTAGCCAACTTGACCGAAGGTAAGGTAATGCGTGGCGTCATCAAGAATATTACTGACTACGGTGCGTTTGTTGACTTGGGCGGCATCGATGGTCTCCTGCATGTTACAGACATGTCATGGGGGCGTTCTCAGCATCCGTCGGAACTGTTCAGTGTTAATGATGAGATTGACGTTACGGTGCTGAAGTTTGATGCAGAGGCCGAACGTGTTTCACTGGGGCACAAACAACTACAGGATGATCCGTGGGTTCTCGCGCCTGAGCGCTATCCGGTTGGCCAGCGTCTGTCGGGGAAAGTTGTGAGTTTGACGGATTACGGGGCATTTGTGGAGCTCGAACCTGGCGTAGAAGGTTTAATTCATGTCTCCGAGATGTCATGGAGTAAACGGGTGCAACATCCGTCGAAGTTGATGAACGTAGGGGACAGCGTGGAGTCGATGGTATTGGGAGTCGATCGCGACGCCCGTAGGATTTCTTTAGGTCTCAAACAGATTGAGACCAATCCGTGGCAGGCGCTGGCCGAGAAATATCCCGTAGGTTCACAGTTAATTGGGAAGGTGCGAAACCTAACTGAGTTCGGTGCTTTTGTTGAGGTTGAAGAAGGAATCGACGGTTTGATTCATATTTCTGACATGTCGTGGAGTAAACGTCTCCAGCACCCGTCAGAGGTATTAAAGAAGGGTGATGAGGTTGAAGCGATGGTTTTAAGTCTCGAACCTGAAAATCAACGTTTATCACTGGGGCTCAAGCAACTGGCCACGGATATTTGGGACGATTTTTTTGCTCAAAATAAAGTTGGCGATATCGTCGAAGGTAAGGTCGTGCGGGCCACTAACTTCGGTGCTTTTGTGGAATTGGCTGAAGGGATAGAAGGGCTTATCCACGTTTCCGAGTTTGATGAGCGGTCGGGTGAACAGAAAGAAGAGCTGAAGGTCGACGAAGTTATTAAAATTCGTATTATTAAGTTAAGTCCTGAAGATAGAAAGATTGGTCTGAGTATCCGTGCTCTTAAGACAGACGATTATGAGACGGACTGGCAGAACTACGCAACGAGTGAGTCACCAGAGGTAACCTTGGGCGATCACTTCAAGCACAGTCAGACATCAGAGTCATGAATAATTCCGACGCAGTTGAGGTGAGAAGACCTGCTGGAAGCGGGAGTATGACGAAAGCCGCTCTCGTCGAAGAAGTGGCTCAGGTCGCTGAGTTGACGAAGAAACACTCCGAAGTCATAGTCGAGACAGTGTTTCACAGCATTATTGAGGCGCTACATAGGGGCGAGAAAATTGAGCTCAGGGGTTTTGGCAGCTTTAGGCTCAGGAGACGTGAACCGCGTAAAGGACGCAATCCTAAGACAGGTGACCGAGTTGAGGTGCCCTCCAAACGAGTTCCGTATTTTAAACCTGGTAAGGAACTAAAGGAACTCATTAATCGGGAGTCAGAATCGAAGCAGACGTCTTCGCCTGGCGTGGTTGGGTCTTCAGTAAAGTCTGACCACGGGATTGCTCGTTATTAACGTCAATATCGTCTGACGTATTTTCAACCTTTTTGATGGACTATTTGTGGGCTCCTTGGAGACTGTCCTACGTGACTAATACGGGCAGGTCAGCGGGACAGTCATGCGTCTTTTGTTCTGAGCTCGACTCTTCCGAATCGTCATCTCTTAAATTACATGTCGGCGACCAATGTTTTGTGATCCTCAATAAATATCCGTACAACAATGGTCACTTGCTGGTTGTGCCGAAGCGCCACTTCGCCAAACTTACTGAGGCGCTTCCTTCTGAACTATCCGAACTGATGAGCTTGACTGGAACGGCCGAGAGGGTCCTCAGTGAAGCTTATGACCCGGATGGACTGAATATCGGGATTAATATTGGACGTTCTGCTGGCGCAGGGGTTCCCGGGCACTTACACATCCATGTCGTGCCTCGATGGGATGGCGACACGAATTTCATGACCGTGACATCTGAGACAAGAGTTATGCCGGAAGAACCACGGCAGACGGTTGAGCGATTAAAGCCTCTTTTTCAGCGGTTTTCGTAATCCGGAATTATTCACATTTAGAGTTTTTGGAACCGCGCGGCTTAGTTGTACCGGTGGTATCATTAAAACTGGCCTTCCAAAAGCCGAGATACCAATGTTGAGCCCTCTTGCGACACTCTGGTCACGCCAGTTGAGATTGTTGACGCTGTTGGTTGTCCTAGTCGCACCGCTTCAAGCTCAGCAACCGTTGCCGACATCAGACGACAATCAACGTAATACAGCAGATCCCCAGGGTCAAACTGATCAAGACGCGCAGGTTGAGCCAGATGCAGCACTGAGTCCAGTCTTCCGGTCGGGCATTAACTTCATTCGCGTTGACGCTGTTGTGACTGACGATGATGGCAATCACGTGACCGACCTAGATGTATCGGATTTCGAGGTCTATGAAGACGGAGAACTGCAAACCATCGAGACGTTTGAGCGAGTGGCGATAGGTGCTGTTCCAGAGCCGGATGCGAGGCCTGCCACGAGTCTTAGCAATCGGAATGATGAGGAGCGAGAAGCTGAACGGAGCGACGTTCGCGTGTTCGTGATCTTTTTCGATGACTATCATGTTCGGTTTGAAAATGGTCAGCGAGCCAGTCTTCAATTAACCGAGTTTCTGCGAAACAATCTATTGCCAACCGATCTTGTGGCCGTTATGTATCCGTTAACACCTGTTAGCGACGTTCGATTTACTAGGAACCACAGTTTGGTGATTGCGCAAGTTGAAGAATTCTTAGGCCGTAAGTACAGATACGAGCCAGAAAATATATTTGAGCAACAGTATTGGAACTATCCGCCAACAGTGGTTGAGCAAATACGAAACCAGGTGTCGTTGTCAGCGCTAAATGGATTAATGGTTCGTCTTGGTGGACTGCGGGAAGGGCGCAAGAGCGTGTTGTTGGTTAGTGAGGGCTACACGAACTATGTGCCGCCACAGCTGAGAGAGTCAACGGATGGGACCGTGAACCCGGCCAGATTTAACCCGAACGCGGCTGAGACACGCGCAGAGGAAACTTATCAACTCTTTAATGATTCCAGTTTAATGCTGCGGTTGCGAGAGTTGTTTCAGGTGGCGAATCGATTTAACACCTCAGTCTATTCGTTGGACCCTCGCGGGTTCACTCTTGGTGAGTACGATCTCAGTCAGCCAGATATCTCCTATCGAACGAATCGTCGGGTGTTGCGGACGACGCAGGACACCCTGCATCTCCTCTCAGAACAGACTGATGGTCGTGCAATCGTGAATCGCAACGACATCGTTCCTGGTCTAAGGCAAATGATGCGCGACTCGAGTGCTTATTATTTATTGGGATATACCTCTTCGCAGTCGCCGCTTGACGGAAAGTTTCATGAGATTGACGTTCAGCTAAAGCGAGACGGCTTGCAGATTCGGAGTCGACGCGGTTATTGGGCACTGACTGAGCGCGATGTAGAGCGGGCTCTGTCGCCTGAGGCTATGGCACCACCGAGGGCGGTCGATGTGGCGCTGTCGGCGTTGGCCGAACCTCGCCGTGGTCACACGATTCGGACGTGGGTTGGGACGGCTCGTGGAGACAACGGACGGACGTTAGTCAGGTTTGCTTGGGAGGCTGTGCGAGATTTCGGCGGTACCGAAGAACCTGCGCGTGTGCTCTTGACTGCGATGGGTGATGCCGGCGGAGCGTTTTTCCGCGGGCGCATTCCAGAGCAGTCGAGGCCGGCCGGCCGTGGATTAGCTTCTCCGTCGAGCGGGATGGTGAATTCGGTCATGATGGCAAGCTTTGAGGCCGATCCAGGAGAGATGCAAATTAATGTTGCCGTTGAAGGCGAAAATGGTGAGGTTTTAGACCGCGATCGCGAAAGTATTGACGTCCCAGATTTTACTGGTGCCAGTTTGATACTGAGTACGCCTTCATTCGTGCGGGCACGGAACACAATGATGTGGAGGGAATTAGTTGATGATTGGGACGCGACACCAGCCGTGTCTCGAGAGTTTCGCCGAACTGAACGTCTATTGCTTCGGTTTGAGGCATATGCACCAGGTGTAACGGTTCCATCGGTCGAGGCATGGCTGCTCAATCGTCGCGGGGATAGGATGTTCCCTTTGATCGTGCAGCCGTCTGATGACGGCCGTCGATATCAGGTCGACATTCAACCCGCGAGTCTTGCTCCAGGAGAATACGTTGTTGAGCTTAGTGCTACGACACCAGGTGACGAACTAACACAGCTTGTCGCCTTTCGCTTGGGCTCCTGACCAGACAACTCTTCCAGAGCCTCATATAATTACTTTGCCGTGGTACGGGTATAAAAGCAGGCTTCTCGATTCGGTCTCAGAGAAAATCTATTGCTTTTGGTCTGAAAGGTGCGTTCTAACCGATGCGTAAGATTCGAGTGGTGATAGCAAAGCCAGGTCTGGATGGACATGATCGCGGTGCCAAGGTCATAGCTAGAGCTCTTCGGGATGTTGGCATGGAGGTCATCTACACTGGTCTACGCCAGACTCCGGAACGGATCGTGGAGACTGCGTTGCAGGAGGATGCAGATGTCATCGGCATTTCGATTCTTTCTGGTGCTCACAACTACGTCTGTCCTCGCCTAACTGAGCTTTTAAGAGAGAAGGGGCTCAACGATGTCCTCGTGGTGGTTGGGGGGATCATTCCAGATGCGGACGTCGAAACGTTGAAGGGCTTGGGGATTGCAGCGGTCTTTCAACCTGGGACCCCTATGCGGGCTATCATCGACTTTATTGAGCACAATGTTCGACCTGAACCAACTACTTCTAAATAGGACAGCAAATGCGACAGACAGTTCTCATCGCCGATGACAGTCCCACTATACAGCGCGTTGTTAAGCTCGCATTGTCGGATGAAGATGTCGACATTGTCGTGGCAGAAACTGGGAAAGACGCTATCAAGAAAATTGAATCGAATCGGCCCTCTTTGGTGCTCGCCGACACGCGAATGCCGGATGGTACGGGCTACGAAGTAGCTGAATTTGTTGCGTCGACCTCGGTTGGTGAGCGAATACCTATTGTGCTGATGAGCGGAGCTTTTGAGACACTGGATGAGCAACGGGCTAAGACTGCAGGATGTGTAGCTGTCTTGGTGAAGCCGTTCGAACCAGCAAAACTGGTTCGAACGGTGCACGAGTTACTGGGAAACACGCGTCAAGCAGTGGCGGCGTCATCTAGTCAAACGAAGATAAACGTTACCGAAGAGACAGGTCCTGCGCCTGCTCCTGATGTGACATCTACGATTTCAAACAAGCAAGGAGTTGTGCTTGCCGATGAGGTGATCGACCAAGTTGCCGCGCGTGTCTTTGAAAAAATGTCTGATGGTGTGATTCGTGAGACCGTTGGCAAGATTGTGTCGCGAGTCGCCGAACGGATGGTTCGAGATGAGCTTGAGCGGCTCAAAGATAAACTGCGATCGGACGATGACTGAACTAACGAAAGTGTTTGAGCATGCGACGGTGGACCCTAAGTGGTACGCCTATTGGGAGGATATAGGTGCGTTTCGTGCCGACCCGGAGTCGGACCGTCAACCATTTAGTATGGTGCTGCCTCCTCCGAATGTAACGGGCTGGTTGCACATAGGACATGCTCTAAATCAGACCTTGCCGGATATTGTCGCTAGATGGAAACGGATGCAGGGACATGACGTCCTCTGGCTTCCCGGAACCGATCATGCCGGTATTGCCACTCAGAATGTGGTCGAAAAGCAAATGGCCGATGAGGGACAAACGCGGCATGACATTGGGCGCGAGGCTTTTGAAAATAGGGTTTGGGAATGGGTGAAGCAGAGTCACGGAACAATCACAAGCCAAATGCGGCAACTGGGGTCGTCAGTCGATTGGTCGCGAGAACGCTTCACATTAGACGATAGCCTCTCTCGTGCCGTCAGACGAGTATTCGTTTCGTTGTATCAGGAGGGACTGATTTATCGAGGGAAGTATCTTGTCAGTTGGTGTCCTCGGTGTCGTACCGCTCTGTCTGATCTAGAAGCGGTTCACAAGGACACAAGAGGTCGCCTGTATCGAATCCGATATCCGTTTACTGAGAGTGACGGGTTCGTAGTCGTTGCGACGACTCGGCCGGAGACACTATTGGGAGACACAGCCGTTGCGGTTCATCCCGCCGATGCACGTTATGAGTCGGTTCGGATGCGAACCGTTCGTCTCCCGATAATCGGGCGAGAAGTTTCGTTTGTGCTAGATGAGTTCGTCGATCCGGAGTTTGGCACCGGCGTGGTTAAGGTCACACCGGCACATGACCCAAATGACTTTGAAATGGCCAAAAGGCACGGTCTTCCTCAGATTTCAGTCATTGATGAAGACGGTCGTATGACCGACGACGCCGGACCTTATAAGGGGCGTGACAGGTTTGAGACGAGAGACGCGATTGTTGAGCAACTAGAACTCGATGGGTTGCTTGTGAGTGTCGAAGACCATGTTCACGCCGTGGCACACTGTCAGCGCTGTGGGACAGTGATCGAGCCGCTGCTTTCAACGCAATGGTTTGTCAAGATTAAGCCGATGGCTGAATCGGCACTCACCGCTGTGGCAGCTGGAAAGACGACCTTTGTTCCCGACAATTGGACCAAGATTTATAACGACTGGATGACGAATATTCACGACTGGTGTATTTCGCGGCAGTTATGGTGGGGACATCGTATTCCGGCTTGGTATTGCGATGACTGTGACGAGGTTCTCGTTTCGGAAGAGGCACCTGAGCTCTGCAAATGTGGTGGATCACTCCGGCAAGACACGGACGTTCTTGACACGTGGTTTAGTTCTGGACTGTGGCCGTTTAGCACCATGGGGTGGCCGGATTCGACCGCTGACTTGGCAAGGTATTACCCAACCACATTGTTGATCACTGCGCACGACATTATTTTTTTCTGGGTCGCTCGAATGATGATGTTAGGTCTGAAGTTCGCCGGCTCCGTGCCGTTTCAGCAGGTGTACATCACATCTTTGGTGCGAGATGCACATGGTCAGAAGATGAGTAAATCGAAAGGGAATGTGGTCGATCCACTGAAATTGATAGACGAGGTTGGAGCAGACGCGTTTCGATTTACTCTTGCTGCATTGGCGTCTCCTGGAATGGATATTTCTTTGTCGGATGGAAGACTAAAGGGTTATCGCCAATTTATTAACAAGATTTGGAATGTGTCACGGTTTGTCTTAATGAATTTGCCAACAGACTTGGCGGTGCGTCCGGAGATGCCGAAGCGGGACTCGCTGGATTTGATCCATCGCTGGATCTTGCATCGAATGAGAGACGTGACGTCTGAGGTGGACGAGGCGTTGAATGAGTTTAGGTTCGATGTAGCGGCCGACCGGCTTTATCACTTTGTTTGGCACGAATATGCAGACTGGTATATCGAGTTAATTAAAGCACCTTTACAAGCGCGTGGCCACGAGAGGGACCATGCAGTTGCCGTGTTGTTGGAAGTTCATGACCAGATTCTGCGACTGTTGCACCCTTTCATCCCATTTGTCACTGAAGAGATTTGGCAGTCTTTACCCCAGCGCCCGGGCGATGGGAGTCGCTCCGACGAAAATCAGGCAACGATTACGCTGGCGGCGTTTCCCCGTCCGCGATCAGAATGGCGCGATACCAAGGCGGTTTCGGCGATGGCACTCTTACAGGATGTTGTAACGTCCATACGCACGCTGCGCTCGGAGTGGGGAGTGCCAACGGCCCGAAAGGTCTGTGCCATTATCGAGTCGGCCTGTAAGGAGGACGAAGACTTGCTAGAGGCGTCCCGGGAACAACTGTCGCGTCTTGCGGGTTTAGAGAAGCTCGAGTTTTCGGATAATGTTCGACCCGACCCTGAAACAGTCAAACGTATTGTACGTAATTTTCGGATTCACGTTCCGCTGGCGGGTATCGTCGACCGGGGTAAAGAAGTCGAACGTGTAAAACGTGATTTGGCGAAGCTGTCTAAGCAACGAACCGCATTACAATCGCGATTAGCGAACTCAGAGTTTGTTGAACGTGCCGCTCCTGAGGTTGTGGCTGACGCGAGAACTCAAGAGGAGACGATCGGTCAGCGACAAGCTCAACTTGAACAAATTTTGGTGGAGTTGGGCGGATGAAGGGTGCGAAACTTCGGCCTTTAGAACCTTCCCTCTATCGAGAGACTGTACGTCGTGCGCTGACTGAGGACATAAGGTCAGGTGATATGACGACTGCTGCCACGGTTTCTCCTGACCTACGAGCAGTGGGTGAGGTTGTATGTGGGTCACCATGTGTTTTGGCTGGTGTGGAGGTGGCCGTAGAGACGTTCTCGCAACTGGATCCGACTGTTCACGTTTCAAGGTCACGGCGGGATGGCGATCAATGTGCTGTGGGTGACGAAGTTCTTTGTGTTGCCGGGTTTGGTAGAGCACTGCTTACTGCTGAGAGGACCGCGCTGAACTTCCTTCAACGGATGTCTGGCGTGGCAACGTTGACCCATCGGTGTGTTGCTATGGTGAATGGACGAACCATAGTCCTGGATACCCGAAAAACGATACCAACTCTTCGTGCTCTCGATAAGTATGCGGTACGAGCCGGTGGTGGAGTGAATCACAGGATGGCGCTCGACGATGCAATCTTAATCAAGGATAACCATATTGCTCTAGCGGGTTCGATCCCAGAGGCAATGGCCCGCGTTAAAAGGGCAGGTCATACGGGCTTGGTCACGGTGGAGGTGCAGAACCTGTCTGATGTCGCACAAGCAATTGAGTCGGGAGCTGATGTTTTGCTCGCTGATAATATGGATCGAGCTGCAATTGAGGAGACTATTCGGTTGGCACGTGGCGTAGCAAAAGTTGAAGTGTCTGGAGGACTCACAGTGGACCGACTTGAAGAGGTCGCGGTTATCGGTCCTGAATATGTGTCGATTGGCGCGATGACACACTCGGCTCAAGCTGTTGATTTTAGTTTCGATCTTAACGTTGATACTTCCTTGAAATGACAGATGTTCTGCCGAAGGATTTCGTCCGAGCATTGGGCGAAGCGGCTGTTTCGACCCGTCTTTTACGTTTCACACAGCGTCTAGCTTATTTTGACGTAGTCGAGTCAACCAATGACGTGGCTATGGGTTTGCTCGAGTCAGGGGCGCCAGACGGCACTACTGTTCTTGCCTCGGCGCAGACTTCGGGCCGTGGTCGGCGAGGAAGAAGCTGGTTTTCGCCTGAGGGAGTAGGCCTTTATCTCTCAGTTGTGATTCGCGATTTGCAGGCTGTGCCAATTACTCTGCTAGCGGGGGTGGTGGCTGCCGATGGTATTCGTGCGGCGACCGAGGTCGCCGTGGACCTTGAATGGCCGAATGATCTGGTTGTTGAATCCGATGAGTCGAG
>CAZWIL010000043.1:0-14324 GCA_964634175.1 uncultured Vicinamibacteraceae bacterium
CCGTGCGTTCAGGCCCAGTCTGCCGAAAACCCAAGGCTTCGTAAACCGGAACACCATATCGTGACGAATTCACGGTGATCCGTTCTAACTCTGCACCCAAACCTCGGGCATGCATAGTTGCCTCTTCAAGAAGAAACCTGGAGACTCCCTGACGTTGAAAAGCCTCAGCCACAAACAGTAGAGACACGTGGTTATTTTCCCGCATCTCTATCATCCCGATCAGGATATCTTCTCGGACAGCTATTATCACGAAATGCCCGTGGTCGATCCGTTCCAAGAAGGCTTCGGTTGCAGTGTATTTTCTGAATTCAGACTTTCCTTGCGTTGTGTAGTGGGGAGCAATGTAGGTATCAAAGACGGAATTAACTAGAACTGACACATTGCCAACATCATCAGATTGCATTATCCGGAAGGTCGTATCTGACATTCTTGCCACCTAGCTAAACATCTCGCACAGCAACGGCAGGTGTAGTTCAGTCACTCAAACTCCCCCTCCAAGCAACAACACTAAGCAGACTGGTAACAGCTATTAAGCCACCGTTGATTTGCGATCGGTTGATCAATTCTTCACGGCGATGCCCATCACCTCGAACCTTGCTCCAAATAGCAGTTCCCCTGAACCAACGAATGCCCGCGCCGGTGGCATGTCGCGAAAGTAACTCGTATAAACCTCATTAAAGACGCCGTAAAGCGAGACGTCTGAACAAAACACTTGTACCTGGACGAGATTGTCCATCGTCATGTCCGCCTCAGACAATACCTGCTGAATACTATCAAGGACGTTACGAGCTTCCTGCTCGGCAGTCGCCGGGGGGCGGCCCGTCTCTGGGTCAAGACCGAGGCGGCCCGCAAGATACAGAGTTTCCCCCACAAGTACAGCATCGCTGAATGGCGCCGTAGCGCTGCGGCCAGGAAGATTAATTGCCTGTGGCTCAGTCGACTCTTGCGAAGCAGTTAATGTAGATGCTGCGGTCACCAGCAACGCTCCAATAACACTACCAATCACAAAACTAACTTTAGATATCTGCACAATCTATCTCCTATCACGCGCCAGTTAAAAGAACCGTTGAACCTGTCGTCTTTCGGGTCTCTAGGTCACGGTGAGCTTGAGCTACATCTTCCAAGGCGTAGGTTTGACTCACTTTTATCTTGACGGATCCGCCGCCAACAACTTCAAAAAGGTCTGAAGTCGTTGCTCTTAGTTGTTCAGGTGTCGCGATAAACGTCGCGAGTGTTGGCCGCGTCAGAAACAACGAGCCTTTAGCAGCAAGGACCGCCGGAGAAAAGGGTTCAACTGCTCCCGATGCATTTCCAAAACTCACCAATAGACCACGCGGCTGCAAGCAATCAAGAGAAGCTTCGAAAGTATCTTTGCCAATAGAATCGTAAACAACGGGAACTCCCTGGCCATCAGTCAGGGTTCGTACACGCTCAACGAAGTTTTCTTCCGTGTAGACGATGGGATGGTCGCACCCGTGCGCCTTGGCAAGTTCCGCTTTTTCAGCAGTACTCACGGTACCAATCACCCTAGCGCCGAGATGTTTCAGCCACTGGCAGGCGATAAGGCCGCATCCGCCGGCAGCAGCATGAAACAAAACCGTCTCGCCCGCCTTGATTGGATAGGTTTGACGAATCAGGTATTGCACTGTACATCCCTTAAGCATCATGGCCGCAGCTTGCTCGTCAGTCACAGCATCAGGAAGCTTCACCAACTGTTGCGCTGGCACCACGCGACGTTGCGCGTAACTTCCAAGGCTCATGCAATAGGCCACCCGGTCACCCACCGCAACCTCCGTCACGTCGGCGCCAACGGCCTCGACAACACCGGCACCCTCGTTGCCAATGGTTGCTGGAAACGACGGAACTTTATACAGACCCGTACGGAAATAGACATCGATAAAATTAAGACCTGACGCCGTCTGCCTGATAATGACTTCATTACGACCTGGTTCCGGAAGTGCCACCTCTTCCCATCGCAGAACTTCTGGACCACCGTTACTATGAATTCGTACTGCGTGTGTCATAACTCACTCCGAGTGCGTAATGCAGGTTATAGGTTAAAGGGTGCGGGGCCGATCTTAGCCCTCAAACAGGGTGATGTCGAAGACGAATGACCCTTCATAACGCTTGTTACGCTACCATACTGCCTTATGGACCCTGCGACTGGTGCTTTTGACCCGCACCATCCCCCTTCGTCCAACCTACTTGCCGATTGCGTGCACTGCGGGTTCTGCTTGCCAGCGTGCCCGACCTACGCTCTGTGGAGCCGCGAAACTGACTCGCCACGCGGTCGCATCCATCTCATGAAAGTAGCCCTTGAGGGCAAAACAGAAATCACCGACGAATTTGCAAGACACTTCGATACTTGTCTCGGTTGCATGGCCTGCGTGACCGCCTGTCCATCCGGTGTGCAGTATGACAAGTTAGTCGAGGCGACGCGGCCCCAAATCGAGCGTCACATAGACCGTTCGAAGAGCGACCGTTTGTTTCGCCGACTCATATTTTCCCTGTTCCCTTATCCGACCCGACTGCGCTGGATAGCAGTGAAATTGTGGGGCTACCAACGCTTAGGTGTGCGATGGTTCGTGCGGAACTCTGGCCTACTCAGCCTTCTGCCAAGAAAACTCCAAGCAATGGAGGCAATGGCACCTCAGATTTCGTTTGGTGAGTTGTTCTCATCTATTCCGGCACGAATACCCGCCGTCGGAAAACCGCGTAAGAGGGTTGCTGTCCTATTGGGCTGCGTCCAACGTGTCTTTTTCAGCAATGTCAACCAAGCAACATTGCGTGTGCTGGCAGCCGAAGGCTGCGAGGTAGTAGTTCCGCAGGATCAAGGCTGCTGCGGAGCACTGATGTACCATGCCGGACAAGAAGACGATGCGATCGCAATGGCGCGACAGTTCATAGACGAATTTGACAAGGAAATCGAAAATGTTGATGCCATCGTCATCAACGCCGCAGGCTGCGGGTCCACACTCAAACAATACGGCCATATCCTCGCCGACGACCCCGTCTATGCGACCAAGGCGAAAGCCCTTTCCGCCAAGTGTCGTGACATCTCGGAAATACTTGCCGAACTTGAGCCAAGAGCACCACGTCACCCACTCCCCATCCGGATCGCCTATCACGATGCATGTCATCTTCGGCACGCTCAGAATGTCACCGCTGAGCCACGTCAAGTATTAGCGCAAGTCCCGGAACTAGACGTTCGCGAAATTCCTGAAGCCGGAATGTGTTGTGGGTCGGCGGGTATTTATAACCTTGTCGAACCAGAAGCCGCGGAAGAACTCGGTGCTCTCAAAGCGAAACAATGCCTCACAACTGAGGCCGACACGATAGTTTCATCAAACCCCGGTTGTCTGCTTCAAATAAAATCCTCTTTGGAGCGAAGTGGACGCACACTGCGGACAATGCACCTAGTGGAAATTGTTGACGCGTCGATCCAAGGTCGAAGCATCAACGGATAGCTAGACCGTCTCCCCAACTGTGCTCTCAGATTTGACCAAGAAGACCAACTCATAGACCACCTGGACCGCGACCTACGTTCAGCAGATTCCCTGGGTCGAACCGTTGTTTCACCGCTTGCATCACCCGCATGCCATCACCAATCTGACCCCACACGCCAACCTCTTGGCGGAGTTTAGCGTCGCCCTGGCGGATGACGGCCGAACCACGCCCGACCGGCAGTCGCTCACGAAGTTGGGCGATTAACCGGGCTTGCAAAGAAAACGAGCCGTCTAGACGAACGTCAACAATACCAAGACCCGCCCGACCTGATACGGACATACTTACTCCCTGCGAGGTCGCCTCTCTACGTAACCACACTAATGTCGAGACCAACTCAGCTGGCACACAAACCAACTTGAGGAGTGTGCCATCAATTGACGACGACCAATGTGTTGAGTGCTGTTCCCAACGAGTAGTCTCTTCTTCAGCCGACAAGATTCGGCTCTCCCCGCGTGACCCCAAGAGAGCACAGGCCTCTGTCGCTTGGTGAGCGGCGGCCGCTTCAACTGATTCGAAGCGAACCAGCAACTGCGTCGACGTCGCAGTTGATGCAAGTTCAAGTGCCGTCGGCGTTAGAGACGAGGTTGATAGGTCACTCACTACCTCCTCAGACAGGTCAAGCGAGTCAAGGGCAAACTCAACTGTGCGAGAGGCTGGAGCCAGCGGCGCCAACTTGAATGTCGCCGTTATGATTACGCCGAGACACCCGAACGAACCAGTCAACAACCGAGACAAATCGTATCCAGCAACGTTTTTTACGACAATACCGCCTGCCTTGGCCACTGCTCCATCGATACGTGCAATCGTTACACCAATGATGGAATCACGGACTGACCCGTAACCGTGTCGACGAGGGCCGCTGTCATTCGTTGCCACAATGCCACCAATCGTTGCGCGGTCGGCCCACGGTGGGTCCCAAGGCAACCACTGACGCTGTCCCGTTAGTGTCTTATTCACCGCTGACAACGGCGCTCCAGACTCAACCGTGGTGGTGAGATCGCCGTGCCGGTGGTCTATCACCGCTCGCAGACGAGTCGTTGAGAGAAGTAGATCGATGGGACCGCTAGGTGCTCCCCACGTTAGCTTGGTGCCTCCTCCAACCACTGACACCGTGAGACCCTCAGACGACGCCCATCCAAGGATTTCGGCAAATTGGTCAGCAGTGGATGGCTCAACTAGTAGACGCGGACACACTCCATCAAACACATCATCGTCAGTTGACGCACGGGCAGCGTCTCCGCCTGATCGACTTCTGAGTTCGGATAAAAGCGTGGCGGTGGATACCACCGTCATCACAAGCGCTCCGCCACCCCTGAAATCTCGGCCGGGTGGCGACGATAGGGTCCCGGCACTTCGCCACACAGCCGAGGTGTTGGGAACACTTTGCCTGGGTTACAGATGTAATGAGGGTCAAACGCACAGCGAACGAGTTGCATCGTGTCAAGATCACTGTCGGTAAACATCTTGGGCATGTGCTTAGCTTTGTCGGCACCAACACCATGCTCACCCGTAATCGACCCACCGACATCAAGACAGTAAGTCAAGATCTCGGATGCAACATCTTGGGCCAGATCCGCCTGGCCCTCGATCCGATCGTCATAACAAATGAGCGGGTGAAGGTTGCCATCGCCGGCATGAAACACATTCCCAATTTTCAGTCCTGACCTCTTGGCCAATGACGCAATCCGATTTAACACTTCGGGAAGTTTCGTCCTCGGAATCACGCCATCTTGGACGTAGTAACTCGGTGACACTCGGCCCATCGCAGCAAAAGCTGCCTTCCGCCCTTGCCAAAATCTCGCACGCTGCTCGTCGGTCTTGGCCACCTGGATCTCTCTGGCGTTGGCTTCAGTACAGACTTTCTCAACGTGTACGAAGAGCGCGGCAACGTCTGCCTCGGCACCATCAAGTTCGACAATGAGGACGGCTTCAGTTTTTGGGAAATTTGGGTGAACGGCCTCTTCAGCAGCTTCGATAGTCAGTCGGTCCATCATTTCAATCGCTGCCGGAATAATTCCAGCACCGATAATTCCAGAAACCGCATTTCCTGCCGCTTCAGTTGAGTCAAATGCAGCCAGCAACGTCTTAACAGCTGCCGGCTTTCGTAAAAGATTTAGCGTAATTTTCGTAACAACTGCGAGCGTCCCTTCAGACCCGACCAGTACGCCCAAAATGTCAAGACCAGGAGCATCGCGTGCCGGACCACCTAAATGAACGATCTCCCCATCCGGTAACACTGCTTCAACGCCAAGCACGTGATGGACCGTGAATCCGTACTTTAAGCAATGGGCGCCACCAGAATTCTCAGCAAGATTCCCGCCGATCGAACAAATGACCTGGCTCGACGGATCGGGCGCATAGTAATAGCCATCACTAGACACCGCTTTAGTCACATCAAGGTTCATCACGCCTGGTTCAACCGTAATACACCGATTCGGCAGATCGATTTCACAGATGCGATTCATCCTTGTCAGAACAATTAGGACGCCGTCTGGATGCGGCATGGCCCCCCCAGAGAGTCCCGTGCCTTGGCCTCGCGCCACAAACGGCACGCCCGACTCGTGGCACAGGCGCACTACCGCTTGCACCTGTAGCGTGGATGTCGGCAAAACGGCAACGCCTGGCTTCGACCGAAGCTTAACCAAGCCATCCGTTTCATAAGTCAATAACTCGCCGGCGTCGCAGACAAGACCATCGAGACCAACGATGACCTCAAGCGCATCGAGAAAATCTTTGTCCAATTTATCCAACCTAATCCGTTGCCCTTAGAATAACTCTCGTTACGGCCTTGAATACTGGTCGATAACACGAGACAGCGCTCGCTGACAGACTTGACAGAATCCGACCGGGTTTCGTGTAAACATAATGCAATCTATTTCAGAACGATACAGACCAAGCGATTCATAGGAAGCGCCCTCGAAGGCCCCCACTATGTCTGCGTATTCCATGGAACCAAGAGCCGTAGTTTCGTTCTCCATTTGTTCGGTAAACAAACGATCGATCTCAGTTTCTGCGACTCCTTGCCGGCGCAGTTCTCGGCGTTCAACTTGGGCCGCCGAACTCGCCGACTCGAACTCGTTCTTGTCCCACGGAGTCGGCAACGGGGTGTCAGCTGAAACTAAATCACGCCACTTCAGATTCGCCGGATCGTGAAGCGCGGTCACATTGGGCTCCCAAGGTTCTGGATGATACGCGCTACCGGTCTCGTAGGCGACATCAGATGTGTAGTACTCATCTGCGAGTCCAGCAAAGTGATGTCCGAACTCGTGAACAAAGACATATTCGGAAAACCCTGTATCTGCAGCAACGGTGGCCTGAAAATTGAAAATTCCTCCACCACCATACTGTTCCTCATTGACCACGATCTCAAGAAACTCATAAGGGGCAGCGGACGCGGCATCTCTCAACGCCCGATTATCGTAAGTGAGCAAGTAACGTTCAGAATCGAAGATGTTGTACTCAGCCGATAAAGGACTTCGGCGAAACTCCATGGCACGGGGACGAGAGACCCCAGACTCTGGTGAGGGCAAATCTAAGCCCCACACATTAAAATCAGACCGACGGCTCCTAAAGGGTTCCTCATCAAACAACGCACTAACCAGTCTCTCTGCGTCCATATGAAACTTCGGAATCTCTTCTGCCGTATATCCCTCACCGATAACAAGAAGGTCGACCTTTTTAGACGGTGGTCCGCTCTCGATAATCGGCCAAACCTCTCCCGCCGAAACCCGGTCCGTTGGGTTGACAAAGCGGGAATCTGGATCGATCACAGTCGACCAAATTTCATGAAAACTGTTTTCAGTATCTCTAACTTTCAGTATGGCCTGTACTGGCTGCTTTGGCCACGGAAAGCGAAGAGACTCGTGGAAGGTCGCATGGACTTCCCGCGCAGCAGGCGTCGTCTCCCACTCGCCATAGATAGATGCAAAGCCCCTTGAATAGATCACACGATTAGTTTTTCGGTCGATGACTTCAAAAAGATACTTACCCAGATTCAGATCATCAATAAGCCTAGTGCGACTGCCAGCCCAGGGACCGTCAGACACGATTTGATCAAGGGCGAAGACCTCAGTGCCAAGTCCTCCGGAATGAAAATAATCGACCCGCATAGTCTTATCGACGAAGTTCTCGTCGAAAACTTTGAGTTCATCGACTGGCTGCTGAGCCTGGAGTGCCCAACTGAGCCCTCCCAACATACGAGTAGTTTTACTTTGGGTGAGATCGACCTGGACGAACTGAAACACCCAGCCTGCACTAACAGCCAGGATGGCTGCCACTAAGATTCGCGCCACCCTCGTCCATATGTCTTGCATAAGACATATATTACCGGTAGGCGAGCGCAAAGAATCCCGCATCTACTAGCCCATTCCGAAATGAATCAATCGCTGACAGCGAGTTCCCCAGGAACGATCGGCTTGGTGCGCGGCAATTTACCACGATACGACAACCATCCCACAAACCCCAAGAGTCCAAGAAAGACGAATAACTTTCCGGCATCGGCTGTTCGGCTCTGAGGAAGGACGGCCCACAAAAACCACAAAACTGGCTGTGCCAGACACACCGCCCAACACGCTCCATAGAAGTATCGTCGTTCGTGACCTTCACCCTTCGTCGACCGTTTAACTCGCGGGAGTTGGCCGAACCCACCAAGGATCCAGATACCTCCAGCGATCGGGAAATAGGCAACTTCGTATATCTGACGCAAATACCACTGGCCTGACACTAACGCTATTACGAGACCGCTAATATTCAACACTGCAAACGTGAACACCGCACTCCACGCGAACGTATAGCAAATGCGGCGATAGAGTGGATTCGGTTTATCCTCAGTAAAACGGATGATATAGGGCCGAGGTTCGACACCTGGCAGTCGGCCCCGCAGCCCGGCAATGCCGGTAACAAGGAGCACCGCGCCAAGCCACATCGCCATCCTCTCGTCAAAACCGTTTTCAAACAGATCAAACGTCAGTGGACCCGGAGCAATAAAAAACACCCAGATCCAGATCGGCCAATGTGACAACCGATAGTGAATCTTGTTGCGATGTCGAATCTTTCGATCACTCGCCAACTCGACAGGTATCCCGAAACTTCCGTCAGGACCTGGATCAGCGGGCGATGGCACACTCTGCGTCATTCTTTATTAAGAATAAATGAGATCAGCGTGGAACAGTGGGACATGTGACATAACGGTCGAAAATAAGCGGAGCGGGTCACAGTTCCCAACACCGGTGGCACAATCAATCGCGGCTGCAAATTCTTTATTGCACTGCTCTGCGTCGACGATACTCAGCTAGAACGGACAAAATGCTTTGAACCGGGGCGTTGTCTCCAAAAGTTTCACTCGCATGGATGAAAAGATCCTGATTGCCTGGCGCAAAAACGAAACTGCCGCCTAGTTGAAAAGGGTCCCTACCTAACCGGTGCTGTCGGTGACCATCCGCCTTCGCCTTCTTCCGAGCCGAGAAATTGTCACGGCGGAACAAGTCAATCAGACTGGCGTTTCCAAGACCCGCTGCCCGATACGCACGGCGTTCTTCATCGACGAGAAGTGGGAAAGTAATTCCTGTTGCTTCCCGAAAGTGCTGAGCATAATGAATATCTCCAAGGCCAATCGCAGCCAATGCACCTCCCTCATCTCGGATTTGTGATTCATAGTCCCGCAACTGCGAGACATGCTGGCGGCAAAAAATTCAACCGTAGTGCCGCAAGAACACTACAACTGAGGGTTGGGCTTCCCAAATGGAACCAAGGAGAACTTCTTCTCCGTCTGGGTCCCGAAGCTGGACGGGCGCAAGAATTGCACTTAGTTCAGATTTACTCATCTTGACTTATTCGAGAAATACTTCGCTTATGGTCAACCTCAATCTCTCATTTCGGCATTCTTTCAAAACATGGGTTCTCCATTGACGATGACACAGTCAGGCAGGGTTTTCTGCAGCTCAGCAACCCCCGCAGGGGTCACTTGGGTGTTACTCACATCCAGCGCTTCTAAGAACCGCAATCCTTTAAGGTAGGTCAGACCCAAGTCAGTCACCTGGGTAGCGTGAAGCCCAAGACTTCTGAGGGTCTCGACTCGCGAGAGATCCGCCACGCCTGCATCAGTGACCGAGGTAACGGCAAGGTTGAGCGTCTCGAGTGTTGGTAATACTGTCAGATGCACGATACCTGCATCGGTAACCTCAGTACCATAAAGGTCCAACGTTTCCAGTGCCGTTAACCCTGTTAGGTGTATCAACCCCGCGTCGGTGACCAAGGTACCCGCGAGACCAAGAAACTTTAGGTTTACCAACTCGCTGACATGCACTAAACCAGCGTCGGAAACCAAAGTGACTGCAAGATTGAGAGTCTCGAGGGCCCTTAGCTCTGCCAAGCTCGCTAGGCCCGTATCCGTGACCTGAGTACCGTAGAGGTCGAGGAATTCCAAGGCCGTCAGTTGCTGGAGATGGGTGAGGCCGGCGTCCGTGACTTGAGAACCAGCGAGGCCGAGTGTGTTTAGCGAGGTCAAACCCGCCAAATGAACCATACCCTCATCGGTAACCTCAGTACCGTAAAGGTCGAGAAACTCCAGCGTCTTCAACCCCACGAGATGGACTAAGCCCGCATCGGTGACCACTGTTCCAGCGAGACCGAGAAACTCGAGAGCCGTCAAACTTGCGAGGTGAGACAAACCGTTGTTAGTAATTTGGGTCACTGCGAGGTTGAGAGTCTCAAGCGCAGGGAAACCCGACAAATTCGCCAGTCCGGCATTAGTAACCTGGGTTCCGGAAAGATTGAGAAAGTGCAGAGCAGGCAAACCCGCTAGGCGCGCCACTCCAGCGTCGGTGATTTGGGTGTTATGAAGATCGAGTCCCGTCAATGACGGTAAATTTGCGAAATACTCAAGCTCGACATCCGTAACCGAAGTGCCATTAAGGTCCACATATCCGACTGCCCCCGTCGAATCTTGGGTCAAACTACCACCGAGTGTCTGAACAATCATCTCGACAGTGACGACGGGTGATTCGATTGATTGCTGCTGTTGGGCTGTCAAGAACACATTAACGGCCACAACATTCAACGCAACCAGCGTAGAAAAAACCCATTCACTTCTAATCATCAAACTGTTCTACCTGTGGAATCGAGCACCAACGGTTTTAGCGTAGTACCGACAACAATCGGTTCAGCGGGCATCAGGATACGGGCTTCATTCCCAAGTGAACGATTAGCTATCTGACTTACAGTTTATAGAAGGACGCAACCTGACGTGAGGCTGGCCACTTCGGTGTGTCTCCTCGATGGATCAAATGCTATTCTAGCGCTCGAAGTCGTGTCAGTTTGACGGGAAACGGTGAGGACTGCATGCCCCAAAATGTCAGGCCCTACGGTGTGCAGGCTCGCAGGTTGCCAAAAAGGTGCCCCATGGCAATTGCATGTAGCGGAATTAAGCGTGGGTTAACAGTAGTTGCCATCATGCTGGCCAGTGCTGCCGTAGTCGAAACCCAACAATCTACTCAGGACGCAACGACGACACCAAGAACCCCGTGGGGAGACCCAGATCTTCAGGGAGTCTGGACGGGTTCCACCGTTACTCAGCTTGAACGACCGAGAGAATACACAGCAAAGGTCTTTCTCACAGAAGAAGAAGCCGCGGCACTTGAGCGAGAGGCAATGGCACAGCAATTTGCTCCTCGACCCGTCGACCCGAACACGGGAACACCACTGACAGAGGGTGGCGTTGGCGACTACAACCCCGAGTGGTTTGATTCTGGGACAGCTGTCCTGCCATCGCGGCGAACCTCCCTAATCGTGTCTCCGATTAATGGGCGCATTCCATACAAGCCAGAGACGTTGGAAACCGAACGACCGTACGGAATCGGCCCCTACAACTCTTACCTCGATCTCGATACCGGAGAACGTTGTCTTGGGGACGGTGTGGTAGAGATGATTTGGCTCGGTTACAACCCGAACCACCAGATTGTGCAAACAGCTGACCATGTGGTGATTCTCCATGAGATGTGGCGTCAACGGCGCATTATTCCTCTAGACGACAGTCCACATATTGCACCTGGAATCCGACAGTGGAATGGAGACCTACGAGGCCGGTGGGACGGAGACACCCTTGTCGTTGAATCAACGAATTTCGTCGACAGATGGCAAGACTATCGCTTTAACCCAAACCATCTCTGGCGAGCCCCATCTGCAACACTGCAGTTAATGGAATCCTTCAAGCGACTCGATGCTAAAACGATGTTGTACCGGGTGACCATCACCGATCCTGAAAGATTCAGGAGACCTTGGACGATAGAGACATACCTAACGACGGACCAAGCGTCCCGGGGCGTTACGACAGGTCCGATCTATGAATACGCGTGCCACGAAGGAAACTACGGCGCATCTAACATGCTTCGCGGTGCACGAGTCACAGACAAGTAAGGTTGACTCGTTGCGGGCCTTGCGACCCTAGAGGTTAATGGGAAGAGTCGCTAAACCTCCTACACTCAACAACCGTCACTCTTACAACAAATTTCACCGCGCATACAGTTGGTCAGGCGGCGGCACCTTACGGGTAATGTCGACTATCAAAGTTTCACCTTCCCATCGTCTGACCAGCTGTTCCTTGCGTAAATGTCCAAATTGTAATTCTTCGACAAACTCTTGGCAGCGGTACTCCAACAACTGGATATCCGGCTCCAGACGACGGTAGAGCGGCATCGATATCTTCCACGGGCGGGTGAATACCTCAGGGTCATCTATGGTGACCTCATAGTGGATGGCATCAGGTGTGAGCGGAGTAAACCTCTCTACTAAATGCAATTGGTTGCTGTGGAAGTTACCCGCCCGATCAAACCAAGACTGGTCGTTGAAATCCGTCACTTCGACGACGAGCGTATCACCTTCCCATCGGCCAACAGAGTGCCCCATCCATTTGTAATCGGGAGGGCCCTCCACTTCGTCGAGATGAATAACGCGGGCGGCGTTTGAAAAGGTAAACGTCATGTAGATCTTGTTAGTGCTCTGAGTAATCTGAAACGGGTAGGGCATATACATAGCCCTGGGAACCCCTGGAAGGAAGCAGTCGATTTCGGGATCTCGGTCGAGCCAGTTCTCAGCATTCTCCTGCTTCTGGGCAGCAGCTTCTGGAGTGTAAGGTATCTGTCCGTCGCCGTCGACCACGCCAAGAGAACCCGGCACGCCGCCCGCCGCACCAAACGGAAGCGAAGGCGCCGCGGGTACTTGGACGTACGGCAAGTCGAAGGCGCCTTGCTGTATCACTGCACCGGCGCGCGCGGCATGCGCTTGAAGATCCCAATGAGCTTCGTTGTTGGCCTGCCAGATACCACTAAAATTCGGATGGCCGTCGGCGGTGCGGGCGGCGCGAACGGTTTGCCCCGAAGGACGCATAACCGATGCGGCAACAATGGCACCCACGGCCGCCGCTGTAAATACGAGTATAGAAACGGATGTCCGGTTTCTCATTTGATCGGTTTCCTTTCACGACCATAATTTCTATTTTTGCTGCCCGAAAGAGAGTCTTGAGGGCAAAGATAACGTAGTCAAGCCCCACGCCTCAACGCTCATGCAACTAGGCCAGAAAACCCTGTGGCGGCTATCCTGATTCCTTCTACTTCCGTCTGACTACCGTAAGGCCAGTGGATCGAGGCCCTCGGTGTTGAGTCCACATGTACCAATGCACAGAGACGCAGGATGACGACCGCTGCCCTCCTCGTAGGCCTGCTCAACCGCACGCGCCCCGGCCAACGCCCCTACCATGCCGAAATTGCCCTCATGACAACGGGGTTCCGTGTAGATGCGATTCGCCTCATTGCTCTGAAGTTTGAACTCTTGGATGACAGTCCACGGTCGTGTCCAGACTGTCGGATCCTCAAAAGTGGAAACAACCTCAAGCGTATCCGGACCGGTACGGGTCCAACGCTCGACAATATGCAAGTTCTCGCGGGACCCCTGGAAATCCGTCTTGGGAGTAAAGTTGGTTACGTCGACGACCAGTGTCTCACCCTCCCATTGACTGCGTGAATCTCCCCACCACTGACGGAGATTTGAAGGCAGGTGCGGTGCCGTGGTGATAGGGATGTTTCGCGAAAAACCTTGCCCCTGGGCGGCGTCGTAGTACACCGTCACAACGCCTGGTGATTGCACAATCCGACGGTACACTCCTACAAAACCACCACGAATGGACGGCAGATTGCCGGTCATACAGCGTTCACTTAAACCACGGTCTTCTGGTCCGTCTGCGCGGTTAATGGGCCCAACACCCGCAGATGGGTACTCAGGAGGGTCCTCCAAAAGCCGTGGCGACGGTGGCCCATACTGCCCACCTTGGCAGGCAAATTCGTTGTCCCGGCAAACTTGAGTATTCTGCAAGAGTGCCAACTGGTACTGCCGGTACGCAGCCTGTCTCTCCAGCGCCTCCGGTGTGTAGGAAGGCATCTTGCCATCCGGAGGATCGATAATCATTGCGGTGCGCTGTCCCGTGGGCCTTTGTGAGGTGTAGACCGCATTGTAGGCGCCGGTGACATCAGCCTCAGTTCCAGGCGCAGCGCGCACATGGTTACCAAAGACCGATTTGTCGGCTCGCGCGGTATCAAGCTCGGCAACTTGCTCGTCAGTGTAGAACTCCGTGGTGACTCCCGCTGGACGTTCCAATGGGACGAGCAATTCAACACTCCAAATACCCTGGAGGTCTGGCTCACCCCATGCCGTCCTAGGCACGGAGGCTGTGGATGACGCCGGAGCGACGTTCTGCGCGGTAGCCGGACGAAGTCCAGCTACCCCGGTTTCTGCTCGGCCATTGACATTCACCATGGTCCCCAACCCAA
>CAZWIL010000044.1:0-14323 GCA_964634175.1 uncultured Vicinamibacteraceae bacterium
CCCCCCGGGCGGGGTGCTGGGGGGGGGGGGGGGGGCGACATTGGGGCCCGTCAGAAGATGTCGGATGATTAATGGACACGTCGTCAGCCTTCACCGGTTCCCAAGTCATCACTCACCATCACCCAGCAACGGACTTCCCGCCAGCATCTTCAAAAACTGTCGGCGCCCCTTCAGAGCTTCACTTGAAACCATAGCTTTACTATCCTTTCAGAACGCTCTCGTAATCTGAGAAACGGTGCTGTGTTCCACCCTCCGTGTCACCCAAAAGCCCAGAGAGTCCGCTCTTGAAATACATCTCTCTTCAAGTACAAAAACAGGCGACCGTAGGTTATCATAGCGGGTAGATTAAGATTCTGGACTTATCCAGACTAGCGGTACACTCCTTGTAATGACTCAACTCGGAGATGTTCACATCAAGGACTCTGTCAGGGCGGCCGACAGACAACCGCCCCATGGACGAATTGTCACGGTTGCCGCAGTAGCACTTTTGGCATTCGCCCTCGGAGTGTACTGGTTTCTTGCAAGAGACGACACTGAGGAACCAGTTGAGACGGTAGTCGAAGCACCACGCGAGGTGACGCCAGCTCCTCCTGAGCCGGTTGTACCAGATCCAGAACCCATTGAAGTCCCGGCGTTAAATGATAGCGACGGATTCGTCAGAAATCTTGTGGAGGCGCTCTCGTCACATCCTGAACTGACGAGTTGGTTGGTCACCGACGGAATCATTCGCCGCTTTGTCGTGGTTATCGACAACATAGCAGACGGTACGAATCCTGCCCAACACATAACGTTTCTGAGACCCCAGAACCGATTCACTACAACTAGTAGCGGACCGACTCTCCTGATCAACCCGGACAACTACCGTCGCTACGACCTGCATACGGAGATCATTGACTCACTCGACACACAAGGGAGTGCCGAACTGTACCATCTTCTAGAACCGCTGATTACTGAGGCCTACGTGGAACTGGGCAACCCGGACCGCCCGTTTCTGGGAACTTTTGAAAGAGCGATCATCAATCTGCTCGATGTACCAATCGTCGATACCTCTTCGGCGCTCGTTGAACACGCCCCGTTTTTTCATTTCACAGACGAAACACTTGAATCATTGTCCCCCGTTCAAAAACAGTTCCTCGGCATGGGCCCTAGTAATGTGCGTACTATTCAGGCCAAAATTCGCCAGATTGCCCTGGCAATAGGAATAGCGGACTCCCGACTGCCCTAAGTCACAAAACGATTGACCGATAGCTCTTACTTTTCGCAGAATCTTCCCTCTTTTGCGCCCGAGATTTTGCAGTTCTGTATACCCACCACCGAAGGTAATGACGTCTAGGTGATATCGTGTCTACAAATGGTCCGTATTGCATTGTGCCAGGCTAACCTGACAGTCGGAGATATCGACAAAAACGTTCAGCGCATCCGTGTCGAGATTGATCGCGCCTGCGCTCACGGGGCCGAACTCATCGTCTTTCCTGAACTGTGTGTTACTGGTTATCCGCCTGAAGACCTACTTTTGAGGTCCAGATTCTGGGAACAGGCTGAAGCGGCCGTTCAGCAGTTGGCTACCAGTGTCCAGACTGCGGTGGTACTCGTTGGATACCCACATCTATCCGGTTCCTTGTTCAATTCCGCAGCTGTCTTAGCCGACGGCCAAGTACAGGCCATCTATCGAAAATGCTTACTACCCAACTATGCCGTCTTTGACGAAAAACGCTATTTCGCCAGTGGTGACAAAGGGATGGTAGTCAACATAAACGGTATAGCTGTCGGGGTAACCATTTGTGAAGATCTCTGGCATCCCGAAGGTCCTGGTAAACAGGCTGTCGTCGACGGAACGGCGCAACTGATTGTGAACCTATCAGCGTCACCGTACCACAAAGGGAAAGGTGTTGAGCGAGAAGAACTTTTCAGAACACGTTGTCGCGACTACAACTGCTTTATAGCATTTTGTAACGCTGTTGGCGGTCAAGATGAACTTGTCTTCGACGGTCACAGCCTGATACTGAGCCCTAATGGCGACGTTCTTGCGCGAGGTCGTCAGTTTGAAGAAGACCTAGTAATCACGGATATCGAAGTCGACAGAAACTTGACCACTCCTCAGACCACAACAGACCATGTAACTCACATAACACTCTCAACACTCAACACGGCCAAACCGGTCCTCGACACTCCCCGACGTCAGACACTGCTGGCAGAAGAAGCAGAAGTCTATCGCGCGCTCGTTCTTGGAACTGCCGACTATTTTTCCAAGAACGGATTTCAGAAGGCTGTTCTTGGACTCTCCGGAGGTATCGATTCGGCGGTGGCGCTAGTAATCGCTGCTGACGCTCTCGGACCAGAGGCGATCACTGCCGTGTCCATGCCGTCGCGGTATACATCTGATGCCAATCGTAACGATGCCAGCGAACTAGCTAAACGACTGGGCGTCAACCTTCTTGAACTGCCTATTCATAAACTCGTCACTTCCTACGACGAGACCCTAGCGACACTTTTTCGTGACACCGCCTCAAATGTCGCCGAAGAAAACCTCCAAGCACGTATTCGCGGCAATCTTGTAATGGCTCTTTCGAACAAATTTTCATGGCTAGTCCTCACTACTGGCAACAAAAGCGAGATGAGCGTCGGGTACGCGACTTTGTATGGCGATATGGCCGGTGGTTTCTCGGTGCTCAAGGATGTGCTTAAAACTTGGGTGTACCGAATAGCTGAATGGTACAACCTTAAACATGAGATCATCCCTCGTAGGATTATTGAGAAAGCGCCGACCGCTGAACTCCGAGAGAACCAGCTCGACACAGACAGCTTACCGCCATATCCGGAACTAGATACGATCCTAAAAGCTTATGTCGAAGACAACCTGACGCTCGCCGAGATCAAGTCACTTGGATTTGAGGAAGAGCTCGTCAGGCGTATTGTTGGCATGGTTGACGGCGCAGAATATAAACGTCGCCAAGCTCCGCCAGGAGTCCGAATCACCAAGAGGGCCTTTGGAAAAGATCGAAGGCTTCCGATTACTAATAAGTTCAGGGCAGAATGACCGTGGCGGAATCCGTTGCGACCTAGTGATCAGCCTTGTCTACTGGTCGATTAAATTGATCCACCGCAAGAATTTTTGAACGCGACATTCTTGTAAAAAACTGGGTCAACCGACGCTCTAGCGGCTCTACATCGGAACCAATTGGTGCAACTATCAATCTGCCAACAACACGCGAAGGATGGTAAGGTCAAGAGACGATTCGCTCCAGAACACACGCCGTGTCAGATGCGCAACGACTAATCAAACTCGTTCTGTCGTGACGTCCTCATAGCTAAACAACCCATAAGAACCAATTCACCATGCGTTTGATTCCAGAGATTTACAAGGAAAAAGACAAAACCAAGCAACCGGTAGTCTCGATAGAATTATTTCCTCCGAAAACATCGAGTGCACAAGAAAGCCTCTATGAGCGCGCACTTCCTCGATTGGCCAAGGCAAAACCAGACTTCTTTTCTGTGACCTATGGAGCCGGTGGCGCCACGCGAGACAAGACACTAGAAGTCGCAGATCGCATTCAGAAAACCCATGGGATCACCAGCATGGCTCACCTCACTTGCATCAGTTCGACCCAAGAAGAGATCATCCAGTATCTCGCTGACGCCAAAGCGCTTGACATTCAGAACATCCTGGCTCTCCGAGGTGATCCGCCGCGGGACCAACCCGATGCCTCCCCCGCCGACAACGGTCTCGATTACGCCTTCCAACTCATTGATTTCATCAAAGCACATGGTGAGTTTTCGATTGGTGCGGCTGGATTTCCGGAAGGCCACATCTCGTGTAATGACGGCAAGCATGTGGACTGGAAACGGGTTAAGAACAAGTTGGACCACGGAGCAGAGTTCATCTTGACTCAGTTATTTTTTACTAACTCGGATTACTTTGAATTCCTTGAGTACATGACAGGAACGCTAAGGGTGTCGAAACCAATTACACCAGGCGTTTTGCCAATTCTCAGCACGGATCAAATTAAGCGATTCACCAAAATATGCGGCGCCGCATTACCCAAAGAACTTCTTAACACCCTCGAACGATTCGAAAACAACGCCGAGGCAATGAGAGACTTTGGGGTAGACTTCGCCACCCGCCAATGCGAAACCCTTCTTGCCGGAGGAGCGCCAGGGATTCACTTGTATTCCTTGAATCGATCCCACGCCTGCGTGAAAATTTTAGACAATCTGGGTTTAATCCCAGAGGAATAACAGGTAGGCCCAGCTAACGCTGTGAACAACAGAGTCGAAGAACTAACTTCGATCCATCCACTCAACAAACCCAGATGATTGGGCGTCAACGATCATCACACGCACGACACGTTGATGCTCATGCATTAACTGTTTGGCAGCATCTCTGGCTTCATCTACCGTATTGTATTGATTGGCTATGGCTGGTGAGTTAACCGAGCCACCCCTGACGGTACTGACAAGCTTGAACATAAATGAAAGGAAACGCCTCCGTTGCCTTGATCATACCACCTGCAAAATTGGAAGTATTGGTTTTCACTTCCGATGACCCACTTCAGCGCCTATTCATGCCCTATTTCAGAACAGAATGAACAAATTCTAATGAAACTGGTCTCCAGCAGCTGCGGTAACCGCCATTTCTCCAATTGCGCTTCCCAAAACTAAGTCCACAACTGCACCGTAACTGGCAATCCCGTCTGTGACCCGGTTGGCTCTCAGGTACCGGTCATACACACGATTTGCATTGGTTCTCACTACGGGCACTGATTGAGACACACGAGCGGCCACCAAACGAAAATCATTCATGGGGCCGTCATCCACTCGCCGCCACAATCGGCCCTGTTCCTCGGGATCAAACTGTCTCACTACATAGGGAAAAAGAAATACCCACGCACTGTAACGGGCACCCGCATCCCCAGAAAGACACGTTAACCACCCCACAAAACTCGCTTCGGATTCGTTCGCGTAGCCGGCCAAATGTGCCCATTCGTGCGCCACAACGAAAGGGCGTTCAAACGGTAGAACCGTCGTATTGACGAGCACCTCAAGGGAAAACGGACTAACCATTCCATTGATCCCGGCCCACTGGAAGTAGGGCCTCAGGATAGTGGCCTTAGGTAGTCCAGGAACCGCAGTCCTCTGGACACCTAGGTCTCTCTGAATCCGGTCAAAGGCCGGACCAAGGTGAACCGGGAATTCGTCTAAAGTCCACCATCGCTTCGCATGAGCCTGCGGATACAGTCTATTGAGACTTACCGTCGCTTCGTTAGCAAGTGCCACCAGAGCTTCATTGTTAATACGCTTCGCTTCATAATCCAGTTTTGCAGTAAGAGGCTCTCGTCGATAGTTCAGCCCCCAAACAAAGAAAAAAACTAGATAGGCCACGGCTCCCGTAGTGACCGTGGTGATCGTCATCTGGCGACACGTGGCCCAGCGTTCACCTGGACCAGCACGATGGAGCGCTCGGAACCATGCCCACGGCAGTGCGATTAATGCACCTAGCAGTAGCACATCAAACCAAGCAACTGGCATCAAACTCGAGAACGGAGTCAGTAGATTCTGAGCTAGGAGATACACCTGTTGGGAATAAAATGTTTCAACCACGCGATGCGACGTCGGAACAACGGCAAGTGCAACTGCCGACCCAATCAACAGCAAACTAATCGGTCGCCTTTTCCACATTCGCATATCCGAGATTGACCGCACAAAATGCGCCACTACACCATCTCAAGCCGACCGCCGTGTGCGTCGAATACGTGAAGATGTCGTGCAGGCATGGAAATCGAAACGCGGTCGCCTACCTTATACGAACTCTCGCCTTCTTCCCGCACGATGAACTCTCCACCATCGACGTGAACTTCGATCATAGTCGGTCCTTCTTGAGACCGGATGGCCTCTACCTTCCCCCGCCAACCAGCGGTCGGGTCTGGGTTCAATCGAATATGTTCAGGTCGGATACCCAAGAAAACATCACGTGCATAATCCTCGGCAATCAATCCATTGAGTTGCACAGCTCGCGGGCCAATTTCAACCGCAACCCCATCCTTTTCCAATATGCCGGGAACAACGTTCATAGGTGGGTCGCCAAAGAATCCCGCCACAACGATGTTCTTCGGTCTGTCGAAAATGTCAGTAGGTGTACCAATTTGCTGTACCGCCCCAGCGTCAAGAACCGCCATACGATCCGAAAACTCCAGAGCCTTTCCTTGATCAGCGGTCGCAAGAATAATTGTCATATCCTGGGCCGAACCACGCCGCTTGAGATCATCAATAAAATCCATAAATTCAGTATCAGTCAGACGAGAAGTAGATTCATCAAATACAACATACCTGCATAAATCTAGTTTGATCGTTCCATCGGACAAAACCGTCGCCACACCACGGTCAGCGGCGGACACCTCGTTAAGAACAACCGTGTCGGCCGCCAATGTTCCCGTTGACGGTTCATCTGTTCCCGCGATTACCCGTAACAATGTTGATTTCCCACATTTGGCTGGACCGACAAACGTGAAGAATTCCCCAGGCTCAATCGTCAGCGTCGGAATGTGGAACGCTGTCACATCTCCAAATTTCTTGGTGAGGCAATCAAATCGAAGTCCCATGCCAAAAAGCATACCAGTCTTTGTCTCGTCGACTCTCGGTGTCGACGGACCACAGGCGCCTGGCATAAACTCCTGCAATGAACAAGAAGGACTCCGATCTCGATTGGGGACAATCAACCGTCGACACCGCCTGTCCACTTGACTGTCCCGACTCCTGCAGTCTGTCGGTCAAAGTCACAAAAGGCCGCCTGGTCGAAATTGATGGCTCAGACAGAAATCCTGTAACCAATGGATTTATCTGTGCCAAGGTTCGCGGTTTTGCCAACCGAGTATACGGAGAGGATCGACTGCATCACGCCGGTGTTCGCGAGGGCCGCAAGGGCGAAGGTCGGTTCAAGAAAGTGACATGGGACAAAGCATTGGACTTGATTGCCAATCGGATGAAGCAGATCCGAGATCAGCATGGCGCTGACGCTATTCTTCCATTCTCTTACGGCGGTTCTAACGGGCTGGTCTCCCAAGACACTTCCGACGCACAACTTTTTAGACAATTCGGCACAAGTCAATTGGCCCGCACCGTCTGCGCGGCACCCACAACCAGTGTCAGCCAAGCGATGTACGGGCGGATGCCAGGTGTCTCATACGTCGACTATCAACACGCTCGACTGATCATCATCTGGGGAGCTAATCCGCCAAGCTCTGGCATACACCTTCTACCCCACATCCGAGCTGCCGTCGAAGCCGGCGCAGCCCTTGTAGTAATCGACCCCAGACGGACCAGTCTCGCTAAGCAAGCTGATATTCATTTACAAGTACGTCCCGGAACTGATGTCGCGGTCGCTTTGGCAATGCATCGCTTTCTTTTTGAAAACGGCTTCGAGGACGAGAACTTTCTCAGCAAGTACGCACACGGCGCAGACAAACTGAGGACACGGGCCAGTGAATGGACCATGGACCGGGCTGGCACCGTTGCAGATATCGACCCTGACCTAATCGAACGCGTCGCTGAGATGTATGCCGAGACATCACCAGCTGTAATTCGATGCGGCTGGGGACTCGAGCGAAATCGAAACGGAGGAAACGCGGCTCTCTCGGTTCTCGCGCTTCCAGCAGTCGCAGGCAAATTTGGTGTTCGTGGTGGTGGGTTCACAATGAGCAATTCGGGCGCATGGACAGTGAACACCGACGATGTCATTGACTCTGCCGAACCGACGACACGCGTTATTAATATGAACCAACTGGGTCGGGTTCTGACTGAGCACACCGACCCGGCAATCCAGATGCTCTTCGTCTACAACTGTAATCCTGCGGTGACAATGCCGGAACAGAATCGAATTCTGCAAGGCCTTAAACGTGACGACCTGTTTACTGTCGTCTTTGACCAGGTCCTCACCGACACAGCACAGTGGGCCGACGTCGTCCTACCTGCGACTACTTTCTTTGAACATTACGACTTGGCCAGAGCCTACGGGCCAATTAGTCTTCAGCTCGTACAGCCGGTCATCGAACCTGTTGGGGATTCTCGGCCCAATGTCGAAGTGTTTAGTGATTTGGGGCGACGCTTGGGCCTTAACATCAATCCGTCTTTTCGATCCGATCCTGAATCGGTCATGCATGTTGCTACCGCCTTGAAAGCTGACGTCCGCGAAAATCTACTGTCTTCCGGTATTGCGACACCAGAATGCCCTTCCGAACCGATCCAGTTTATCGACGTTTTTCCTCGAACAGCGGACTCTAGAATCGACCTGTTCCCCGAAGCATTGGAACTGGAAACTCCAATGGGTATCTATTCCTATCAAGGTGACACTGCTGGCGCAAAATACCCGCTTGTACTGCTCTCGCCGGCAACCTCAAAAACGATTACGTCGACTCTTGGTGAATCGCGCCAGCGAATTGTGTCGCTCGAGATGCATCCTCATGATGCCAGCGTACGAGATCTAACTAACGGAGATACAATCCGCGTCTTCAATGACCTCGGCGAAATTCATTGCTTCATTAGAACC
This sequence comes from uncultured Vicinamibacteraceae bacterium, assembly GCA_964634175.1. GTDB lineage: Bacteria > Acidobacteriota > Vicinamibacteria > Vicinamibacterales > UBA8438 > CAUZIB01. The sequence continues at coordinate 8,540 of CAZWIL010000044.1, forward strand.
AATAAAGACATGAAGATGGGGACTGTTGGCTTACCAAAAGGCCTCTGGCGAAAAAGCACATTGAACGGGTCAACTGCTAATGCTCTCGTATCTGATGCCGCCACCGATATCGGCGGCGGCGCGTGCTTTAATGACACTCGTGTCGACGTCACCCGAATTGTGACAGCTGAATTAGGAGAACAACAAATTGCACTTTGGACACTTGACCAACCTCCAGACGGAGTACACTAGTAGCCTGTCATAAGAAGTCAGGAGAACAAGACCGTGGATCCAACTGACGACAAACAGCCCGGTTCATCCGTCCCTATATCGGGGCAACGAACGGTCAAGTGCGTGAAGTTTCAAAAGGAAATGCCAGGCTTGGATAAGCCACCGTGGCCAGGTGAGTTAGGTAAGCGGATTTATGAAGGTGTTTCCGTAGAAGCCTGGAAACTCTGGGAAGAGCGAATGAAGATGATCCTCAATGAATACCGACTTATGCCTTGGCAGAAGGAAGCGCAGGAAATGGTTGCCAAGTTCATGGAAGATTTCTTTTTCGGTGAAGGATCAGCCCTTCCGCCGGACTATGTTCCTCCACAAGCAAAATAATCCTAAGCTCGAAGGTTAAGAAGACACCACAGGTATGGGTGGTTCGATCTTGAATTCCAAGCACTCGAGGGCGGACCGTAACGCCGACTCTACTAGTGCTGGTTGCGCCGCTCGAGCAAAGATAAATCCCAAGTAGCTGTCCCCCTCCGGCAAAGGTCGAATTCTCTGATCGCGTCGCGCAGTGATGACAACGTCTTCGACATACGGAACTGCTCGTGCCAAGGCCAATCCATGAACTTCTTTGTACAAACCGTCGGCAGGAATAGGGATCATCATCACCCCCGACGCTTGCTCTTCGCGACGATAATCAGATATCTGCTCTCCCATAGCGTGGCGTAGTAGTAGGTTCTCCAAGGACACGGTCTCCCCGTCAGGTCCGACAAACCGCAATGCACGTGCACAAAGCCCACCAATTGGACGCGGTGCAATCTCCAAAACAAAAATATCGGCTGAACCGATACGACATTCAGCGTGAACAGGGCCATCCGTCAATCCCAATGCTGCTGACGCATCGCTGACGGCTTGTCGAATCCCTTGTTGAGTCCGCTCAGTATGTCTAGACGGCGTGACGTAAATGGTTTCCTCGAAAAATGGTCCCTCAAGTAGATCAGGTTTATCGAACACCGCAAACTTACGAAATACACCCTCGATCAGAACGCCCTCTACTGCCACCTCTTGTCCTGGCAGATATTCCTCAATGAGAATCGTCGAATTTAGTGGATCCCGAAGAGTTTTGAGCTCCGGCGACGTCTGCATATGACAGACCCGCTGCATAGCAACCGAAAGCTCCTTCAGCGAATTCACTCGTATCACACCTCGGCTAGCGGACATGTTGAGCGGCTTGACAACGCACGGAAAATGCACCTCATCTGGGATATCGTCCATCGCAGTATCAGTCGGGAATGCGACGAACCACGGTGACGGAATTTTTTTGTCCCGCAGGCAGCTCCGTGTCAAAAGTTTGTTTCCAGCGATACGCACTGCCTCTGGTGAGTGGCCAGACAATTCCATAGCTTGTGACACAAGGGCTGCAATCAAAGCCGGCCTGTCTCCGACCGCCACGATGCCCATAATCGGCCGCGGCTCGAGAGCCTGGCGGATTGCCTCTACCGAAGCGGCCTCGTCAGTGAACCGAATAGAGATGGCGCCATCGCGCCATGGGTCCTCAAGAACATGGCACCGATCGGTCGCCAGTATTAGTTCAATACCCAATCGTTCGGCCGCTCGTCCAAACGATCGAATTTGGTAACCCGTTGTTGTGGCTATTAAAAGAAGCCGTGCCATTTGCTTGTTCGTTTTGGTTGCCGATGTCCTATACCAGAGCTACCTGCTCAGCTGTCGGTTCGGCTCAACAGTACCAAGGTTCGTTCAGGAACGGCACTTCAGAACGTTTTCGAGAAGTGGGTTGAACAACCGGACCACCTCGCCCAACTAACCGACGAGCAACCTGCCAAACATCATCAAAAATCTCTGCACGACAGGACAGAGGACTGTGGCCAACCAATGCCGCAATCTCCTCATGCAATGCATCAACCTTCGGATCAGGATGTTGCCAAGGATGCACGAGCCGTGATGGATCGAAAGGCTTCAAGCAAGCCTCGACTTCTGGTGCCGTCAGTAAATATGACCCGTCAGGAACCAATAGTCGTATAGCGAGTTGGATAGGCGCGACGTGATGAACGAGCGATAATTCATCAATTGTGTGAAGGAAGGCGACGTAGCTTTCCAGTGTGGTCCACGGTGTGAACGCTACAAATGTTGGAATAAGATTGATACCGCACTCGCGGCACGCTTTAACGGCCATCCGCACATCGGCCGCCGTGTGTCCTTTGTTTAGTGCGCCCAGCACATCGTCATCAAATGACTCCACAGCGCTCGTGACAAACAGGCATCGTGTGTCACGCAATCGGGTCAGTTGGTCAGAATGCTGCAACAGATGCTCAATCTTGATAGTTGCGTCGTAAGTCAAGTCTGGAAAGTTGTCAGCGATACTCTCGATCACGCGAAGCGCATGCCCAATGCCATTAAAAAAATCTGGATCCCCGAAAGTAATATGCTGAACTCCTCGGTCAACCTGGCGACGCACATCCTCAATGACCACCTCAACAGGAATCACACGAAATTGTCCCTTGTAGATTGGAACAATCGGACAATGCTTACAATGATGCTTACACCCTCGACTGGCCTCGGTATAGCCAACGATCTTTTTTTCGCTGCCGTACTCTAATGCCGCGTAGTGAGACGGTGGCGGAAGGTCAGACCGGTCAGGCACAAGGAAAGATAGCCTCGGCAGTTCGTGCTCAGTGGATATCCCAACGACAGATTGTCCGGTAGCCAAGGCCAAGAGATCTGCTTCAAACTCACCCCCAAGAATGGCCTCGACACCAAGTCTCGACAGAACCTCTTGATTGAGAGGCGCATATAAACCGTAACAGCAAAGCATGGCATCTGGGTTCAGTTCTCGCACCCGTCGAATAACGGGAACCGCTAACCGAGTGGCAGTATGCATCGGCAAGTGAAATGCTACAAGGTCGACCGACGCGAGCTCATCTCGAAACGGTTGTCGAGAGAGATCAAGACATGTGACATCTACGCCCGCTTGTCTCAGCCAAGCTGCGGGAGATGCTAATCCAAATGGTTGTCGTCCCATTTCATAGGTGGAAATAAGCAGCGTCCGCATCTGCCTATGGCCATGAAATCCCTGGGACCGGTGTTTCATATCACCCAGCACCCGTCTTACTTCGCTGCGCCAATCAAACGACTTACCGGTCGCGACACAATTAGCATTAGAAGCCCTGCGCCAGTGACGATAAGGCCAACGGTTCCAAATAACTGAGGAAGTGGCAAACTCTCGATAAGACCCGCCACCAAGCCAGCCAACAAGTTGCCAAGAGCTGCCGCCATAAACCAAATACCCATCATTTGACCGACGAACCGCTGTGGGGACAATTTAGTAATACTGCTCAGCCCAACTGGGCTCAAACAAAGTTCGCCGGTGGTATGAAAGAAATAGGTCGCAATCAGCCACATAGGATTCGCAAGACCACCATCGACAGTACCGGTTGCTGCCCACGCCAACACAAAGAAGCCTAATCCGAGTTGAACCATGCCGAGGGTGAACTTAACGACAATCGATGGGTTTCGAGTTCCCAACGAGACCCAAATCGATCCAAATACCGGAGCTAAGAGAATAATAAACAAGGGATTAATTGATTGAAGCCAACTGGCCGGAATCTCCGAACCAAGTATTGTGCGGTTAGTCAACCTTTCGGCAAACAAATTCATCGACGATCCTGCCTGCTCAAAGCCAGACCAAAAGATCGCAGCCGCGAGAAACAACAACGGAATGACAGCGACACGTCTTCGCTCGTCTTTGGTCAGGTTTCCCCAAAGAAAGACGTAGGCAAAATATAAGACGACTAAGATCGTGATCAGAACACCCGTTCCTTGCGCGACAATAAGAATCGACAATGACAACATTCCCGCCACCTGAAACACCGCGAACACCGCCGTCAATCCTACGACCACACCTACGCCCAAAAAGAGTGTCCGCCAAGCTTGATGTTTCTCTCCTGGTGTTGACCGTAGTTCGCCCGCCTCTCCAAGGTAACGCCTCCCCCACACGTACTGGACAACGCCGAGTAACATCCCCACACCGGCCGCACTGAACCCTAGATGCCAATTCACATTCTCTCCTAGGGTTCCACATACAAGTGGACCAGCCAGAGCTCCGACGTTGATACCCATGTAGAACACTGAAAATCCAGCATCGCGCCTGGCCCCGCCTTCCGGATACAAGTCAGCCACAATAGCGCTCACATTAGGCTTAAGTAAGCCCGTTCCGAGAACGATTAAAACCAATCCAAGATAAAAGGCATTGGTAGTCGGAACAGCCATCGTAAAATGACCGGCCGCAATTACGATTCCACCCCACAGCACTGCTCGCCGCTGTCCCATCAGTCGATCCGCGATCCAGCCCCCTGGAAGAGCTACTGCGTAAACCCCAAACGTATAAAGTCCGTAAATGGCCGTCGCAGTGACATCTGTCATACCAAGACCACCGGTGGCGACCATGTCAGTCATGAAGAGAATCAGCAGTGCTCGCATGCCGTAGTAACTGAAGCGCTCCCACATTTCTGTAAAGAACAACGTGGAGAGACCACGGGGATGCCCGAACCAATCCGACGCAGAAGATGTCTGCATATCAACAATCATAAAGTAAACATGAGCACATGCCGATTGGGATCAACCAACCTGTGAATACCAAAAGACTAAAGGCAGAACATCATTCTTGAGGGAAACCTAAACGAGAAGGCGCTGCGCTATTACGTTCCACACAACATACGAAAGACGTCGACGGGCATGACGGGCGATCGCTCCTTGCCAGAATTGTCCAGTAATCACTTCACAATCCCGTGCCACATCGCCGACTACAAGCAATTCCTTATGCTCGGCTACATAGCGGTCGAGTGCGTCAGCCGACGGGTATCCCTCATTGACCAGAACGACATCAACAGGTCGACCAATAACCTCGCTAACTTTACGGACCGCATCTGCCGCCGTGAAACCTTTCATCCCCCGACCTTCCGTCAAAATATTAGCGATTAACACGATTGGCCCAGTTGCCTTGCGTAAAGCTTCTGCAACACCTTTTACTAACAGAATCGGCATCAAACTCGTGAAAAAGCTTCCAGGGCCAATGACCACTGCATCAAATTCGGTAATAGCCTCGGCCACGGGTGGATGAATTTGTACTTCTGGCTCTAGCCACGTCCGAATAATCCGTCGTCCCTGTGTCTGTTCTTCATCAACGGCGACCTCACCCTTGGTCTTGGAACCATCTTCGTACTCGGCGCATACACTTGCATGTTCCACACTGATCGGCCACACATGGCCGTTGCAGTCCAAAAGGTCCCTCAATGAATCGACAGCCGTCAGAAAATCTCCGCTGTACTGCTCCATCATGGAAAGTAAAAGATTGCCACTCGTATGCCCCCCGAGTCGATCATCTTCTAAGCGAGGAAGGCGAGAAAGAAGAATTCGCCTCGCCTCAGACTCATTCCGAGCCAGAGCCAGTGCACACTTCAGAACATCACCGGGTGGCAGGACGCCAAGTTGGTCACGTAGTTGTCCTGAGCTACCGCCACTGTCAAACATGGTCACTACTGCGTGAACCCGAACCCACGGGTTATATTT
>CAZWIL010000045.1:0-14113 GCA_964634175.1 uncultured Vicinamibacteraceae bacterium
GGCGTTACGATTCATTTGCTGCGGTCAACACTGTGCCGACATTGATCGTTCAAGGCAAGCGAGACGATGTAGTTGACCCGGAGATGGTTAAACGATTTTCCCTGTCTCGATCTCATGTGCGATTTGTTATGGTCGATGATGGTCATCAGTTAGGGGCGAGCTTGGAGCATGTGTGGTCCGAGTCGAAAGAGTTTTTGAGTTTGCCCAGGCCAAGTTTGTAGTTTTTATTCACACGAGGGTCGTTGGCCTGTTGAATCCGAGATGTCGGCGACACCATTAATTTCAATCGTAATACCCGTTCTGCATGATAGCTCCGAGTTGGCGGTACTGCTCGAGACGCTAGCGGTGACCTCTGAACAAGCTGGGGGGCGATACCCACCGTATGAAGTGATCGTTGTGAATGGAGATCCGGGTGACGAGTCGATCCAGAGACTGAGACTTCGCTTTTCGGAGGTCAGATGGACCGAGAGTCTCCCCGGTCGAGCTCGTCAGATGAATCATGGAGCCAGTCTTGCTATCGGGAAGTGGCTCTTCTTTCTGCATGCGGATGCGTGTCCGGAACCAAGGTGGGTAGATGTTTTGAGACGAGCAGACCAAACGGGGGTAGTCAGCGGAGCCTTCCGTTTTCGACTTCGGTCAAAAGCAGTTATAGCCCGCCTCGTCGAGGCTGGAGTTTATCTGCGTGTTCGGTTGTTCGCGCTTCCATACGGCGATCAAGGAATTTTTGTGCGCCGAGAGGTGTTCTTCGAAGAGGGCGGCTACTCCAATTTGCCAATTATGGAGGATGTTGATCTCGTCCGACGTCTTCGCAGGCGGGGCGCGATGAAGTTTTCGTCTCGAGCCGTTTGTGTCTCGGCGAGGCGGTGGGAGCGCGGTGGGTGGGTGCGTTGTTCGGGACTCAACATTGTTCTTGTCGGTCTGTTTTTTGCTGGTGTCTCCCCTGGGTGGCTGGCGCGTCGGTATTACGGTGCCAGAACTTCACATAGGGATGTGGCTGCCATGATGGCTCATCGGACTCAATCAGTGGTCACAGATCAGACCTCGGCAGCAAAAATCTCCGTAATCATTCCAGCCTTGGATGAGGAGGAGGCCATTAGTCACGTGCTAACTGAGATTCCGGACATAGTGGAGTCGGTCACCGTTGTGGACAACGGCTCAACTGATCGAACGGCAGAGTGTGCTCGACGTGCGGGTGCGCGTGTGGTCGATGAACCGATCCGAGGGTATGGACGGGCATGCCTAACCGGCCTTCGTGCGGAGAAAGCCGCTGACATTGTTGTTTTTCTAGATGCGGATCGGAGCGATTATCCTGAAGAGATGCAATTGTTGCTGGCGCCTATTCTGTCCGGGACTACTGATTTTGTGCTGGGTTGCCGTGCCGGCGTTGGACGACCACTGTTGGCGAGATTTGGTACTGCACTTTGTGTTTGGCTGATTAACAGACTTTGGACGGCTCACTATCGTGACTTGGGACCGTTTCGGGCGATCACGCGTCAGGCTCTAGACCGTCTCCGCATGTCAGACAAAACGTGGGGCTGGACGATTGAGATGCAGGTGAAGGCCATTGAGGCGGACCTCAGAGTACACGAGGTGCCGATTCGTCAACGAACGAGAATTGGCCGTTCTAAGATTTCCGGAACGATTACTGGGAGTGTCAGGGCTGGTGTTCGTATGTTATCGACCATCGGTTCAATGTGGTGGACACGCCACAGCAGGAGGGCGCTGTCAAGGACAGCTCTCGATGGCTAAGGGGATAGTCGTCGGATGTGGATTGGTGTTGCTGGTTTCACTAGTGGCTGCGTCACGAATCGATGCAAGGGCTGACAGCGAGACCTTTGTATTACTAATAGGGATAGCTGGGATTGCCTACATCGCTGCTTTATTTGCTGTATCTCAAGGGCTGCGCTCTCGGCGCCTCCTAGTGGTCTGTCTGCTGCTGGCTGTATCTTGGCGCGTCGCCATTATTCCCTCTGCTCCACTCGTTTCAGATGACGTCTATCGTTATCTTTGGGATGGTCGAGTTCAACGTTTTGGCTACAACCCGTACGAGTCGACGCCTAATGACCCGGAATTGGCACATTTACATGGAGAGTCCACACGAAGAATTGATCCATCAAGTGCTGAGCTTCCGACGATCTACCCGCCGGCTGCACAATTGTTCTTTCGGGCTGTCAATAGTCTTAGCGATTCTGTAACTGCGGTGGTGATAGCGGTCGTCGTCTGTGATTTATTAACGATACTGCTACTTTGGTTTTGGTTGACCACAACCGGACGAAGTCCATGGTGGGTTCTTGCTTATGCATGGCATCCGTTGGTTGCGATTGAGGGAGCTGGTGGCGGACATATTGATCTCGTCGGCACTTTTCTACTTGTAGCGGCTGGGGTTGCTCTGTCACGGCGCCGGCGATTGATCGCTACATCTGTTCTTGCGGCAGCGTTTGCGATTAAGTTCTTACCAATAGTGCTGACGCCACTATTCTGGAAGCGGGTGCATCTTAAGGATGGTGTTGCTGCTCTTGGTCTGGTCGTGCTCGCCTACCTTCCATTTCTTGATACAGGATTCTCTTTGCCCGTCGGTTCGCTTGGGACCTATTTGGCGAGTTGGAGATTTAACGGTCCAATATTTGGCATTCTCGCGCCCCGGATTGGCGTGCTGACCATCTCGGTGCTCGCGGTGGCCGTTGGTCTCGTTGTTGCTGCGGTTGCCCGCAAGACAATGAGCGTTGACGACCCTTCGGCGTGGGCATGGCCGATGGCCGCCTCCTTATTACTTATGCCCGTTGTGTACCCGTGGTACCTTGTCTGGCTAACGCCGTTTCTTATGACTCGTAACGTATGGCCTCTTACCGCGTGGACCCTGGTATCGGTCCTCACTTATGTTGTGTGGAGTTCCCAGTTAGCTGGAACAGGGTGGGTGCTTCCCGACTGGGTGGTTGTCGTAGAGTATGGGACTGTAGTGGTTGTCGCGCTGTGGGTCTGGAGTCGTGGAACGGGCCGCGCACAGGTGGTTCAGTAGGTTCTGTGTCCATCCGCTCTGTCGTTGAGTCTCCAGTCATAGCGCATGTATCGAACGCTGGCTTGTCCGCTTTGCGCAGTTGTGGAAGCTTCGGATGGACCGTACGTTGCTATAAAACCTAGGATCGCCCGTTCTTTGTTTGATCGACCACCAGCGACTAAGTGTGCATACTCGCTGATGAAATCTTCGCCATACCAATCGAAGATACTCGAAACGTGTAACGTCGAGCCATCCACGCGCATTCCTAGTTGGCTAGCTAAGTAATCTCGTGCCGCGACAGTTAATTGCCGATTCAGTTGTGCGCCAATATATGGTTCACTTCGCAAAGGGGGACAGCTTATCGAAGCGCAATTGACTGCCATATGAATGCGGGGTTCTTGATACAGAGGACGGAGTGTTTCATGCTCGATCTCGTCGAGCGTCATTGTGGTTCCAGCGATGTTCCATTGAAGTTCGGTCCATACGCCGGGTATCTGTTTGATGCTATTCCGTGGAGTCAACGTGAGAAAGTTTATCCACCGCCACTCGATAGGGTAGTGGTCTACGATTGCCTGTAGAGTAAACACGTTGTACGCATTGATCCAGTATGCGATTTGCTCTTCGGTTGACCAATTGTCCAGTTCTGATTTTGTGACACGACCGAATTGGCTGACAATGGAATCAAGTAATGTACGGTTCGCTTTGAGTGCAGAATAATTAACAGCTGAGTCGTCTACGTGGTTACGCAACAGTTGGTGGTAGTTACGATAGCTTTGGTCAAATGTATCTGCCGCGAGCACATTTGGGTTGGCTGGAAGCGTTCCGATCAGATGGATAGCCGTGACAAACGTAATAAGGAATCTCATCGATTACCCTTCAGACTCTCAGTTTCGAGCTGGAGATTCAAGTTAACGACTCAGAAGTATCTGATTAAGCAGGAAGAAGTGGCCAAGATTGCCATTTTCGGTTCCCGTTCAGAGCTTTTTAATGCCCACTCATCCCCCAAATAGGCCCAAACACTGAAAAATGTACCATTTGCCTTTCAAGACCGCTATCCTACACTTCATATAAGTGAATTTAACAAGAGGTTAATCTCGACGATAACATCGTATTGGGGATGTCGGATTGTTCAACTCCGAGTCCCTAAGGAGTCTACATGCATAAGCCCGTAAAATACGCTGAAAAGGGTCTTTCGTACGCTGCTAACGGAGCCTGGTTTTTCTATAACGCGTGGAACCAGATGGCTCAGAAGCCCTCGTTCACACCTGCATGGGCAGATAAGCCATTATTGAAATCGGACGAGAAGGTCAAGCCTCCGTTGGGTTGGCCTCGTGAGACTGATTCCCTGTGCCCTAAGTGTGTACGTGAGGCCCGTCAGGCTATCCTCGATGGGAAGAAAGATTACAAAGATCTTCTCCATGAGAAAGTGGGAGAGATCAAGGCGCAGATCGTCGAGGATGATGGGAAGATCAAGATGATTAAGGATTGCCCTATTCATGGTCACTACGAAGATGTCATGGCCATCGACACGGAGTTCTTTCGTCACCTTGAGGAAACATTTCCCGGAAGCGATATGCGGGCCCACAATGACGAGAAGCTACACAACCATGGCAGCAGCACGATCAAATATGGGCGTGGTTCCGTTTTGACCATCGACCTGACTAATCGCTGCAACATGATGTGCGACCCGTGTTTTATGGATGCCAATCAGGTGGGGTTTGTTCACGAACTCAGCTGGGATGACATCAAGACGTTGCTTGATAATGCCATTTCTATCAAACCGAAACGGCAGATGTCTGTTCAGTTTTCTGGTGGCGAACCCACGATGTCGCCGTATTTTCTTGATGCAGTTAGCTATTCACGTAAGGTTGGTTATAACAGTGTTCAGGCTGCAACGAATGGTATCGAATTCGCGAAAAATCCTGATTTTGCGCAGGCAGCAGCGGATGCAGGTTTGCGGTATGCCTACCTCCAGTTTGATGGTGTCGGGAATGCAGCGAACTCACATCGCCTTGTTGGTAATCTCTTTGATGTGAAATTGCAGGCAATTGAAAATCTGCACAAAGCGGGTGTGGATATCGTGCCGGTCATTACCATTTTGAACGGAATTAATAATGAGCAGGTCGGGCGGGTCGTGCAGTTTGCCCTGGATAATCCTAAGAAAATTAGTTTCTTGTCGTTTCAACCGGTTTCGTTTACTGGTCGTGACGAGGAAATTACCGATGAACGTCGACATGCCCAGCGGTACACGTTGTCGCACTTGGCGCATGATGTGAAGAATCAGACGGGAATCGGCGAGCCCACTCGCGACTGGTTTCCTATTTCCTTCATGGGCACCTTTACTGACTGGGCCGATTTGGTACACGGACCTCAGGAGGATTGGGGACAATTGAACTGTGGTTGCCATCCGAATTGTGGTGTGGGGATGGCTGTCATGATTGACAAGGAAACCAAGGAAGCGGTGCCGTTTACGGCGTTTGTTAAGGGTGAGCGTCTCGCGAAGGACATTGCAACGGTAAATGACGCGGCTCGAGGTAGATTTTCTTCTGTGGTAGGAATGGCGTTGGCTCTAATGCGGAATTACGATCCGTTTAAGTCGCCGACCCATTTCAAGCTTTCCGACTTAATGAAGAAGTTTGATAAGACCTTTGGCGCGACAGGGCATGACTACGGCAGTGTCGCCGGCTCTCGGACACATGACGACATAGCCAAACGCCGGGAAGACAGATGGAATTTTCTGTTCGTTGCGGGTATGTGGTTTCAAGACCTGTTCAACTATGACTTCCGGCGGACAGAGCGGTGCATTATTCCGTATGCGACTCAGGAGGGCGAGATTTCCTTTTGTGCTTACAATACCGGTATTGGCTGGCGGAACATCATTGAGAAGATGCACATGACGGCTACATTAACCAAGTGGTATGAGGAACACGGCCGCCATGAGATTTTTGCCGGCGGGAAAGAGGTTGGGCTTGGAACGACCGAGCACAGCCTTGTGCTTGATGAGGCGGCGGTGGCGGCTGGTGTCCAGACCGACCTCGACCAGCAGGGTATTGCTAAGAATGCCCGACAGGAGAAGTTCGCTGCTCGGGCGGCTTTAAAGAACGGTCAAGAGAGTGGAACCGACCAAAACACTGACGAAAAGGATGCACGCTATCATGAACAGATGGCGCAGTTGTATCGTCAGAAGGTGCTCAAGGAAGAAGCTCCTGAGACGGTTCAGATTCAAGGATTGAAGAGTAACAACTGAGCACTTTTGTTACGGTTATTGGGTGGTGTCGTCACACCGGATATTCGGGCCGGCCGAGGTTTCTCGGCCGGCTTTTGTTTTTGAGCCACAGGTGTTCGCTTCGAGTCGATGTGGATCCGCGTGCAATACGCTAACTAAAGCTTCGCAGGATTACCCTCTACGGGAAAAATCTAGGTTTCCAGTGAAGAAGGCGTATCGGCGTCTGACCTGTTACCCCCCGCGTGTATGCATCTCAAGGTGGGGTTGTTTTTGAAGTGATTCGAGTGTGACGAGCGGTTGGCGATTTCCTGCCGCTAAACGAGTTTCTGCGCCACGGTCGTTTCTGGCATTCCAGGTGGACTCAATAAGTTTTTGTAGATGGTTTGATGACATTCCATCACGTAGCGGTCCCCGCAAATCAATTCCGGCCTGGGCGTATAAGCAGAGATACCACAACCCGTCAGCAGTAATTCGACTGCGGTCGCAATCCCGGCAAAAAGGAGCGGTTGTCGACGAAATAATACCGAACGTCGTACCGTCAGACAGGCGGTAGCGGTCTGCCGGAGCAGATGTGTGTTCGTCGACTGGTGTTACGGTGCCATATCTGGCTTCTATTAGTTGAAGCATCTCGGTAGAGGCAACTACGTCGTCGAATGTCCATCGGGTAGCGCCTCCGACGTCCATGTACTCGATAAAGCGAACTTCGGCACCAAGTTGGCGCCCATACTCGAGCAGGTCGATCAACTCATCGTCATTGACGCCGCGGATAATGACGGAATCTATCTTGACCTGATCGACCCAGGTTTGAACCGCCTGATTGAGGCCAGACAAGACTGCAGCTAATTCGTCGAATCGAGTTAAAGCCTTGAAGCGGTCCGGTTTCAGCGTATCAAGGCTTACCGTAATTCGATGGAGGCCAGCGGACTGTAGTGTGGCGGCTTGATCAGCCAACAAGATTCCGTTGGTTGTCAAGGCCAAGTCTTGAATGGCCGGCTTAGCTGCGAGCACCGTAATAAGGTCTGGTAAATTCTTACGTAGAAGAGGTTCACCGCCGGTGAGCCGAACTTTGTTGACACCGACGGTGGTGAACAGATCGGTCAGGGTGCTAATTTCCTCAAAACTCAGAATGTCTTCACGAGGAAGCCAAACATATTCGTCTTCCGGCATGCAGTATTGGCACCGCAAATTACACCGGTCGGTGACGGATAATCTCAGACTGGCCAGAGGTCGGTCCAACGTGTCAGATACAGGTGCAGCAGACATCTGTGCGATTATGACTTAGTTTGTAGGGAGAAGTCAGGTTTACCCCACGGGTATAATCTTTCTAGTGCTCCGCCCATTTGGTTCTGTCCATCCACGCGTCGCGAAGACGGCGTTTATTGATCAGAGTGCTCAGGTCATTGGCGACGTTGTTATAGGAGCCGATAGTAGCGTCTGGATGAACGCCGTAATTCGAGGCGATGTCAATAGCATACGGGTGGGCCGACGAACGAACATTCAAGATGGGTGTGTGGTTCATGTGATGAGTGGTTCCTACCCGACGAGTCTGGGAGATGATGTAACGATTGGACATGCAGCGGTACTCCATGGCTGTACGGTGGAGGACCGGTGTTTGGTGAGCATGGGCGTGATTGTCTTGAATGGTGCCAGGATTGGGATTGATTCAATCGTGGCAGCTGGTGCTCTCATTACCGAAGGCATGGTGGTGCCGTCTCGATCCCTCGTTATGGGTAACCCCGGGCGGGTTCGTCGGATGTTGAGCGATGATGAAGTTGCCTCGATTCGGCGGTACTCCGAACACTATGTTGAATACAAGAACGAATATCAATCACTATGATTTCAACCGTTCGAGGAACTCGAGATATTCTCCCAAGTGACGTCGGGCGCTGGCAGCGACTCGAAACGGTTGCTCGTCGTATTTGCCGTCAATATGGGTACCAAGAGATTCGGACGCCGATTCTGGAACGGGAAGAACTGTTTGCCAAAGGCACAGGGGAGGCGACCGACATCGTACAGAAGGAGATGTACACTTTTGTCGATAAGAGTGGCGACCGCGTGACACTGCGGCCGGAGGCGACGCCAAGTATGGTTCGGGCGTTTGTCCAGCACTCGTTGGAGCAGTCTATGCCGGTCGCCAAGCTGTACAGTTTGGGGCCAATGTTTCGTTACGAACGTCCACAGAAAGGACGATATCGACAGTTTTATCAATTTGATGTTGAGGCGTTTGGTATAAAAGCACCATTGTTAGATGCCGAAATTATTGAAATGGCAGTGAGTTTTGTTGCCGGATTGGGTATTGAGGATATCAAGTTACTTATTAACTCCGTAGGGTGTTCGGCGTGCCGTCCCTTATTTAGTGAGAGACTAACCGATGTCCTTGGTCGTCGCGTGCAGGAGCTGTGTAAGGACTGTCAACGCAGGGCCAAGACCAATCCACTGAGAATTTTCGACTGCAAGGTGCCGGGTGATCAAGAAATCATCGATCAGTTACCGCATTCTGAAGACCATCTGTGCGGTGGATGCCGAGATCACTTTGATACGGTAAAACGAATGTTGGAAGTCTATTCTTTGAACTTTCAGGTGTCTCATCGATTGGTAAGAGGGCTCGACTACTACAGTCGTACGACCTTTGAAATTGTGACTCAAGGGATTGGAGCGCAGAACGCTGTGTTGGGTGGTGGGCGATATGACAATCTTGTTAAGCAGCTTGGAGGTCCAGACAGGGCCGGTATGGGCTTTGCTGCAGGAGTCGATCGACTCATTCTAGCGATGCCAGAGGAGGAGTCTGATTCAACGTCAATTGATGCTTTTGTTGTAGCGATAGGTGATGAGGCTCGGGTTTCTGGCCAAGTGCTCGCTCGCGATCTTCGCGGAGCAGGGTTGCGAGTGTTGATTGAGTATGAGGCTCGCTCATTGAGGTCGCAAATGAAATACGCTGACCGTGTGAGCGCAGCGTATGTGCTAATTGTCGGAGATGACGAGCTTGAACACGGGAACGTAACTGTTAAGAACATGACAACGGGAGAGCAGTCTACTGTTAGTCGCGCGGATGTCGCTGGAGTGCTGCTTTCTAACGAGAAATGATTTAAGACGCGGAGATAATCCACAAGTGCCGGAGAGAAAAGACGAAGTTGTGAGAACTCATACCTGTGGAGAACTGCGTCCACATGATGTTGGAACTGATGTCATTTTGATGGGGTGGGTGCATAAGATTCGAGATCTAGGATCGCTAATTTTTATAGACATACGGGATCGTTACGGCATTACACAGGTTGTGGCGCGTGACGATGGGCCATTGCTTGATATTGCAAAGAAGATTCGACCAGAGTTTGTTGTGTGCGTCGAAGGTCCGATCGAACACCGGTCTGAAGATACGCTCAACACCAAGATTGAGACAGGTGAGGTTGAAGTGGCGGCACGTGCCATCACGGTGTTGAATACTTCTGTGACGCCGCCGTTTCAGATCGACGAGGAAATACCAGTATCTGAAGAAGTGCGACTACGGTATCGCTATCTTGACCTCCGCCGCCAACGAATGAGAGACAACATAGGCCTGCGCCACAAAATTACGATGGGTGTTCGCCGGTGTCTCGATGAACACGGATTCTGGGAGATTGAGACTCCGATGTTGGCGAAGTCGACGCCCGAGGGTGCGAGGGACTATCTTGTCCCGAGTCGTGTGCATGCAGGGCATTACTATGCGCTGCCACAATCTCCACAGATATTTAAGCAACTACTGATGATTTCTGGCATGGACCGTTATTTTCAGGTTGTTCGATGTTTTCGAGATGAAGATTTGCGTGCGGACCGTCAGCCAGAGTTCACTCAGATTGACATCGAGATGTCCTTCACGACTCAAGACGAAGTCTTCGGTGTTGTTGAAAACTTGATGCGTACAGTGTGCCAGTCAGTGGGCAGAGAGGTCACGGCTCCATTTGCGCGGATGACATTCGATGAGGCTATCGCTCGTTACGGGACTGACAAACCAGACCTGCGCTGTCCGTTGGAAATTCGAGACGTTTCAGACGTGTTTGTTGATGCGCCTTTTAAAGTATTCAGGGATGTTATTGCAGAGGGAGGTTTCGTCCGAGCGCTGACCATTCCTGGGGCGGGAAGGTACGCGCGACACAAAATTGATCAACTTGTCGATGAAGCGATCGCGCAAGGAGCAAAAGGTCTAGTGTGGATTCGGCGTTCTCCGGATGGAGTTGTACAAAGTTCCATTCTAAAAGCCGCTGGAGTCGACACTTTGACACGGACACTGGAATTATTAGAGGCAGGTGTGGACGACTTGGTTCTATTGTCTGCGGGTAATAGTGCCGAGGCTTCTGGTGTGCTTGGTCAGCTGAGACTGACGATAGCAGAGCGGGAAGGTTTGTTTGATGAGTCACGGTTTGAATTTTTATGGGTGATCGATTTTCCGTTGCTTGAATGGAGTGACACCGAAGCGCGATACATGTCGATGCATCATCCTTTCACCGCACCGCGCGACGAGGATGTTAGCCGTTTAGAAGAGACTCCTGGTGCTGTTCGGGCTCGCGCTTATGACTTAGTTCTTAATGGCACGGAGATAGGAGGCGGTAGCATCAGAATTCATGAGCAAGCTTTACAGAAGCAAATTTTTCGACTGTTAAAGATCTCTGATGAGGAAGCGGCATCGAGATTCGGATTTTTTCTTGATGCGTTACAGCACGGAACCCCTCCCCACGGAGGAATCGCCTTGGGCCTTGACCGGATTGTCGCGCTATTGGCAGGAGAGGCGTCCATTCGGGATGTTATTGCTTTTCCGAAGACTGCCAACGCACTCGATTTGATGTGTGGGTCTCCGTCTGAAGTGTCTAGAAGGCAGTTGAGAGAACTTCACCTCGATCCGACGACTTGACCGTTACTACGGCATCGTGGTTAAGATCCACGAAACCTTGGAGATATTCCATCAGCAGCTCTTTTCTTGCAAGAATTCACGTTCCGGATGAGGGAGTAGAAACCCTTTTCGGGTCTTACGACGAGAACTTGAAGCATTTTGAGTTGCTCTTCGATGTACAGATCCGAACCGACGGTACTGAATTGGTGGTAAGTGGCGCCGCTCACCGTGTGGCGAAGATAGAGAAGTTTGTTGGCCAGGTATCGGATGTCATTAAAGATGGTCAGCGACTGTCACAATCAGATATACGAAGGGCCGCCAAACTCGTTGAACAGGATGACGAAGTCAACCTGCGAGAATTTTTTGGGCGCAGTCCAATCCAGCTGTCAACTAAGCGTCAGGTCAGAGCAAAAAGTATTGCTCAGCAGAAGTATCTTGATGCAATTGAACGGGATGACATCGTGTTTGGTGTTGGCCCGGCTGGGACAGGGAAGACGTATTTGGGAATGGCCCAAGCTCTGTCGTTTCTAACGTCGAAGCGTGTCAGCCGTATTATCCTTGCACGACCGGCTGTAGAAGCTGGTGAAAAACTAGGGTTTCTTCCCGGAGACCTTCAAGAAAAAGTGAACCCATATCTTCGACCGCTCTATGATGCACTTTATGACATGCTTGATGGCGATCGAGTGAATCGATTGCTTGAACGAGGAGTGATCGAAATTGCGCCGATCGCATTCATGCGTGGGCGCACATTAAACGACGCGTTTGTAGTTCTTGACGAAGCCCAAAACACGACAACCGAACAGATGAAGATGTTTCTGACACGCCTTGGATACGGTTCAAAGGCAGTGATTACAGGTGATATAACTCAGATCGATCTACCGTCTGGGAAGACTTCTGGACTTGTCGAAGCGATGCAAGTTGTATCGGGTGTCACAGGCGTGTGTATTGTCAGGTTCGATGAACGCGATGTGGTCAGACATCCGCTTGTACAGTCTATTGTTAAGGCCTATGAGTCATTTTCGAGTTCGCGGTCTGTCGGTTCCGCCTTGCAGACTCAAGAGGACGGGCCATCCAAGACACGATGAGAATAGACGAGCCTGATAGTGCCAAGTCTTTCCAATGGTTGTTGAGCGACCTAGCGAGCTTGTGCAGCACTGATGCCTAAATCTGATCTACGGGTTGTGGTGACGGATGGACGGGGGCGGTCCAGGCCGGCCCGAGGTCTCGTGCGGTGGTTGTCAACCGTTGCTCCCAAGCGGTGTTATGGTGAAGTAGTGGTAGCGCTTGTGTGTGACGCAAAGATGCGCGCACTCAACAAGCGCTACCGAAATCTTGATCGAGTAACGGATGTCCTGTCGTTTCCGGCAGATGCCTATCCGCACCAGGACCAGTCTAGTGCGCGTGTCCTTGGAGATATTGTGATTGCAACCGGTGTGGCCAAGCGCCAAGCCCGGGCTGCGGGTGTGTCAGTGAATATGGAGATACGCCGATTGGCGTTGCACGGCTTACTTCATTTGATGGGTTATGACCACGAGACAGATACTGGTCAAATGAGTAGACTCGAGCGTCGTTTGCTTCGAATAGGAGGCATGGCGGAGCTGTCGATATGATGCCGTTGACGCTATTTCTGCTGGGTTGTGTGATTCTGTATGTGGGAGTCGTTCAGGCAGCGTTCAGTGCATTAATGCGATTACCGCTTCGACTCAATGCTGAACGGTCGGAGTGGAACGGTCGCCCCGAAACGCTCGGTCATTACCTGGAAGACCCTGTTCGACTGTTCGTTCCAGCCAGATTATTGCAAGCATTGGCAACCATAGTGGCGACGATGCTGGTGATGATGAATGCATCGTCACTCGGACCTCTAGGTCTGCTGATAGTGTTTGCCGGTCTTGTCATCTTAGTGGTGACATGTGGTCATGTTCTGCCCCTCATTCTGGTCCGTCAGAGCCCAGAGCGTGTAATTGAGATTCTATTGCCGTCATTTAATTTTATTGTGAGAATCTTGAGTCCGATAACACGGCCGTTGATTGGTTTATTGAACGGAGTTGGACGACATCACAGTGATCGGCCGAGAGCGCTTGATGGCGAAAAGGAAGTTGGAAACGAATGGAGCGGTGGCGAATCTGATTTCTTAGTCGACGAACATGAAGAGCGGAAGTTATTAAAGTCGGTGGTCGAATTTGGTGATACGTTGGTTCGAGAGGTGATGACCCCTCGGCCGGATATCGTAGCGGTCAAATCATCTGCCACACGCAGAGAGCTCACCAATTTATTTAGCGAGCAGAAGAAATCACGGATTCCATATTACAAGGCAAACCTCGACGAGATTTTAGGGTTTGTCTTCGTGAAAGATTTGGTTACGTTGGACGCCACAGATGTTGACGATGAGATAATTGAGCGATTGAAGCGCCCGCCGTACGTTGTGCCAGAGACGAAGCGGGTTGCAGCATTGTTGAAAGAATTTCAACAGCGCCAAGTACAGATTGCGATTGTTCATGATGAGTATGGTGGCACGTCTGGCCTAGTAACCATCGAGGATCTTCTTGAAGAACTTGTTGGTGAGATTCGCGACGAGTATGACGTTGAAGCTGAGCCGATTGTCGATGAAGGAGAGGGGCGCTTTGTGTTTGCCGGTACAGTCGGAGTTGATGACGCGGCAGCTTGTTTAGGCGTCGAAATTGAACGGCAAGGATTTGAGACCGTCGGCGGCTATCTACTTGCGCGGCTTGGTCGAGTTCCTCGGATGGGCGAACAACTGCACGTGGATGAGGTAAATGTAGAAATTTTGGAAGCTGAAAGACGCAGGATACAACGCGTTAGGATGTATCGTCGGCCGGCCTTTAAGAAGGAACCTTCCGATGCGTAGTGGGTTTGCGTCTTTAATCGGCCGGCCGAATGCGGGAAAGTCAATGTTACTGAATCGTCTTGTCGGGACCAAGCTTGCTATCGTCTCTGATAAGCCGCAGACGACACGAAACCGAATTCTCGCTGTAGCTCGTCTTACTGGAAATCCAGCCGGTCAAGTTGTGTT
>CAZWIL010000046.1:0-13940 GCA_964634175.1 uncultured Vicinamibacteraceae bacterium
TTAAGGAGCACACAGTGAAGACAGGGATACATCCCGAATATCACAACGTCGACGTTCGATGCGCATGTGGTGCAACGTGGAAAACACGCTCGACTAAGTCAGAACTGCACCTTGAAATCTGCTCAAACTGCCACCCGTTCTTTACTGGGCGTCAGAAACTTATCGATACGGAAGGCCGAGTCGAACGTTTTACTAAGAAATTTGGTCAAGTGACGGTTGAAACCAGAAAACAACAGGAACTCGATCGTAAGAAAAAACTGGCAGAGCGCTCTTCCTAGTCTACAAAAACTAAAATAGAGACTTGGATTGGCAACCGTCGACAGCAATACTAGCGCCACTTACCCAACTCGCTCTTGGAGAAGCTAGGAAAGCAACCACTGTTCCTACCTCGTCCGCTTCCCCAAATCGTCCAAATGGCAAGTTTTGGGACACAAAGGTAGCCATTCCCTCCGGATCACTTTGCTGGCGACGATGCCACGAACCTCCGGGAAACAAGATTGAACCTGGCGCCACGCTATTGACTCTTATGTTCTTTGAAGCAAGTTGTTGAGCCAAGGCCTTTGCTAAACTAATTTCAGCAGCCTTAACAGCATTGTAGGTCATTCGACCTCCAGACTCTCGACCCCAGATCGATGCAATAATCAAAATAACTCCTCCACCTCGTTTCTGCATGTGGGGTACAGCCAATCTGGAAGCCCGTATCGCTGGGTATAACGTCTGATCGAAAGCACTCGCCCAGTCCTCATCGCTTGTGTCGAGCAAATCGCCACCTCCGGCCTTCCCCACACTGTTGATAAGGATATCGAGTCCGCCAAAGTGGTCTACAGTCTCTTGGATAACCAACTCCACCCCTTCTCTCTGGCTTAAATCGGTATTCACGGTAATGACGCGTTCATGAGCGCCAACTTGGTCTCTCAACTCCTCCGCTGCTTCATTCAGTCGCTTCTGTCCTCTGGCGCAAATACAGACGCGACACCCTTCTAGAAGTAACGCTCTGGCACTAGCAAGGCCGAGTCCACGACTCGAACCAGTAACGATTGCGATCTTGTCTGTCAACTCAAGATTCATAAATCACACTCGCATATGCGGGATGGGATGAAGACAGGACTCAAATAGACCGTGAACCTACACCACGTATAGATTGAGCTTTACAAAGCAAAGAAAGGTTAAACGAAATCTACCTCATACCATTTTCTAGCCACAGCCGCTGGTAGCACCACAATTCACACATTTGTAGCATGCACCGTTGCGAATCATGATTGCACCGCATGTGGAACACGGCGGTGCGTCCTGGTCGTTTTGTATCGCGAAGGGCGTGGCTTTTTGGTTGTTCGTTTCGTCTCCTAGTTCCCGATGGGTCTGGGTCAGTTCAAGTTGCTCAGCATCGGTGGCATCGGCGGTCTCCTCACGAAGGTTGACGCCAGCCCGGTACTGTGCCGTCTGAGACAGAAACTTAGTAGCCATCCAGCGGAAAATATAATCAACTATCGATTTCGCCAACCGGACATCAGGATTTTTCGTCAGTCCGGACGGTTCAAAACGAGCGTGGCTAAATTTATCAACAAGGGCCTGTAGTGGAACACCGTACTGGAGCGCGTAGGACACGGCCTGCGCAAAAGCATCGGCAAAACCAGAAATCGTTGAACCCTCCTTGGCCATAACCAAGAAAATCTCTCCCGGTGCGCCGTCTTCATATAAACCCACGGTGATGTATCCCTCGTGTCCTGCTATATCGAACTTGTGCGTAATGGCCTGCCTTTCGTCAGGCAATTTTCGCCTTACCGGTTGAGAGTCGCCAGAAGCTTGGGCAATCGCCTCATCCACTTGATCATCTTGCGAGGTATTAAGCGGTTGTGTACGTTTACTCCCGTCTCGATAAATCGAAACAGCCTTCGTTCCAAGACGCCATGCTTCAATATAGGCCTGTTTTATCTGCTCGACAGTCGCATCAGTCGGGACGTTAATCGTTTTTGAAATCGCACCAGAAATGAATGGCTGTGTCGCACCAATCATCTTGATGTGTCCCGCATAGTGTATTGACCTCTGACCATTGGCCGGTTTAAAAGCACAGTCAAATACCGGTAAATGTTTTGAGTCTAGATGCGGCGCTCCCTCAATCGTCTCGTTGCTGTCGATGTGCTCGACAATTGCTTTAATCTGTTCTTCTGTGTAACCGAGCCTCGTCAACGCCATTGGCACAGTCTGATTGACAATCTTCATCAATCCACCGCCCACGAGTTTCTTGTATTTGACGAGTGCGATGTCAGGCTCCACACCGGTTGTGTCGCAATCCATCATGAATCCAATGGTGCCCGTAGGCGCCAGCACGGTTGCCTGTGCGTTGCGATAGCCATGCTGTTCCCCTAGCTCTACCGCATCGTCCCACGCTTCCTGTGCCGCATCATAAAGCGACTTAGGAACATAGGCCTCGGCTACATCCTTGAGTGCCGAACGGTGTTTTCCCATAACCCGCAAAAATGGATCGCGGTTGTCCAAATAACCATCGAACGAACCGCCGTGGTCCCTTGCTATACGTGCGGACTGAGCGTAAGCATCACCGGTCATCACTGCAGTAATTGCCGCAGCATAATCTCGACCTTCGTCGCTATCGTACGGTACACCTCGGGACATCAATAGGGCACCCAGGTTCGCGTAACCAAGCCCAAGTGGGCGATAGTCATGGCTGTTCTGTTTAATCGACGGCGTGGGATATTTCGCATTGGGCACAAGTATTTCTTGTGCCGTTATTAGCGTCCGCACAGCCGCCCTAAATGCAGTGACATCAAAGTCCGTCTCACCGCCTTCAGTCTCGCCAAGGAAACCCATGAGATTCAGTGACGCCAGGTTACACGCGGAATCATCAAGGAACATATACTCGGAACAAGGATTGGATGCGTTGATTCGATCGGTATTTGGACATGTATGCCAGTCATTAATGGTTGTATCAAACTGCATACCCGGATCGCCGCAAACATTCGTGCCTTCCGCGATCATATTCATTAGATCGCGCGCGCGGTAAGTATCCATTACACTGCCATCACGGATGGCATGGGTCTGCCATTCTCCATCGTCCACTACCGCTCGCATAAAATCGTCTGATGCTCGTACACTGTTATTAGAATTCTGGAAAAATACCGATGCATAAGCCGGTCCCGTAAACGAACCATCGTAACCCGCATCAATCAACGCCCAAGCTTTCCGCTCTTCCTCAACCTTGCAGTTAATAAATTCAACAATGTCGGGGTGATCAGCATCAAGGATTACCATTTTGGCTGCCCGGCGGGTCTTCCCACCTGACTTAATAACACCAGCAAACGCATCGTATCCCTTCATAAAAGACACGGGGCCTGACGCCGTTCCGCCGCCGGCCAACATCTCTCTAGACGATCGAATCGACGAGAGGTTTGTCCCAGTTCCAGAACCAAACTTGAATAGCATTCCTTCTGTCTTGGCTAACGTCAGTATGGATTCCATCGTATCGTCAACCGAGTTAATGAAGCACGCCGAACACTGCGGCGCAGTCTCAAATCCACAGTTGAACCAAACGGGGCTGTTAAAAGCCGCCTTCTGATGAACAAGAAGATACTTAAGATCATTGCTAAAGGCATTCAGATCATCGTCGCTAACAAAATAGTGTTGCTTCCGTGCCCATTCTGTAATCGTTTCGACCACCCGGCCGATTAACTGCTTGACACTCCGTTCACGTTCCGGTGAACCAAGTTGACCTCGAAAGTACTTGGATACAACTATGTTGGTGGCTAGTTGTGACCAAGTCTTTGGCATCTCAACATCGTGCTGCTCAAAAACGGTCTCACCCTTCTCGTTAGCAATTACCGCCGATCGCAACTCCCATTCAATCTCATCGAAAGGGTCTATACCTTCTCGACTGAAGTGCCTGAGGAATGTAATTCCTGGAGCCGTATCATCAGGTTCGATTGGTGTGGTTTGCGACTGAAGGTGATGAGACTCGTGCTCTTGTGCAGAACCTCTTGGCATGTTCTTGCCTCTCCCGAAATCGGGCATCACCGCTACCCCAACGCCGTGCCCAAAACTGCCTCACTGGTATGACACGGGAACGACCGGTCTACTCTCTATCGGTAGCCGAGAAGCTGGAATATTCTCGTGGCCGACCATCCCCGCTAAGACGCCTACTATGCGGCCATAGCCTGGTGTCTGTCAAGGCAGAAAACACCAGATATGGGGTTGACACTTTCCAATAAACCCAATATGTGGTTTGAGCATTCAAATTTTGACTTTAGCGTGTGATAGAGTGCCGCTATTGGTAGCATCAAAAAAATCTCTCCCGACCGTCAAAAAAATTCCTGATTTTTCACCACAAACGGTCCTTATGACACCAGAAAACTCCAAGCGGAACCAACAATGGACCGCCTTATTCGAAGTTGTGATTTGCTGTGGGTTTCCTACTCAGCTCTTGTTTGTTGGCATACTCGCTATGCTCGGCATAGCTTCGACCGACACGTCCGGAACACTATCGATTAGCTACATCTTTCTCTTGTCAATCTCAGACACCATACTGCTTCTATTTTTGATCTTTTACTTTCTGAGACAACGCCAAGAAAATCCTGTCGAAATTTTCCTAGGCCGCCGTCAGTTTCGAGGCGAGTTTCTATTCGGCCTGATGCTAACGCCATTAATATTGGGCATAACTTTGACAAGCGCAACACTACTGCATCATCTGTGGCCGACTCTGCGAAATGTCCCAGAGAATCCATTTACTGCACTTTTGACGTCACCTATGAACGTTGCCCTGTTCACAACGGCAGCGGTTATTGCGGGAGGAATCCGAGAAGAACTGCAGCGAGCGTTCATCCTCTTGCGCTTCGACCAACATCTAGGAGGTGCCAAGGTTGGTCTTGTAATTTTTAGTTTGGTCTTTGGCTTAGGGCACGCACTCCAAGGTTGGGATGCGGCGATCATAACAGCGTTACTCGGTGCTTTATGGGGAAGTATCTATTTATTAAGGCGAAGTGTCATTTCTACGATCGTTAGTCACACCAGTTTCAATATCGTCGAAATCTTGCTCTTTCTGACCGGAGTGAGCAACAGTTCAAGCTAGCCTTCCCAACAGTTCGACTCTCGTTCGTAGTCTCTTCTGCAGCTACTCCCGAATGTCCGGCGGCTGTGGCACGCGCCTAACTTGGGCACGACGGACTAAGTCTGCCACCCAGTCGGCCTCCGCCGCTTCACGAAGTTCTTCTCCTATCACACCGAAACGATCTACCAAGTAAACTTCACGCCGAATTTCATCGGCGAGCAGTTGACGCAAATCAGCAACTGTTAAACCAACACGACCAAGAACTACATTAAGTTCAAATCCATCCGGCAATCGGCTCAGCAAAAGGTCTAGCCGCCGGTCAACGGCAACAGAAATCGGTTCAGTGATTACAAACCGGTTAACCTCATCCAGAACGACTCGGCGCTCAATCAAAAAATTAAGCACCTCAACCTCCTGAACTGGTCCAGCCGGGATATCTACAAGACGCAGGTCAATAAAGGTCCGGACATCGGAGTGGGTTATAACCTGGCCGTTGACTATTGCCAAAATTCTGTCAAGTGTCACAACCTGGGTTATGACAGAGACCGAAGAAACTAGGGACAGCAGCGTTGCCATAGCCAGAGCCGAACAAAGCGATCCGGGCAAACGAGGGTCTACGCGGTCGCGCCTAGAACGCCTGCCCGATACTGATATGAAGAGCTGTGAGTCGCTCCAAGTCACCATTGTCAAAAGTTTGCCGGTCCAACTTGAAACCAAGATCAACGCGAATGGGACCAACCGGCGAACGATATCGTACACCGAACCCGGCGCCACCTCGTATACGAGAAAGGCTGACCGTGCTGACGCGGTTATAAACATTGCCAGCGTCCAAGAACCCAACGAGGTCTATGGTTCTAGTAACTCTGGTCCGTAGTTCCGCGTTGAAGATTAGCGCTGCATTGCCTCCTTGCGGAAATCCATCTTGATCGATTGTGTCGTTATCACCCAGTCGGTCAAGTGCGAATCCTCGAACAGTGGCGTCACCGCCCGTAAAAAATCTTTCACTAAGCGGCAACTCACCTACCTCAAGCTCAACTGGAGAATCGAGAACGGCACCCGGCTTGTTCGGTGGTTCAAAAAACTCGACCGATCTTATGAATGCCCTTGCAAGGCCAACTCGCGCGCCGGCCGCCACGACAAAGCGCGGCGCTCCTGGTATTTCTCGGTACACGAAGGCCTGCATGAATGTCTTGACAAATCCAACCTCTGACCCGATAGTGCGGCCAGCTACCTCGGCATCGACGCTAAGTACTTCACCGCGCCTCGGGTCAGCGGCGTCGTCTCTGGTGTCACGAGCCAAACTCCCAGAAAACGTCGATAATCTGACCTGAGGAAACAATCGGTCGACCAACGGTTCGTCTTCAGGATTCAGTGCCTTGTTCGAAGTGTTGTTTTGCCCCCAACCGTAATCAACAGACGCAGTTGTCGTCGAGGTTAGCTGACGCGCGATCTGAGCATTGACACCTCGGCTAAACAAGTCAAATCCAGGGCGAATAGCTTGCTCTATAAAACCCGTAATAAAACCGTCCCAATTAGTCCCCATTACGCGCGGTTCTTGAAACGTGCTGAGCACGCGGTATTCATTGAATCCAAGGCTGTTAATTCCTTCCCCTATCTGCAGCAGCACTGGATCATTCTGACGTCGAAGACTCACGCGAGTGAACAGATTAATCGAACGATTCTTTCCCCAAAGGTTTTGCCGACCAATCTGAAAGAATCCCCTTGGTGCAAACTCAAGACGCTCAACTGCTTGACTACCCTCTAAGCCAGTCTCACGCCGCAGTCGAACCGAAGCCTCAAGCCCACCGCCGTAGCCAATCCTCGTAGCCGGCGCCTCGTCGACAATAACCACAACATCGCGTAAGTCTCGGCCACCATGGCTAAACTCTCGAATATCAATCCTTCGAAAAAGCCCGAGTGCATTAAGCTGTCGTCTTGTCTCGGCAACCTCAACAAGACTCAAGG
Organism: uncultured Vicinamibacteraceae bacterium; assembly: GCA_964634175.1. GTDB lineage: Bacteria > Acidobacteriota > Vicinamibacteria > Vicinamibacterales > UBA8438 > CAUZIB01. Next base: position 7,022 of record CAZWIL010000046.1, read on the forward strand.
GGTCACCGGCACGCAGGGTGACTTCCCGTCTGACTGCGGCAGACTCAATCGTATTGTTGCCAACAATCAACACGTGTTCGATCATGACTTGGGGCCCCTCAATTACCCGGTAAACCAAGTCAACGAATTCTAAGCTATCATCGAACTCCGGTTCGACTGTTACGACTGCACGTTCAAACCCCGCATTCAAATACAAAAGGCGAATGGCATCACGGTCTGAAACGACTCGCTGTGGATAATACGGTTCGTTAACGCGCGACCGAATAGCCGTCTCCAAAACTTGTCGAGGCAACTGTCGATCTCCTTCTACCGTGACTGATTGCACACGCGTCAACACGCCTTCGGTGATCTTGATTTCGCAACGTACTCGCAGCTCGCCATTTGCCTGTCCTGAGTTGTCCATCTCCGCAACTACCGGCTCCACTAGAACCGTCGCAAACCCCAGTCGACTGTAATGTTCTGTGATCAAAGAAACTGCCGTGTCCAGTTTGCTCACAATCAGAGGCTGGCCAACCGGCAAGTCGACCAGTTCCTGCAGTTCAGTATCTGATACAGACACATGACCGCTGATTACCACCTCTCCAATTTCATAGAGTTGCCCTCGGTCAACCGTAAAAACGATCGCAAGGTCTTCATTGGCGCTCTCGCGACTGTGAAGGACGTTGGCATCTCGGTATCCTAACCCCGTAAGAAGCCCTTCAATTCTTCGGTCAGCATCTTCCAAAAGATCTTCGTCAATCGAACCCTCTCGTTCAACAGGAACAAGATCAGTCAAGTCCGCACCCGGGACGTTGTCACCAACAAGCATGACGTCAATGCGTGGCCCACGCCGAATATTCAATCTCAGGTCAACTCGTCCACCTGATGGACTGACCTCAATCGAGTGATTTAAATCTGCTTCGTAGTACCGTTCTCGCCTCAGGTCATCTTCGTAATCAAGCAATCGTTCATCAACGACGTTACCGTCATAGGCCTGTCCCACCTCGAGATCAAGTCGGTTGAGGGTAAAGGAATACAATGTCGACGAAATACCAGTGACAAAGATCTGGCTAATCAGAGCCCGTGGCCCAGGTTCAACCGCAGCATAGAGTGTGCGTCCTGAACCGTTTCTTTCTATTCGAGTAGTCACGCGAGACTGGAAAAATCCTCTCGAGTGGTAAACATCTTGAATAGTGCGGGTTACTGATTCCACCACACTGGCTTCAAAAGACGTCCCGTGAGCTTGTCGAATCGCATCGCGAAGCTCGCTAGTTGAGATTCCAGTGTCACCTTTGAATTCGATCCGGTCGATCACCGCAAGCGGTCGAAGGTCGTACCGCAGTGACAACTTGGATCCAGTCAGACCAGCAATAACCTGAACGTCTTCGAACAGGCCAAGGCTGAATAGATGGGTCAGGCTCTCGCGAACCTGTCGCATCGAAAGTGGCTGCCCAACCTCTGTTTCAACAAGTTCCAGAACCGACGGATCTCGAAGAACTCGCCCCTCTCTGACAAGTGTGACCTCGCTGACAGTTTCGCCAACAAATTGGTCAATCTGCGAGGCGTTCGCTAAAACCGAACCTGAAACAGCAAAGCTGAGTACCAGTAACCCTTTCAGCAAACACTTCTTCGTGGCATACATCAGAAAGCATGGCGCACCCGGAAATCGAGTGCGTAAGTCCGATCTTCATTTTGTGACACGATCCAAGAAAGCCGATCGTTTTGGTCGTACTCAAGTACAACAATTAAATCTTGATTAGCGCCGCTCACCGCCCGCGAGAACGTAACATGGGCTCGGTTCGAAATACGTTTTCCGATTAACAACCTCGCTGTCGGCAACAACTGGGTTGACTGCAGCGTCGCCGGGTCCAGGGCTGGAGTTATTTCAAAAGAATCAACACCGAAAGACTCTTCCACGACACGACCAACACCCGAGGAAATTGGGCTGGTTAACAGACGTGCCGCGCCAGCTTGCAAAAGTTCTTGGCGGGAAGCTTCTTGGGCTCGTAACGCCCGAATCTCAGCCGCTTGAGGATCCCGAATGTCACCGAGCAAAAGCGACAGAATCTCCGTTTCTTGTAGTGGCGGATCTGACGACAATTCAGGATCGAGCCGATCCATGGTTCCACTGACACCGATCGTTACCCGGTAGGTCTGGCCAGGCACACGAATATCAGTCTCCGCCTCGATGTCGAAGAACGGTTCCGTCGACGTCGGATCGGTGAACGCTATACTACCACGCGTAACCCGGTAGCGATTTCCCTCAAAAAACACTTCCCCTCGCTCAATCTCGGCATTGCCCAGGAGCAGAGGTTGATCGAAGTTGCCAGACAAGGTCAACTCAGCGCTCGACACAATGCGAGCCGTGTTGTCACTGATACGTAAACTCGAAGGAGCAACGATACGTACGTCGTATCTCAGCGGCAAGGTCGATTCAAGCGACTGCTGGACTAACGAACTGTCGGTATCCGCAAAACTTAAAAATTCCGTGCTCGGCTCAAACAAATTCAGCCATACAGCGTCTCGAACGTCGACGCGGCCAGCCAGTACGGCATCATCGATCTCACCACCAAGTGTTAACTCAGCGTCAACAACCGAACGGATACCTTCTGGAAACCTGAGTTTCATCTCAGACGCCGTGGCAGTGATGTTCAGTTCTCCAATCTCGTAGCCTCGAAGACCAACTCGTCCGCCAAACTGCACCTGACCATCGGCCATCACACCACTGAGAGCATCAAAACGAATGCCGTTCGGCTCGAATACAATTTCGCCGTCAATGCCCTCAAGGCTGTGAGGAAGGGAAAGGTGTCTAACCCGCCCGCCCGAGACAGTGGCGTTACCCACGATAATTGGTTGACGAAATGTTCCGCTGATCTCAGCACTCAAGTTTCCCGTCCCGGAGCTACGAAGGTCTGGGAAAAATCCTTGCAAAAATCTGAGGTTCGCATCACCTTCAGCACGCAATCCGATCTGTTCATCAACCAAATTAACCTGTCCCAACACGTTGAGCGCAGTCCCTTCCCCAACAAGATTCATGTGTTGAACCTGAAGAACGTTGTCGTCAAACACGAGTTCGACCGGATCCTGATTGCGGACTAAGTAGTCAAAAACACCAAGTTCAAGCTGCTCAACGGTTGCTCGCACGAGAAGCGAATCGATATTTTCCAAGTGCCCCGTTACCTGCAACGTACCTGAAACAACCATTGACGCCGCTTGAGGCACCACTGAGGTATATGCACGAACATAAGGGTCTAATGTCGTGTTGGTGAAACGCAAAAGCAAATCAGCGTCATTGTCGGAAGACAGATCGACCCGCCCAGAACCCGAAATTGCCAAACTCGGTGACCCGGCTTCCACTTCAATCCCCATCAGCCCCTCGCGGACGTTTACGCGACCCGACAACTGTCCCACAATCTCATCATTAACACTGAGGTCGCTGATGGCCCCACGCAGCTCATAGCTGGGATCAGCCAACACCCCGGCTCCGGTAGCCGCAAACGTTGCACTTCCACCCAGTCGCGCACGGGTAATACCAAAACCTTGAACTGATTCCAGAGGAATGTCTCGACCATCGATATTAAACGAATAAGTTCCGTCCCATCTAATGTACGTGGCACCTGTAAGCTGGCCACTCCCCTTACCAATCTCCAAGCCATCCATTCTGACACCGGCCCCCTCGAACCGAAGACCAGCCGCTGCAAAGTCAAAGGGCTCACCCCATGCTTCCGGTTCTGCGAGTCTCAAACTTCCAAACCCGAACGGCTGCCGGTAGTAGCCATACAGATGAATCTCACCGGTAAGGGGACCATCAATCGCATATCCATCAACTGAAAAGACATCACGCAAACGTTGGGCGGGAAATGACGCCAGATCAAATCGAGCGTTGATTTCTTCACCGCCATCAACTCTCGGAAAACCAATAGCGAATCGTCCATCCACATGAACGACAGCCCCAGTTTGATCAAAAACGCCATCAACCACATCAAGATAAGAATTTTCAACAACAACGCGACCCGTACCACGGCCCCAGGGTACATTCCATGCTTCGATCGCCTCGCCGTCAAAAGAAGCCTCAATCCGAGGTCGAGAAAATGTTCCCAGCATGACACCATTTAGGTGACCTCGACCACCAATCGAGAACTCATTGGTGTCACGACCAAAGGCGGTCATGAAGGCGGACATCAATCGATCGCTTTCCTGCCAATCGATACTAGATACCTTGAACGGTATGTTGGACTCTTCACCAAAGGCCGTCTTGCCTTCAAAATCGATATAAGTTGCCGGTGTGGCCAATCGGCTCGGCGCAATCTCAATCCATTCAGGTTTGATTGTGTAGGTGACCTCACCGCCGACTGGAAACATCCAAGGCGAGCCACTTGGTGAAAATTCGACGGCGGCGTATGACCCGATTGCCGACGGATTGTTGCCCGTTGCCCGGGGAGTCATCAGCGGAGCAGACCCACTCGGTGCGGTGACCTCAAAATGTCCTGTGCCGGTATGGCTGTCAAACTGACCCAGGGGCCAACGAAGTAGATTGTGACCACTGACCGCCCCGTCTGGCCTCACGCCGGCCAACGCGACGGCTTCCGACAAAGCGAGGACATCAACATCCGTGACTGCAGTATCGAGGGTTGCCATACCCTGCTCGTTAGTGCCAAGCGGAGCCATCAAATACGTCAACCGAGCATCGCCACCGTAAAACCCAGACACATAGTCGAAAACCTCGAATCTATCTCGTGTCCAAACTAAAGAGCCATTCGTGTCGGGGAAGGCCAACCCATTCAGTGCCCAGTCATCGCTCTGAAACCGCCCCGTCAGTTCACGGCCACCATCAAAGATGTGCCACGCCCCAACGAAACGAGCATCACCAGCAACTGTAAAGGGGTCATCGGCAAAGAAAATATCCTTCATTGTGGGCAGATCAATATCCGAATCCACAATCTGGTAGATCTGTTCTGGCCAATTTGCAAGATCAACTTTTCCAGTGACATCCGAATAAAACCCGTCCATCGTCAAGTCGATCTGAGACAAGTTCACGTCACCGCCATCTAGTTCATAGTCGGCACGCATCTCGGCCGTCATCGGCTCGAACGTCATGATCTCTACCAACCCGTCAGTAAACGACACTTCCCCGCCATAGTTGTCACCCTTAGCCATCATCAAGTCGACATTTCTAGCGGTCACATTCCAAGGAACGTTGTGGTCGCGGTAAATAAACTCACCGTCATGTGCGAGAAGTCTCTGGACAGTCGTCACAATGCGCCGACCATTATTTTCGTCTGAAACTACGTCATCATCAGCGATAGCCGAATCAGTTCGCGTTTCTTCTTGGGGCACGAATCGAGGAAAACTCTGCCGGCCATCTTGAAAACTTTCCGCAACCATTCGCCAAGGACCTATTTCAACGTCATCAACAAGAATCTCACCTCGAAGTAGAGCTAGCCACGAGGTCGACACGACAATCTGATCGGCCGTAAAAAACGGTTCGTCCCTAGGTGACAACCCTTCGATAACCAAATCCTCAACTAGGAACCGTCCAGGGAGCAGATAAGTGCCAAGGCGACCGATATGCACAGGTCGGTCGAGCTGAGTTGATGCAGCTCGTTCGGCTTGCGCCCTTACAGCAGGACCCAAATCAACCGTAACTACAGACACCAATACTGCTGCAATCAGCGCAACAGCAGCAATAACTAGTCGGCCAGCATACCGGCGAAACTTGAGAGGTAGATACTGGACTAGAGATAGGCGCCGCCAGCGCGTTGCCCACGACACACTGGTACTGTTCGACGACGACGATTCAGATGACGTTGACTGTTCGTCACTCATGTATTCGCACTCAATTATTCGACTACAAGAAGCACGGTTCCTGCATCAACAGATGCCCCTTCCGAGGTCAAGATTCGTTTAACGGTACCAGCTCGTTCAGTTGAAAGTTCGTTCTCCATCTTCATCGCTTCGACAACAACAACACTCTGGCTGGCTACAACCGTATCCCCCACTTGAACCAGTAACCTCGCTACTCTTCCTGGCATCGGTGCAACAACTTCGTTCTGGCCCACCAACGCATCACCGTTATCGCCACTAACGACTCGCGGTCCTTGGTTAACTCTGACACGTTGCGACAGGCCGTTGATCGTAACGTTAAGGTCGCCTCGACTCCCGAAGTCCACTACTCGTGCTTCAATGCTTGAACTGTTCTTTCCAACTCCTATCAAGGACAAGGTCTGGGCGTCCAGTCGGCCGGCATTGATGACGTACTCATTCTCATCCCACATTACGCGGAGGCGGCCGACCGCTGTTGAAATTGGTTCCACGGTCACGCTATGCAGCTTTCCCGCGACCTCGATTTCGATCGGTTTTGACGCTGTCATCGAAGACTCTCCCGTCGTGCGATCCGACGCCATATACCCGAGTCCTGAAGCGGCAATGATTCATACGATTTATTTTTGGTCGTCAAAAATGTGTGGACCGCAGCCGCCAGCACAACTTGTTCCTCAATCTCACTCGTGACCACAGAAAAACTGCCACGCTGCCTGTCCGCCAAAAGTTGGTCTAGAAATGCGGTGTCGACATTCCCCTCTAAGAAAGTGGGTTGTCGAAGCATCCAACGAAAGAACGGTAGCGTCGTTTTGACACCCTCCATTTGATATTCGGCCAACGCTCGCCTCATTCGTTCGATGGCTTGACTCCGATCAGGGGCCCACGCAACCAGTTTTGAGATCATCGAGTCATAAAACACTGGCACTGTGAAACCTTCGTCGACACCACTGTCGTCCCGAATTCCAGGTCCCGACGGCTGGACAAGCCTCGTAATGCGGCCAGGAGATGGAATGAAACCAACTTCTGGATCTTCCGCGTAGACCCGACATTCGATAGCGTGCCCCTGCGGCTTGATTGCCTTCTCAGAGTCAAGATTCAACGCCTCACCGGCAGCAACACG
>CAZWIL010000047.1:0-13719 GCA_964634175.1 uncultured Vicinamibacteraceae bacterium
ATTCGTCCAGTGACCGCCGAAACTGGAAACGTCGATATGATCAGAAGATTCGTTCAACAACTCTCCGCCGACGGAGCTGATGTGGTCAAGGTCTTCGCCTCGGCCAGCATCCGGGACGGCGGCGACCGAGTCATGAGCGACCCGCAAATAAAGGCCGCCTGTGAAGAAGCTACTGCCCATGGATTACGCACGGCCGTTCATGCGTATGGCACCGAAGTTATCCGGTCAGCAATCCTTGCCGGATGCACATCTGTCGAGCACGGGAATCGCTACGACGAAGAAATTATTGAATTATTAGCCGATAACGGAACCTATATTACTCCGCAGCTCGCATTGCTTTATCAGAACTATTTCGATAACCGCGAACGTTTCTTCGGAATTGGCAACTACACCGCAGCAGGCTTCGCGCGCATGGAAGAGGCTAGAGAAATCGGAATCGACACCTTCATACAAACAATTCAAAATCCGTCCGTAAACGTAGTGTTTGGCAGTGACGCCGTCGCTGGTGCCCACGGCCAAAATGTGGAAGAACTTGTCGCGCGAGTTGAAGATGGACGGCAAGATGAAATGGCGGCGATTCTCTCGGCCACTTCCACCGCGGCCACCTCACTCGGCCTAGGTGACAGAATCGGCACGATCGCTGATGGTTATAATGCTGACCTCGTAGCGGTTGACGGGAACCCACTCGACAACATTGCAAGCATCCGCGATGTCCGATTCGTCATGAAAGACGGCGCGGTCTATCGCAACGAAGTAGCTCCGGTAATTCCGCCCTCTCCGCAGCGACGCCGACGCTAGTATCCACAGGGTTGGAGTGACTACAAAGTTATCTGGACCGGTTAAAAAGCTGTCACTCACTTCAAATCGTGTAGATGTAGTTGATAGTGTGTGGTCGTCCTAAAGATACGAGGATTTTCTTAGACTTGCACTTAATGGACGTGTTGACCACCTGCGTGCAGCTGCGCCGGGTCAGCACCTAATCTACGAATAGCTATCTCCCACATATCACTGGGTCTCGCTCCAAAGATAATGTCAGCATCCGCCTCAGTCATAAGCCAAGACGACGACGAAAGCTCTTCTTCAAGCTGTCCCGCATTCCATCCAGCGTACCCGGTGAGAAGTCGGGTTCGCGGTGGTCGCGGATTAACCAAAAGTTCCCGTAACAGACTCTGAGACGTGGACAAATAAACACCGTCACTAATACAGACCGACTCTGGATCCGCAGGTTGGCTACCCGTCAAGATCCATCCGCGTTCAGGATCAACCGGACCACCGATCCAAAGTTCGAGACCATTATCAATCTCAATAGGTGGCGATAAGTGCACTACGGACGATGCAGATGTTTCAGTGCGCCGGTTCAGGACCAGTCCAAATGCACCTTGGGCAGCATGCTCACAGAGCAAAATGACAGTCTGACGAAAATTAGGGTCAGTGAGTTGCGGCATCGATATAAGCAGCGAAGGTGCCACGCCTATGAACTTTGATACTTCTTTATCGGTCATTACTCCCCTCGGCCGCGATCTCAGTCACTCTATCGCTTCTGATTGCGGTCCTTAGCTTGCTGGATTCTATTTCGTGCCCACACCACATGCCCGTTAACTAAAGAACCCTGCTTCGACGCGTCCAGGGTTGACTCGCCCAACGCCAGATCTGCTTCATGCGACATTGAATTTCCTAACGCCACAGCCACATTCCGCCGCAGCCGCGTTAGTCCAGTGTACGACATAGCACTCCTTGACACGATTGGACCGAGCGAATCGTCAGATTCCCTCCACAACTGCGTTAAGCGGGGACGATCAAACGCTGAATGCGGCTGCCAGTATTTATCTGACGTCTGGGAAGCAGTCGCATTCCATGGGCACACATCCTGGCAAATATCACACCCATAAACATTCGCACCGACGCTTTGCCTCTCGGACTCAGGAACGTCATTCTTTAACTCAATCGTGATGTAGGAAATACATTTCGTTGCGTCGAGTACCCACGGCTCAACAATCGCATCCGTCGGACAAGCCTCTAGACATAGATTACAAGTCCCGCACTGGTCCAATGCCGGAATGTCCGGCGTCAACGGTAGACTGCAAATGATCTCTGACAAAAAAAACCACGACCCGATTTCTGAATTAATTACACAGGTGTTTTTACCAATCCACCCTAGACCTGCCTGCTGCGCATAAACCCGCTCCTGCACAGGACCAGTATCAACATACGGCCTCGCATCAAATGGACCGTCGTACACCGTTCGCATCCACGTTAATAGCGCGTTGGTCCGGGCTCCCACAATATTGTGATAGTCGTCTCCCCACGCATAACGAGAGATATTTGCTTCGCCAGAATCAGTTCGTTCAATCGAATAAGGCCGATCCGTGTTGTAGACCGTTCCCAGTGAAATAACTGATCGCGCTGACGGGACTACACGTCTCACGTCAGCCCTCTGAGACGCTGTCCGCGACATGTAGCGCATCTCACCGGCATACCCCTTCTGCAACCATTCGTCGAGGAATGTAAGCTGTGACCAGTCATCTACGGCCGAGATGCCACATAAGTCAAACCCTAGGGACGTCGCTTGACTCTTGATTTGATCCGCAGTCAGCATAAGTTTGGCTCTGCTCAATAAAGAAACTAACGTAGGATATACTCGCTGTCTTTAGGTAGGTAGATCGGACTCCAAGGAGGCATTAGGAATGCGTCAATCGGCAATTCTTTTACTTGTCGCGCTTGTCAGTGTGGGAACTGGATTATCGTGGATGTATCCACTTGATTTGACCGCGCTTACAGCGCAAGACAACCCGGTTGCCTCGTCCGAAGAATCAGTCGCGGCAGGTCGAACCACTTATGTCAGATTTTGCGCGTCCTGCCACGGGACTCGTGGACTCGGTGACGGAAGTGGAGCATTTAGTGATACAAAGCCAGCAAACCTCGTTGATGACGAATGGGATCACGGTGGTACCGATGCGGAGATTTTTAAGACCATCGCTGAAGGTATCCCACCAGAGTATGCAATGGAAGAATGGCTTGGCCGTGTCTCAGAAGAAGACATCTGGAACGTCATTAACTACCTACGTGACCTAGCCGCGCAGTGAACAATCTGTCTTTGCTGCACCGACTCATCGACTACCACCACCCGACGCCACTCTCAAGATCGCCTCAGCTGCCCTCTGACTTGCTCCATGGTGACCCAACAGGTCGCGCACCTTTCTAAGTTCAGAGCAGGTGTCTTGAACGCGGGTGGGATCGCCTAGAAAACCGAGAACAGCTTCAGCCACCGACTGAGCTGTTAAATTATCCTGAATTAGCTCAGGTGCTACATTCTTACCAGCAATCAAATTCACCATCCCGACCATGTCGACGTGCGCAAATCGTTTGACCAGTCGATAGGTAAGGGGCGACAAACGATAAACAATCACCATTGGCCGACCATGAATCGCGGTTTGCACCGTGGCCGTCCCTGAAGCTGTGACAACGACATCAGAAGATGCAATGACCTGATCTGTTTGCGCTTCGACTATAACCACGTGAGGGCGTGTAGCGACAGCAAGTTCATCGTTCAGTGCCGAAAATAGGCTGTCGTCCAACCCAGCTGCCCGTGCAACGAGAAACTGTATTTCTGGGACCGTTCGAGCGATCGATTTCATCGCACCGATGAGCGTACCTAGAATCGACCGAACCTCATTCGGTCTGCTGCCCGGCAAGAGTGCTACCGTCGGTGATTCAGGATTAAGTTGATGGCGACGGAGGTATTCCACCCTGGAGCACTCGGTGTCCGTCAGGTCGACCAACGGGTGCCCCACAAACTCGACCGGGATGCCAGCCTCCCGATAAATTGCTTCCTCAAAAGGAAAAATCACCAAAGCCTTCGTCGAAAACTTCTTAATTTTCCCTAAACGCCCTCGGCGCCACGCCCACACTTGCGGACAGACGTAATAGACCACCGGAATACCCATCTTGCGCATAGACCCAGCAAGGCGAAAGTTGATTTCAGGAAAGTCAATTGGCACAAAAACGTCCGGGCGTTCATCTCGCGCTAACGCCACGAGACGACGATACATAACTAGTGATCTAGGGATTACCGCCAACGCTTCTGAAACACCGGTTACTGTCAATCCACTAAAGTCTTCAACAACTTCTGCGCCCGCCTGACGCATATGATCCCCCCCAAGACCATACACGTTGACCGACTTATCCAATGCCCGTAATTCACGGGTTAATGCACCCGCGTACAGGTCGCCAGACGGTTCGCCACACGCGAGAAAAATGTTCAAGAGAATTACCTAGAAACGATGTAATCCAGATAGGATCCGATGTGAAAAAAGATCAAACCAATTGTAATTCGTTTGTCCGGACCTTCAATTGTTCAACCGCTGATTGAGCCTCCTAATCCGCTGCCGGCCATCCGCTAGCGGACCTATGCCATTACCATCCTTAACCCTCTCCCGCGTCAGCAATACCCAAAAAATCGACTGCCGAGAAATCCAACTCGGTGAGTGGGATCAGGTCGTACGAATCGAATCCAACGCGTGGGAGATCCTGAAGGAAGGTTGAAGCATCACCTACCAACACCATCGAAAGTAACGCAGGCTTCAGATACTGCCGAGAAACACGCTGGATGTCGTCCACCGTAACTGACTGGATCCGCTCCGGATAGGTTTCCAAATCATCTAGGTTCAACCCGAACAGGATAGCCTCAAGCACCTGAGCGGCAATGGCATTCGGGGTCTCAATTGTCAGCGGAAAATGGCCAGCCAGGTAGGCCTTCGCACGGTCTAACTCTCGGGAACTGACGCGCTCCCGTTGCATCCGAGAAATCTCATCAACTGTGAGTCTAAGCACCTCAGCCGTCGCCGAGGACCGAGTATCCGTGCGAGCCATAAAGTCGCCACCAAACTGCCTAGCAGCGATCTCGGCGGAAGCCGAATATGTGAGTGACCGAGCTGTTCTCAGCACGCTTCCCAGTCGATTCCCACCCTCGCCGCCAAGGATTTTGATAGCGACATCGAGAGCTAGATAATCCGGGTGGGCACGAGGAAGCGCTACGTGGCCAACCCGAACCGCAGTCTGAACAGACCCAGGTTTATCCACGATTATCAGTCGATTCTCTGGCGGCGGAGGTTCAGCCACGTCTGCCACCGGTAAATCTTCAGCCTCCCAGTCGGCAAGTGCCTTAGTTGCGCCATCAAACGCTTCCTCTGCAGTGACATCACCAACTATCGCCAAGATCGCGTTGTTCGGAAGGTAGTGTCTCTGATGGAACTCGACAAGGTCATCGCGTCGGATCCTCATCAATGACTCAGGAGTCCCACTATGGGGCATTCCGTAAGGATGGTTCCCGTATACCAACTTTCCGAACACCATTCCAGAAATATAGGCCGTGTCGTCGTAATTAACCTGCATTTCGGACAACAGCTGTTGCCGCTGCCGGTCAATCTCGCTTTGCGCGTACATCGGATTTCTAGCAATGTCTGACAGCATTGAGAGTGCCAGATCGAAACTGTTTTTAAGCACCAGGATATTCACGAAGCTGAGATCTGCGCCAGCGCCAACAGCCAGACCACCCCCGATACTGTCGATCGTCTGAGCGATCTCCTGAGCACTCCGACTCGTCGTACCCTGATCCAGCAGCTGACCAGCCAAAGCGGCTACTCCAGTCTTCCCCACAGGATCACTCGACGTCCCAGCTCGAACCAATAAACGGACATTGACAGCGGGTTGTTCGTGGGCTCCGACGTAAACAACTTGCAGACCATTCACTAAACGACGGATTTGATAGTCAGGAAACGCAACGTCCGAAGCGAGAAGCGGGGGGGGCGGTGATTCTCTTGGCCAGCGTGCCCGCTGCGCACTGGCTGGAAGCACACCAACGACCACTAATACTCCGACCCAAACAAACCTTGTCAATGAGCGCTTCATCTGTCCCGTAACAAACGGCCACCAGACCCACGTGGCAAAATTGTCATAACCAACCGGTTATCATCAGTAAAGTACGTACGAGCCACTCGACGAACATCCTCTTTGGTGACGTTCATAAAAATATCAAACTCTCCATCTGCCGTTGTGATGTCGTCGTGAATGACTGCAGCGTGGGCCAGATGAGCCGCTTTCTGGGCATTCGTGAACCGGCCGATTACATAATCCCTGGCAAACTGGTTCTTTGAACGCTGTAACTCTTCATCGGTAATCGGCTCTTCTTTAAGCCGTTCCAATTCCTCAATTAACGCCCTCTCAGCAGCAGCCGGACTGCCATTGGGAGGTACGAGTGCAACGGCGTAGAAAAGATTCGGGTCTTCGATCAAATTGCCTTGGCCGAAAGCGGAGACCGCCAGTTGTTCGTCATACACCAAACGCCGATGGATCCGAGAACTCTGGCCATCTGAAAGGACTTTTGAGGCAATATGAAGTGGGTAAGCGTCGGGGTGGCCATCATAAGTTATGTGATGCGCAATTACCACGGCCGGTAACGGCCAATTGTCCGCTTCGAGGGTTACTCGCCGTTCGCCCTCACTTAGAGGCTCTTTTGGAATATCACGAGGAACCGATTGCTTGGCCTTAGGCACACGTCCAAAATAATGCTCAATCATTTGAAGCGCGTTTTCTGTGTCGAAGTCACCAACGACAATTAACGTCGCATTCTCGGGCACATAGTAAGTTTCAAAAAATTCTCTGACATCTTCAATCGACGCGGCCTCAAGATCTTCCATCGACCCAATTGGTGTGTGTTTGTACGGATGGGCAGTAAATGCGTGGTCATAAAGAATCTCATTCAACAAGCCGAACGGCTCGTTCTCGTAACGCCACCGCCGTTCTTCTTTCACTACTTCCCGCTCCGCATCCAAGGTCCGTTGGTCTATTCGCAACGTCGCCATTCGATCTGCCTCAAGCCACAACACCAAAGGCAAATACTGCGAGGGTACCGTCTGTAGAAATACAGTTGTATCTTCCGTCGTATAAGCGTTGCCGTCTCCTCCGACACCAGAAATAAAACTCAGATGCTCATCGGACTGCACGTTCTGTGATCCCTTAAACATCAGATGCTCAAATAAGTGCGCAAAACCTGTTCGTCTCGGCCGCTCATTCTTCGACCCTACCTGATACCACAACTCAACATGCACGATGGGCGTCGAATGATCCTCTGACAAAACCACACTCAGACCGTTATCGAGCTTGGCAACGTGATAGTCGAATTTCGGAGGACGAACCGCGCTCTCTTGACTCAAAGACGGAACGCCAGCCGCGACCATCAGAAGCACGGTGACCGCCAAGACGGGCAAGCCACGGCTTATTGGTTTCATGAGCCTGATTATGTCACAAGGGAAACTGTTTGCAGCCGCTACTAGCTAGAATATGAGGGTGTTGTCAGTTCTGGAACAGTCGGTATCTATTCTGTTGCGTTGGGCTGGAGAAAATCCCACTGTCCTCGCGTGGCTCTTTGGTTTGTCGCTGGCTCTCTTTTTCGGTAGCCTCGTCTTGATTCCGATACTCATTAGTCGTATGCGACCCGACTACTTCGTGACCCCCAATACTGAGAGCCACACATGGCTTGGTCGCCACCCTGTTGCGCGATCGATCGCCAGACTCCTAAAGAATGCACTCGGCGCTGTACTCTTGTTCGCTGGTCTCGTAATGATGGTTCTGCCCGGTCAAGGAATCATCACCTTACTCGTAGCGCTGTCACTGCTTGAATTTCCTGGCAAACGCTCACTGGAGTTACGACTAATCCGCCAGCAACACGTCAGTAGTGCAATCAACTGGACACGGTCCCGGGCTGGTCAACCACCCCTGATGATTCCGACCGACTCTGGCACATAATCACGGTCCAAGTCACAACATCTCGCAAAGTGTTGTCCACCTTGCGTACCGCAGCGTATGATACGCGCTAGAGTTTCGGTCTAAATATCACAGTATGTTTCGCCTATTTTCGGGCGTGAGCCCGTTTTGGATCAGCTTCGGTTTCGCGACAGCGACCTTTCTCTTCGTCGCTTCGTCGACAGTCGAACGCGGTAGTGCACAAGAGGTCTCGCAGGAATCAACAGCCTCCGCAGAGACCACTGAAGACCAGTCTGTCCAGCCACTTGATTTCAGTCATCACCACCACGTAACCGAAATCGGCCTTGATTGCCAAGTTTGCCACGTTTATGCGCGCCGTAGCCCGGTTGCTGGTATTCCTTCAGTGCAACGTTGTGCCGGATGCCATGAGCAGGTTCTGAGCGACACTCCGGAGGTACAGAAACTCTTGGAATTCTGGGAGAACGAAATTCCGATCCCATGGGTGCGCGTACATGACCTTCCGGACCATGTTCGGTTTTCCCACAAACGTCATGTGCTCGCGGACGTAAGCTGTTCAGAGTGTCATGGGGACGTTGGTCAGATGACGAGTGCCGTACAGGTTGAGTCACTCAGTATGGGCTGGTGTCTTAATTGTCACCAAGAGCGGCAAGCCTCCCGTGATTGTCTAATCTGTCACTACTAAAGTGGAGAATGAGCCAAGCGTGACTGAGAACCACAAGAGTTCAGACGGCCTGACCGAAACGGTAGGGCGTCGCACCTTTCTCAAATTAGTTGGAGGCGCTGCACCAGCAGCGGCCGTCGCCGCCTGTTCACCTGTTCCGCCAGAGCAGATCATTCCGTATGTCATCCCGCCCGAAGATGTTATTCCAGGCGTGGCCACGTGGTATGCCAGCGTCTGCGGTGAATGTCCAGCTGGTTGCGGCACACTAGTCCGCACAAGAGAAGGCCGAGCCGTCAAGGTCGAGGGGAATCCTGAACACCCTATCAACCGAGGAAGCCTCTGTATTCGGGGACAGGCATCCCTACAAGGTCTCTATAATCCCGACCGCTTCACCGGACCACAACTGCGGCGAACGACCAATCCCGCTACAAATCATAGTGTCTTGGAATCGGTCGAGTGGGACGAAGCTGAGCAAGAACTAATCAGCCGAATTGAAGCGATCCGGGAATCTGGTCAGGCTGAACAGATTGCAATTGTCACTCCTCTTACGACTGGAGCTTTGGGCACTCTCGTGAATACATGGGCCGAAGGCGTCGGCGCTAAACACCTGACCTATGAACCATTTGCCTACGAAGCGATCCGAGCGGCCAATCGGATTACCTTTGACCGCAATGCCGTACCGCATCATGACTTTGCTTCACCTCATTTCGTGATGTCCTTTGGGGCTGACTTTCAAGAAACTTGGCTGTCGACCGTTGGGCACACACGAGACCATTCGGAAGGACGGAAGGTCCGGAACGGACAAAAAGCCAGGTTCGTGCAACTCGAACCACGGATGTCCCTCACAGGCGCAAATGCCGACGAGTGGATCGAGATTCGGCCAGGGTCCGAAGGTCTCTTGGCTGCCGCGATGGTCTACACAATCGTTAGTGAACAGCGCGTGCAAGTTGAAATGGTCGACGAGGAGACGGTCTCGCTACTGGGGCAATTTTTTGACGACTACTCACCAGAAGGTGTCGCAGAACAGACTGGCGTTTCAGCCGACCGGATCCGCGACTTGGCACGAGCATTCTCAGACCCTGATGCAGGTCCTGGTCAATCACTTGCCGTCGGTAGTGGCATTGCCACAATGGGAGACCGGGCTACCGCGTCACAGGTTGCGATCAATCTCCTCAACTACGTGGCTGGCAATATTGGATCGACTGTCGTATTCGGTTCTGACATGAACTGGGGCGAAGCCGGCACCTATGGAGAGATGGTTGAACTCACCCGTGCGATGAAAAACGGTGAAATTCAACTGTTGGTCTTACATGATGTCAACCCGGTTCACTCGATGCCCGGCGAAATTGAGTTTGCAGCGGCTCTGAAAGAAGTTCCCTTTGTCGTTAGCACTTCCAGTTTTCCTGATGAAACATCAAATCTTGCTGACCTTGTCCTACCGACGCACACTCCGTTGGAAAGATGGGGGGACAGCGTGCCAATCGCCGGCCTACACGGGCTCATGCAACCCGTGATGCGTCCGATCTTTAATACCAGGCACTTTGGTGACGTTCTCCTAGACAGCGCGAGAGCACTCGGCCGCGATGTCTCAGCAGAATTGCCCAGACGGGGTGAATTCTTAGATTTTCTCCAAGACAGATGGGAAGAATTACAGGAATCGATCAATGCGAGGGAAACCGAAGAAGAAGAAGCCGATCCTCAAGAAGATTTTGACGATTTTTGGGCCAATGCTCAGCGACGAGGTGGCTTTTTCGGTGTCGTAGAAACGGATGTCGTCACACTCAATCCAACACTACTCAGTAACGCCTTGGAGTTAGAGCCGGCCACAAGTGACCGGGCACTCGATCTCATTGTCTATCCATCGCTGCACTATTACGACGGTCGTGGTGCTAATCGACCGTGGTTGCAAGAGATTCCCGATCCACTAATGAAAACGACTTGGGCCAGTTGGGTTGAGGCCTCGAGTCAGACAGCGCAGTCAATGAATGCCCAAGAAGGCCAGCTTGTCCGCTTGACGACCGACCACGGCACCGTGGACGCAAGTCTGTTGATCAATGACCAACTCCGTGACGGTGTCGTCGCTATGCCAGTTGGGCAAGGCCATACTGACTACGGACGTTACGCAGACGGCCGAGGCGTCAACCCGCTGGCCTTGCTCAGTGGTGCCCCTGAACCGGAGTCTGGAGGCAGACAGTGGGTCGTCGGAGCCGATGCCACACCTTTGGAAGTCACCCGTAGAATCCCGCAGCTACAGAAGCACTTCGACCAAGAGGACCGTGAACTTGCTCAAGCCGTATCACTAGCTGCCCTCGCCGCGGGAGAGGTTATCCCTGAGGAAGAACATTTCAGTCTCAGTCCCGAGCATGACCACCCAATCCACCATTGGGGCATGGCAATAGACCTGGATGCCTGTAACGGGTGTAATGCTTGCGTCGCTGCGTGTTACGCAGAAAATAACGTGCCGATAGTTGGCCACGACCGGATGCGTCAAGGTCGAACGATGTCGTGGTTAAGGATTGAGCGGTTTGTAGAAACACATAACGATCAAGTGGACAATCGGTTCTTACCCATGCTCTGTCAGCACTGTGATCATGCACCGTGCGAAACCGTTTGTCCCGTTTTCGCTACCTATCATACTGATGAAGGCCTAAACGCACAGGTGTACAACCGATGTGTTGGCACACGGTACTGTGCAAACAATTGTCCTTATCGGGTTAGACGTTTCAATTGGTTCCAGGAAGAATTCCCCGAACCTATGCACCTCCAACTAAACCCAGACGTCACCACGCGTGTGGCAGGTGTGATGGAAAAATGTACGTTCTGTGTTCAGCGGATAACGGACGGAAAAGGAACGGCAAAGGATGAGAATCGGCCGGTTCAGGATGACGACATCACACCAGCTTGTGCCCAGACGTGTCCAGCACAAGCCATAGTTTTTGGCGACATGAACGATCCCGAAAGTCGAGTCTCTCAGGTCGCGACTGACGCACGTGCGTATCACGTCCTCGGAGAACTCAACACACGTCCTGCAGTGACCTATCTCAAAAAGGTCACCCAAAACGAGGTATAGAGTTAAACGAGAAGGACCGAGTTAATGCGAAAAACGAAAGTGGGGATAACGATACTGGCGTGCGTATTGGCGGGAGTAGCGTTGTCCGCATTCCCCTGGACTCGCGACATGTTCGTTGGCCCGGATGTAAGGCCGTATGAGGACCTGCGGGTACCACCGGCGGATGTGCTCTCAATTGACGGCCCGCGAATCTTTGGTCGCAGAGACGCCCGTGAAAAGCTTACGAACCCGCTCCCAGCCTCTCCTGAAATTTTGGCTGAAGGTGCCGAACTTTACCGAATTTACTGCACATCATGCCACGGGGATGACGGCACCGGGAATGGCCGGCTCGTTGAATTCTTTGACCGGACAGAAGACCTCGCTAATAGCGAGATCCAGGAAAGCGCGGACGGAGAACTCTACAACACGGTCCGTGAAGGCGGCTTCACAATGCCGGCGTTTGCCAACACCCTGAGCGTGAGAGAACGGTGGGCCGTCATCCACCACATCCGCACATACGACACCAGCCAATGACGAACGGGCCTGCGGAGATTCACTCTCTCGTATCAAATCGTACAAAACAGATACTGTTGGGTATCAGCGCTGTCGGTACGCTCGCGTTTGTGTATGCCGCCGGCACCGGGGAAAGTACCCGCGCGTGGCAAGCGTTACTCGTTAACTTTCTCTTCTTTTCCGGTCTTGCCTACGCTGGCGTCGTAATTTCAGCCATTCTGCAAGCGACGGGCGCTCACTGGGGACGGTCCATCAAGCGACTCGCCGAAGCCACTACCGCGTTTCTGCCTGTGGCCTTCGTGTTGCTGATGGTGTTACTGGTCGGCAGCGAACATTGGGCACCGTGGGTTCATCACCCAGTCGAAGCCAAGCAAGGATGGCTCAATATTCCATTTTTTGTAACCCGCCAGACGGTGATGTTTCTGCTCTTGAGTGTAATCAGCCTACGATACGTCTACCGGTCGCTTCGGCCAGATGTGGGGATGTTGCACGAATCAGCGGAACGGAAAGCGGTTGGCCTTTCACGGCGCTTGATTGACGGATGGCGAGGTCTAGACGATGAGCGAGAACTGAATCAACGCTCCCAGGACCGACTCGCCCCGTGTGTGTTAATCGCGTACGGCTGGGTCCTTTCACTAGTTGCTATCGATTTCGTCGTCGCCCTTGACCCCCACTGGTTTTCAACACTTGCTGGGGCGTATTACTTTACCGGGAATGTATTTATCGGCATCGCATTTCTAGTCGTCGTCACCATCTTCAGTCGCGCTCGACTGCAGCTGCAACAGTACATCGGTGACCGTCAACTGTATGACCTCGGCAAACTACTCTTTGGGTTTTGTATCTTGTGGGCCTACATGTTGTGGTCACAGTATTTGGTTATTTGGTACGGTGACTTGCCCGAAGAAACGGAATTCATCGCTCATCGAATGTACGGGGCATGGGCACCCTTGACGTGGACCACATTAGTCTTGGCATTTCTTATCCCGTTCTTACTCTTGCTCAGTCGGAACATCAAGACACATGTTCGTGGCTTGACAACGATAGCCCTCTTGGCCCTAGTTGGAATGTGGCTGGAACGTTTTGTCCTTGTGGCACCCTCTCTGTGGCATGACAGTGGAATCCCACTTGGCCTGACCGAACTTCTGATTTCGGCCGGTGTCCTGAGCCTGTTTCTATGGTGCTACAGCACGTTCCTGCAAATGTTTCCCGTGCTTCCTGTCTCAGGCCCCCACCTCAAGCCGGTCAACTAGCAGACCAGACTGAGTCTCACGCTACCCGGTACCAACGTTGATTGATACCTGTAGTCGTGGGTGAACCAGCTATAATCTCGTACGGCAGAACCTAATCTCAGCAGCGAAGGTATTCATGTCGGTTCGACCCCACGAAATCAGCACAAAATCTGACACTGGCACGTCGCCGTGCGATGAGCACGCCGAAGGAAAAACTTATGAACTATGCGCCATGCCGACAATCGTCGGCTTACAACAAATGCTGCGCGCAACTGGATATGAGGAGACACCGAACTCGTATACACACCGTCGTTTAGATATTGGAAGAAGTTAATCGCACACGTGACAAATCGCCCGCAGTCAGGACGTGGGATCGTCCATGCCCATGTCGAGTCGTAATGACACTGCAGGCAAGAAGGAGGCAGAACCGATGAAGATAGCAGTAATTGGCCTTGGCACCATGGGAACACCAATGGCGGAAAACC
>CAZWIL010000048.1:0-13545 GCA_964634175.1 uncultured Vicinamibacteraceae bacterium
CTGGCGGCTATTACATGGAACGGTTCTATCCGCCGGGGTTAGCCGAAAAGAGTGATGACGAAATCGCAGATGATCTTGTCGAAGAAGCGGTTCGCGACCGATTAGGAGCCTTTGGCGAGGTCGGGCAGACGTCAAATGTTGCGACAATGACACCGCTGGAACGTAAGGTGTTTCAGGCCGTGGGGAAGGCGCACGTCCGTTCTGGGATACCGATCTTCACCCATAATGCATATGGTACCGGCGAACATGTTACGGCTGAGCAGGGTTTGGTACAGTTGGATGTTTTGGAATCAGTCGGAGTGAACCCTCGCACGGTGGCTATTGGGCACGCCTGTTGTCTGGATGATCCATCTGCGCGAGTGTTACAGGAGATAGCGGCCAGGGGTGCCTTTGTGGGCTTCGATCGTGTTACCGGCGGTCGAGTGGATGACGATCAGAAGGTTAGAACGATTCTGTCATTTCTCGAAGGCGGTTACGCAGAGCAGTTGTTGATCTCGTCAGACTACATCGGCCGACGTTCACCGGAACGACCAGGTTACGGAAACGCGATCACGGTCTTTGCGCCACTCATGCGGGCCGCAGGGGTAGATGAAGAGACAATGACTACCATTTTTTACGATAACCCCCGAATGTTCCTGGCTTATGTACCCAGGATATGAAACCCGGTCTATCAATGTCGTGAAAGATTTAGCACCATGGTTGTTTGGGGTGGGTCATCGGCTCCATGGTGGAACGATGTGATTGGCCCGAGCGTAAGCAATGAGCTGGCCGAGATGTTCGTGCATGTCACCCGCGACGAACAAGACGGCTTCCGACATATTTTGCTCGCGGCGAAGCACATACAGGGAGAGTAGGCTGTAGACAGTTCGTGGGCCAGTCAAGGTGGCTGAATCGAGAGCTTCGATTTGTTGGGTGGCGTGTGCGAAGCCATTCCTTAGATGGTTGATAATTTCAGTCTTATCGGTCAGTGAGCGTAATGCTTGACCTTCTTCCGGGCTCATCGCTGCTTCACCGCCCAGCGCTCTTGGGGCGAAGCCATAGGCTTCACCGGCAATTAGTATTAGGACTTCTGCCACTGAGCGGGTTCCGTCCATCGGTCGCCAGTCGTAAGCGTCCTGTGGAAATGCTTCGGCAAGGCCAATAAATTTTTCTCGCATAACCTCAAGATCTGCCAGAAACGATGCCTTAACGACAGCCGCTGATTCGGGGGTGAGGGCCTGCTGTGCTGCGGCTGTTGATGGCTGGACCAACAGGTAGGCACAGAACATCAAAATGGGAGACATGTTCCGGCGGTTCGTGTGAGACAAACGGTGTCCAAGAAAACCCATGTGAAGTGATCCTTTCGCGAGTTGCGATTTTGTCACGCTTGCCACGGTCGCGGACGGCTCAGATGATATCGATTCGAACAACATAGAGATGCCGTCAAAATGGGCGACGACATTCTTATTGAACAGGGTTGCCGTCAACATCTAAATAATGTATCTCGCCCAATGCGAGTTCGCGAATACCGTCTTCGATGACTGTGCGGTCGCCAACAATGACCCAAATAAGTCGTTCCGGCTGTATGACAGTCTGCGCGGTTGAGACTACATCGGTCACGTCTAGGGACCGTACCCGGTTTATATAGTCCTCGTAATAATCTGCGGGCAAATCAAACCGTAGCATCTGCACGAGATCCTGCATGATGGCACTATTTGTTTCCCATCGGCCCGGAAGCGTGAGGGTTCTGAGGTCCTTCGCTTTACCGAGTTCGTCAGGCGTGACCGGGCGGTCAGACCGTATGCCGGTCAGTTCGTTGTAGATCTCTCGCATCGATTCCTTAGTCTTGTCGGTTTGTACGGGAGCATTAACAAGAAAAGGGCGCGGCCCGCGGGCATCGATTAATTGAGTACGTGCGCCGTACGACCAATGTTTGTCTTCACGCAAATTCATGTTCATTCGCGAGCTGAACGATCCGCCGAGGATGGTGTTCATCGCTTGGAGGGCGATTTCGTTGTCATAGCTTTTCGGCGGTGCTACATGGCCAACGAGGATGAGTGATTGCTGTGCGCCTGGGCGATCGACCAGATAAATGTCACTCGTTTCTCGGTGGTCGCCGTATCCTTCAAAAAACAACGGCACCGCGCCGGAATTCCAATTGGAAAAGACGTTCTCGAGTTGATTCTGGAGGGCATCCATCGCGATATCACCGACGACGATCAATGTGGCATTGTTGGGACGTATCCAATGTTCGTGAAAAGCTGCAAGATCCTCGCGGGTCAAAGCTGATACTGCTGCTTCGGTGCCACTGCCAGTAAGAGGAGCACCGTATGCGTGATTTGACCCGTAAACAAGTTTTGGAAACACACGTAACGCGGTCTGATTCGGATTTGATTTCTCGCGACGGATTCTCGCCAGCTGTTGATTTTTGAGGCGTGCGAATTCAACCTCCGGGAACGAAGGGTTCGTGATTACCTCCGCATAAATGTCGAGCGCGGCTGTGAAATTTTCGGTCAAGACCGATAGCGTGACGCTACTCATGTCAAGATTGGAGCTGGTGCTTAGTCGCGCAGCCAAATTTTCGAGTTCCTCACTGATTTGTAACGAGTTCAAGGTGTGAGTACCCTCGTCGAGCATGTCCAGTGCGAGGTTGGCGGTCCCAGGAGCGGTCTGCGGATCAGCGGCATAACCTGCGTCGACCTGAAGGTTGAGCGTTACCATTGGGGTCGAGGAGCGTTGAGCTAACCGAACGGCTAATCCATTGGATAACGTTGCCGTCTGAACCCTTGGAAATTCGGCTGTCGGAGGGGTTTCCACTGTCGGCACACCTGTTGATCGGTCTACGGAGGCGGTCGTGGTGTCACCTTCGTCGTAGGGCAGGACAGTCAAGGTATACACGCCGTCCGATAACCAGCGCTGCGCGGCAGATCTCAACTCTTCTGAACTCGCAGAGTCGACCCATTCAAGGTGACGGAGATAATGGTCTGGCCCGTCGCCATAGATCTCGCCCTGGGCTAAGAGATCGGATTTTCCGCCGAAACCACCAACTCGTTCAATCGATCGAACAAAATTACTCTTGTAATTTGTCTTAAGACGCTGAAGTTCCTGGGCCGTCAAGCCGTCTTCCAGAAACCGGTCTAGCTCCTCGCGTAGAGCCGACTCCACCAAACGCGCATCGCCACCTGGTGCCACTGTGGCATCGAAGTAAAACAGTCCGCCAATTTCGCGAAGGTTGACATACGATCTGGCATCAGTGGCAATTTGAGCGTCATAGACCAACCGTTTGTACAACCTTGACGTTTTACCTGCAGCGAATAAGTCACTGACAAGGTCGAGATATTTTGCGTCTCGAGTCTTCCAACTGGGAATATTCCAGACCATATACACGCGAGACTGGGGGACACGGTCATGAACTTGGCCACGGTGCGTGCCGGTTCGTTTGGCGATCCACTCTGTGTCGCGTTCGATGGGAGGTCCGGCTGGAATGTGCCCGAAATAACGCTCGACCTTACTGCGCGCGACATCTGGTGTGATGTCGCCTGCCAGAATTAAGACGGCGTTTGCCGCCCCGTAGTAGGTTTGGAACCATTCTTGGACGTCCCTCAGCGAAGCGGCATCCAGGTCTTCCATTGATCCGATTGTGCTCCACGAATATGGATGCCCAGGCGGGTAAGTGTTTTCTGTAATAAGTTGGCGAGTGACGCCGTATGGTTGATTCTCACCTTGGCGTTTCTCGTTTTGGACGACTCCCCGCTGTTCGTCTAGTTTGCCTTGGTCCACAGCACCTAAGAGGTGTCCCATGCGGTCGGATTCCATCCATAAGGCCATGTCAACCGCGGAGGTCGGTACTACCTGAAAGTAGTTTGTTCGGTCAGCATTTGTTGTTCCGTTCATTCCGGTTGCGCCGACACGGTCAAATGGTTTGAAGTAGTCATCGTTAAAATGCTCACTGCCGTTGAACATTAAGTGCTCGAACAGGTGAGCGAAGCCGGTTTTTCCGGGTTGTTCGTTCTTGGAGCCGACGTGGTACCACACGTTAACGGCAACGACGGGTGCCTTGCGGTCTTCGTGGACAATGAGTGTCAGTCCGTTGTCCAAGACAAACTTTGTGAATGGCACAGACGGCATGTCTGTTTCTTGAGCAGAAACGGCGAATTGGGTCAGTAGAATGAGACCGACCGAGCGTAATGCGAACGCTAATGCCGACTGAATCAAAGTATTCGCCCTGGCAACTCTTTTTTTGGTCATAAACATACCCTCATTGTCGACAACATATTTTTTGCAGCCGGAGTAGTTATTACTCGGATGCACGAATTTCAGACAGGTAATTACCGCGTGTCTGCGGCACCTTGGCCCTATACTAGTGCGGTAGCGGATTTGGTTCCAAGGCCGGAAGGGATGATTCGGATATCTGTCACGTTTGATACTTGTTAGAAGGAGGCAAAATGTCCAAGAAGAAATGGTGTCATCTGGCAATTGTGGTCGTGATGGCCACGGTCGGTGTTCTGATGCCGGTAGGCGCGCAGGCACAGCTTAGCGATACGACAGCGTTTTTGGCCCATGTCTCAAATGAATATCGGATTGTTCCGAACGTGGTTTACCACGAGGCAAACAATCATGAGAATGCTCTGGACCTGTATATGCCGACGAATACTGCTGAAGCGACACCCGTCCTCGTCATGTTTCATGGTGGTGGCTGGGTCGCCGGGAATCGCCATTCGATGGCGCTTCGAGCGTTGCCGTATTTAGAGATGGGATGGGCAGTGGTAAATGTTTCGTATCGATTGGTCCAAGTGTCCAGGGCTCCGGCGGCGGTGGAAGATGGTCTTTGCGCGATGCAGTGGGTCGCGAGAAACGCGGAGCAGTATAACTTCGATTTATCTCGTATCGTGACGACAGGCACTTCAGCCGGTGGCCATCTGGCGCTGACATCAGGAATGGTTCCAGAGGACGCCGGTCTTGCGCTTGAATGTGTGTCTGGTGGGTTTCGCGGACCATCGGCCATTACGTCTGTTGACGTCGCAGCGGTAATAAACTGGTATGGCGTAACGGATCTGCCGGATTTACTTGAAGGGCAAAATACCAGAGGTTACGCAGTCCAATGGTTCGGTGGCTTGTCGAATCGCCAGGAGGTAGCGGACGCCGTATCACCGTTGACCCATGTGCGACAGGGATTGCCAGCGATTCTTTCGATTCACGGAGATGCTGACCCGATTGTGCCGTATCACCAAGCTACGAGACTGCATGCGAAGCTTGAAGATGCGGGTGTGCCGAACGAGCTTCACACAGTACCCGGTGGTGGCCATGGTGGGTTTAATCGGGAAGAAACCTTAGATATTTACCAAACGATTCAGGCTTTTCTCGATCGTCACGATCTGGGTCAGTAACTAGGGGTAGGTTTTATTCGGGTTCGCCGCGGCAAAGGTGACCACCTTATGGTGGAGTGCGTCGCTAGAGGTTCTAGCGGGTAGTGACGAAATGTATTTGAACGATTGGTGCGAGTCCATCGAATGATGAACTGGGTTACGTTCTGGGTGAATCAACCTAACGAGCGCGATCTGCCGGTGCAGCATTCGGTGGTCCGCACCGTTGGACGAAGGGTTGTGGCGGCTGCAGCGGTTGGCGGCATTTGTTTCTTCAGCCTGTCCTGCTCTTCTTCTAGTGCGGATCGCGCTGCAGGAAACGCCGAAGGGTACGGACGGTTTCAAGTGACCGCTACTGTAGAAGAGGTCATGCGTTCGATTATCGATCCTGCCGCTGATGCGGTTTGGGATTCTGTGGTCATCGTATCCAATGAGAATGGCATCCAAACGACGCAGCCTGAAACCGATGAAGATTGGCTGACCTTACGGCGACACGCCATTACATTGGTTGAAGCCTCGAATTTATTGCTAATGGATGGACGTGCGGTCGCTGCACCTGAGTCGCGATCCGAACTTCCGGGCATAGACCTTGAACCTGACGAAATCGAAGCTCTCCTTGCTGCGGATCGGGCTACTTGGTCAGCTCTCGTTAGTAAATTGCACGAGAGTGGAATCCAGGTACTCAATGCGGTGGATACACAGGATGTCGATGCTCTCTTGGTGGCCGGTGACCGGCTCGATCTCGCCTGCGAAAACTGTCATGCGACGTACTGGTATCCTGGCTATGGAGGTCGAGCTGACGAAAGGCCTTAGGGTCTTATGGGGCTACCGTCTGGCCGAGTTAATTCTGCACAGCAGATTCCGAAGGTTCCCGGAGCGCGCGACGGTGGGCCCACAACTCGGATTTGATCACCGGCTTTAATGGTTTCAGGCGTCCAGCCTCGATTTGCCATGCTGACGGCCGCACCCATTTCTACTTCCCACGAGGTGATCTCACCGTCCGCGTTCTCTTCATCTACGTAGAGGAACGTGTGGGGGTTTCTGAATACAAATTCCTTGACGACGCCTATAGCCTCGACGCTCTTCGTGTCATCGTAGAAAGGTGTGCTGGCGTGATGGGCGTTCGTCGGAACGCCGGTCGTAAGTAGCACTACTAACAGCAGAATGCAGAGTGACGAGATCGACAGGAAAAGTTTCACCAGTTTGCCTCCTTAAGGCGTTTTACTCAACTTAGCGATATTTTGGGATCATAAACTTCACGGCACGGCGGGCCTGAACTGGGTCGCAGCCATAACCTCGAAGTTTGTATCCGTCTGGCCCCGGCAGCCAGCGAGTCGTGTAGGACGCGGGTTCTCGTAGGAACATGGGATCTTCAAGGGTTAACGTCATCCGTAATTCTTCGCCTTCTCGCCAGTATCGCTCGGTCACTTTCTTGAGCTGTGAGGACGGAATGCCGTTGTAGTCGTCGAATCCTGTAACGTCGAACACAAAGTGGGTGGTTTCGACCAACAAGGCGCCTTCTTCGTAGCGACCGACAGAAAATCCCTGGATGGAGTGATCCAGCGGGGTGGGAACGCGGTCATCGAGCCAGACAGTACGAAGCTGGTCGTCTTTTTCGTAACGAAACAGGACCCGATCAGGCCACTGCACAACCTCCATAAAATACGGGTCGTACTGCAGGGCTGGAGACGATGACGGGACACAGTCATACTTTGGGGCCAGAGCTTCGTCGAAGACTTCCTGATATGCCAAGGCCCGTTCGTTCAAGACGGGAAAGTTGTCCGGTGTCCACGGCATGTTGGGACCGTTAACGGGTCGAACTCGTCCGCCGCCATCCCACACTCCGACAAGATCGGGAATGTTCGTGGCGGAGTCCGATTGCGCACCGACCGGCACTGGGTTTCCTTGGGCTAGTAATAACAGCGATCCGGTAAGGATGGCTTTAAAGAACACTGGTTTCCACCCCTGGTGATTATCGGTTTGGCCCATCGTCGGTCTCCTTAGATCCCTCTGTGAACTCCGGGTCCGTACTGGACTGTCGGTACCCATCGGAAATGATTCTACACTGTCGTTGCACAGTGCGCGCTTCTATAATGAACGTCAGAATTCAGGAGGAGGACATGATGGATATCGACAGATTTAGGCGGCGGGTACGGATTCTGCGTAAGGATGTCGCGATGTTCACCGTAATCGGGATTCTTCTCGGCGCGGTAGTTGCTCTTGCGCAGTCGAGTTCTGTCTCAACAACGACGGAGAATTCACCGACGACTCCGTGGGGAGACCCTGACCTACAAGGAGTGTGGACTCATGGCACCATCACACCACTGGAGCGACCAGAGGAATATGGCGATCGTGAATTGTTGACGGAAGAAGAGGTGGCTGCGTTGAATCACGCATCGGATACTCGCGCAGACCAGCGAGAGGGATTGACGGCAGAGCAGGATGTCGCGTTGGCCTATAACCAATTCTGGTGGGACCGCGGTATATCAATTGGCCGAACTTCATTGATCACTGATCCCTCAAACGGACGTTTACCGCCTAGGCTTCCTGAAGCTGAGCGATGGGCAACATCCGCAGAGGCTGAACGTCGGCAGGGAATCCGCCGAGGGCGTCTTCCTGCGCCGGGTCCTGAAGATATGGACTTAGGGGACCGGTGCCTTGTCTATCGGCCGGTGCCCATTACGTCGAGCGGCTATAACAATAATGTGCAAATCGCGCAGTCGCCAGGCTATGTGGCAATTCTGCAAGAACAGATTCACGAAGTCCGAATCATTCCACTGGATGGCAGACCAGGGCTTAACTCGTCAGTGGACCAGTGGCTGGGTGTTTCACGTGGTCGGTGGGAGGGGGATACCCTAGTTGTCGAAACGACGAACTTTAGGCAGGATGCCGAATATCTTGGTTCGAGTTCACATCGGCATGTGGAGGAACGTTTGACCCGCATGACGGATGGTACGATTCGCTACACGTTCACGGTGACGGACCCGACGGTGTGGACGCGGTCGTGGACAGGGATGGTGCCATGGCGGAAGACTGACGGACCGATTTACGAGTATGCCTGCCATGAGGGGAACCTCGGCATGATCGGGATCCTGACCGGTTCCCGGGCAAAAGAGGCTTTCTAAACAAAACACCCCGGGGGAAGACCCCCGGGGTGCACATTGGTCGTTCTTAGGAAAGAAACTACTAGATACTAGTGTTCATCGGGTAGCGCAAGAGCCACGAGGGAACCAGGAACACTGCCTCCGCGACCGATTTGCACCACGATAAACTGCCGGCCCTCATGGGAGTAGGTCATCATGCCATACATGCCGGGCGCAGGAAGTTCGACCGATCCCAGTTTCGCTCCCGTGGTCTTATCATGCGCATTGAGAACCGCAGGTCCGTTCGAACCTTCGGTTGCGAACAATAAAGTTTTGCTGGCCATCATGACCGCTCGACCTGTGCCGCTAACCTCAGAGAGGTCCATTTCTCGCAACGCGGGATGTCGCGTGATCCGCTCCGGCGCTGAACCGACAGGAGTTTCCCACGCATGGTCACCTGTGTTCAGGTCGATTGCCGTAATTTTGCTGTAGGGCGGTTTATGAATCGGAAGCCCTTGTGGTCCACTCCAACCAACGCCCCCGCCTTGTACCCACTCTGAAATGGTGGTGCCGGTGGTGGTGCACTCGCCTGAATCAGCTGTGCAGTTGTGGGTGTCGCTGTCTACGTCGGCGCCTGGTTGCACGGTACGTCCTGAGCACCCTGGACCTGAAGATTGATACAAGTAGCCCGTTTCCGGATCAAGTACGGCAGGGTGGGTGATATTGAGACCACCCGAGCAGCCAATCCAGCCCTTGACGGACTCGGTGTGATTGTTGGGCAGAGGCGGCATGTATGGTCCGCCGACACGGTATTGGTTCATGATCTCAATGGCTTCCTGCCGCAATTCAGGCGTGAAGTCAATGAGCTGATCCTCGGATAGCCCGAGTGGATTTAACGGAGCCGGGTGTGTCGTAAATGGTTGGGTTGGTGCGAGCTGCTCTCCTGGCACGATTGATTGCGGCACTGGACGTTCTTCAATGGGCCAGACCGGGTCACCGGTTTCACGATTAAAAACGAACGTCATACCTTGCTTTGTCGTCTGAACCGCGATTGGGATTTCTTGGCCATCAACGGTCACGTCGGCCAGAATCGGCACGTTAGGTAAGTCGTAGTTCCAGATCGGATGGTGCACGGTCTGGAAATGCCACACCCGTTGTCCCGTTTCAACGTCGAGAGCAATGGTGCTGGTGCCAAACAGGTTGTTGCCTGGCCGGAAGCCGCCGTAATAGTCAATCGTTGGAGCATTGGTTGGGATGTAGACGATGCCGCGGTCTAGGTCGGCGGACAAAGGAGCCCACGAAGAGACGTCACCGGTCCATTGCCACGCTTCATTCTCCCAAGTGTCGAAACCGAATTCACTTTCCGATTGTGGAATGACATTGAATTTCCATTTATGCTCACCGGTTTCAGCATCGTACGCCAAGATGTGACCGGGAACGTTTTCGATGCGGCTCTGGCTATACCCTTGTTCATGAGAGTTACCCACTACCACGGTGCCGTTCACAACGATGGGTGGTGATGAGCTGGTGATGTAGCCCACATCCATCGGTATTCCGTTATAGGGGTCGTAGTCATAGCCGAGGTCTGCAAGCAGATCCACGACGCCAGTTCTCGGGAATCCCGGGATTGGGACCTGGCCACCAAAACCTTCAAGGTGTTCGCCGGTGAGCGCGTCAAAAGCATGGAGAAAGAAAGCAGGACTGATGTAATAAATGACATCGCGGCCATTAACTACTTCGTGTGCTACGCCCTTTCCGTAGCTGGATCTCATCGATTCTTCCCAGCGCTTGGTGTTGGGTTCTCTGTATGTCCAAAGGGTTTCACCAGTTGCGGGATCGATCGCTGCGACTGTTCGTCGATACCCTGTCACGGTGTATAGAAGCCCGTTAATGTAGCTAGGTGTTGACCGTGATACGTAGCTGGGATGAGGACCGTAGTTGTCCCCACGCCAGAGCCAGGCGACTTCGAGTTCATCAAAGTTGTCGCCGTCGATTTGGTCCAGCGCTGAGTACCGGGTCCCCCATGCGTCCCCGCTTTGATACCGCCATTCGCCATCGGGCGTGCCGCGATCTTGGGCCGCCGATAGGCTGGGCAGTGCGAGGAGGCCAACGAGTACCAAGGCTGAGGTAAGGCCTTGGGAGCCTCTCGGATCAAAAATCATCTGCTTCCTCCTAAGATACGAAACTTAAGTCAGTGGCTAATTATGCTGTGCCTGCGAGGTTTTGGGAATACCTGACTGTCAATTTTCTTCACGGAGCCGACGATGGCAGAATAGTGAGATGCAGGGAAGGGCAATATAAATGAAGCAGATTTATGTGATTCATGAGAACAATGCGTGGGTGGAGCCGCTCCGGGAGGCCTTTGCCGAGCTTGGGCTACCGTTCGAAGAATGGTTTCTAGATAGCGGAACGATCGATCTAGACGCAGAGCCGCCAGAGGGAGTGTTTTACAATCGGATGAGTGCGTCCTCGCACACTCGAGACCATAGATGGGGGCCGGAATACACAGCCGCGGTCTTGGCATGGCTGGAGCGCTATTGCCGGCGGGTGGTGAATAACAGTCAAGCGTTACGCCTCGAAATTAGCAAGGTCGCGCAATATGCTGCCCTCAATGATGCAGGCGTTCGAACGCCTCGGACGATAGCGGCCATTGGTCGCGATGAGATTCTTCGCGCGAGCCAACTTTGCGACCTTCCGTTTATCACGAAACATAATCGTGCAGGAAAAGGATTGGGGGTGCGATTGTTCCGCGACCGGGAGGCGTTCAGAGGTTACGTTCAAGGTGATGAGTTCGAACCATCGGTTGATGGGATTACCTTGGTTCAGCAATATATTGAAGCCCCGGAGCCGTTTATCACGCGCGTTGAATTTGTTGGTGGTCGTTTTTTGTATGCCGTTCGGGTTGATGCCAGTCGCGGATTTGAATTGTGTCCGGCCGACGCGTGTGAAGTTGAAGACATGTTTTGTCCGACTGGCGATGCCGGCGACTCGCGAATGTCCAATGGGCCAAGATTTCAAATCATTGACGGCTTCGGCGCTGAGCCCGGCGATGACTTCGTTCGTCCATTGATCGGGCAATACCGAGAGCTCTTGACTCGACACGGTGTCGAGATAGCAGGTGTGGAGTTTATCGTTGATAGTCAGGGCGTCCCCTACACCTACGATATCAATACCAACACGAACTATAACAGCGAAGCAGAGGCTCTTGCGGGCAAGCGAGGCATGCACGCAGTGGCGACGTATCTTGGGATGGAGTTGGAAAAGGTTTCAGATTGACTCGGCAACTCCTGCCGTGACGGAGCTTAGAGGAGCTACCGAGACGGCAACGCGAAGCTGAGAATTAAGTCACCACCCCGGCGACCGCGGTCACCACCACCCGAGGCAACGGTGACAAATTGTTCTCCGTTCACCATGTAGACTGACGGTGATGAAAAGACACCAGCACCGGTGTTGAACTTCCAGAGCAGTTCTCCTGTTTCGGCATCGAAGGCAAAGAAATAGCCAGCAATATTGCTACCAGTTCCGACGAAAACAAGGCCGCCTGCGGTGACAACTGATCCAGCTTGCCCGTATCCCTCAAAGATCTGTCGCCATACGAGTTCGCCAGTGGTTGGGTCGTATGCCGAGAAGTAGCCCTCTGGACCGCGCCCCCCGTTGTAGGGTTGGTCAATTGCGTTTACATACAACAATCCCGTCAAGGGGCTGTAGGAAAGGGGCGCGTAATTAGCGCCTCCGCCATAGCCAGGCGCGACGATGTGATTGGAGGCATGTGGTGTGAACTGGGGAACCAGCTCACGGCCTTCTCTGATCCGTTCTACCGAGATTTTTGTCGGGTAGACAGGGGCGACTGGTTCCATCCGGTCGCCGTTGGCTTTATGTGGTATCGGCTGGGTTGGCCAGGGTTGTTCGCCTGGCGTCTCTGTCTCCGTCGATACTGGGGTTTCGATGATTGGGTGAACGGGGTCACCAGTTTCTCGATTGAGAATGTACAACCAGCCGTTCTTGTTAGCCTGCGCCAAGGCTTTGACCGGTTCACCGTCAACCTCCATCTCGAACAGTATTGGCTGAAGGCCATTGTCATAGTCCCAGACGTCATGATGAACAAGCTGGTAGTACCAGCGCAGCTGCCCTGTGTCGAGTGAGAGAGCCAAAATCGAATCGGTGAATAGATTAACTCCGGCCCGTTTCGTGCTGTCGCCGAATGGATTTCCAACTGCGACATAGACCAGACCGAGTTCGGGATCGATTGATGGTGTTTCCCAGATTCCGCCGCCGTTTCGTTCGCCACCAACCCAAGTGGGACCGGCAATATCCCACGCCTGGTCGTTCTCATCTTGGGGAATAGTGTTGAAATGCCAAAGCACTTCACCAGTGTGGGCATCCACTGCGAGTACATGACCACCCGGGATATGACTTTCGCTCCGCGTGGAGCCCACATAGAGCACGCCGTCATAGACCTGAGGTGCTGAAGTAAACCAATAGCCCATCGAAATGGCGGTCTCGACGTCGGGATATCGGAGTCTCAATACATCTAGGATGACACTAGCTTGGCCGTCTTCTCCGAATCCCTCAAGTGGTGCACCGGTCTTAGCGTCCAAAGCGAAAATAAATGATCCGGCCGCGCTGTAGACAATTCCATCTTCGTAGGTCACCCCGCGATGTCGAAAGATATAACCTTCGCGGCGGCTGCCTCCCAGTTTTTCAGTGACATCATACGACCACAGAAGATGGCCGTTTTCACCGTCGAGGGCATAGACGCTGCCGCGCGAATCTGTTGCATACACCACACCATCCACTATGACCGGTGTTGTCTGGTTGCTCACTCCGTCAATGACGCCGTGCTGGAAGAGCCACCGGGGCGTCAAGGTCTCCACGTTGGAGGGAGTAATCTGATCAAGCGTAGAGAATCGACTGCCTGCTAGATCAAGATTGTGCAGTGGCCAGTCGACGGTCTCTTGTCCAGCCTGAACGATGGTTATTCCGAGGCCCATGTAGATGAGCATGACTATGAGAGTGCAGATGGAAATAAAAGGCTTCATTGCGTTTGTTCCGTTTCACTGCTGTCTTTTTTTGATTTTGTTAAGGGACACTGGCGGGGACTGCATCCATAAGCAAAGCTA
>CAZWIL010000049.1:0-13496 GCA_964634175.1 uncultured Vicinamibacteraceae bacterium
TGGCTACAGCGGCGCCTGAGTTGCGCGGAGAAATTCCGTCGGGAGTACGTGTGCTTACGGCCGGAGCGCCTCCAGCAGCGGCAACCATTCAACGAGTTGAGGGCGAGTTTGGCTGGGATTTGACCCAGGTCTACGGTTTAACCGAGACCGCCCCTTTTATCACTATTTGCGAACCAAGACCCGAACATGGTGCCTTAACTCTTGAAGAGAGGTCCGTCGTCAAAGCTCGCCAAGGTGTTGAACTGATTACCTCGGGGGAGCTCCGGGTAATCGACGAGCACGGTGAACCTGTTCCAAGAGATGGGCAGACGTTGGGAGAGATTGTTGTTCGCGGGAACGTCGTTATGGAAGGCTACTATAACGACTCTGCTGCGACGGAAGAAGCCATGCGAGGTGGCTGGTTCCACAGTGGTGACGCCGCGGTGGTGCATCCGGATGGTTACGCGGAAATTCGTGATCGTTTTAAAGATGTCATTATCAGTGGAGGTGAAAACATTTCATCTGTTGAGGTTGAAGGGATTTTGATGCGTCATCCAGCGGTTCAGGAGGTGGCGGTTGTGGGAATGCCAGATCCGAAGTGGGGAGAGACCCCGCACGCATTCGTATTGTGTGTTGCTGATACTAAACTGACGGAAAACGAACTGATCGTGTACGCGCGAGAACACATGGCCCACTTTAAGGTGCCAAGTAAGATCGAATTTGTATCTGCATTGCCCAAAACTGCTACCGGAAAAATCCAGAAATACGTACTCCGACGCGGCCAGAGTGCAATTTCAGCACAGTAGACGTAATTATCACCTGATGCTGTGCTAGACTCTGCCGCATTTGTCCGATTCGGTTCATCTCTCCCGGGCGACCAGCTCTGTGAGCTCTTCCCGTAGACGTTTTCTACAGTCGACTGCAGTCGCTTCAGCTGGTCTGCTTACCAGCGTCCACACACGACCATCATTTGCCCAAGAGCGCTCTCTGTCATGGATGCCGGCCTATACTGCGGATACGACGGGAGACGGTGTTATGTCGCCGGCGGACCGCCAAGTTGTCGAGGCCGCGCTCTTTTCGCAGCGCGGCGTCCAACTGATGCCCAATCCTGAGTTTGATATCAGAGCTGACGTACTGGGGCGGGGTGTTGTGGATGCGGATGCCTTGGAGTGGGTATCTCGCGCGGTCGCGGAGACCAGTGGTCAATTTGGAGTTTATGACAGGAGGCCAGTTACCGTTGCATGGCATTACGGGTGGTACAACCGAGCGACTCGCCCTCCCGGACTTCAAACCGTTGGTTTACTGGGCGGTGACTATGCGTCGTGGGACCACACCGTCGAAGGCCGGTTCAATCGGCTAAAAAATGAATTCGGTATTACTGTTGATGCTCTCAGTTGGATCAGTCCCCGGGACAATTTCGATTTACTCAGAAATTATCGCAGCGGATATTTCCAAGCCGACCAACTTGAGACTCGGTACACGGCTTTGTTGTATGAGAGCACAATTAGTTTGCCGATGCAGGGAGCGAGAATCGATTTTCAGTCCCAGGCTGTGCAGGAACTAATCGTACAAGACTTTGAAGACATGGCCATGTTCTTCCAAGAAATACGGAACTCGTCGGCCCGCGTGTTTACCTTGGACGAGCGACCGGTCATATTTCTGTTTGGGTCGCACACATGGGGACTGTTTTCGCGTCTGTTACAGCAATCAGATGCGCTTGACCGGACTCTTCAATTGGCTCGCGAGAGGTTTGCCCGTGTCTATGGTAGTTTTCCGTACCTCGTCGGTGAAGAAGTTTTGCGGTCCTTTGAGACTGAGCTTGACGAGAGTCGATGGCGCCGAATGGTGAATTTTGACGCTATCTATACCTATCATCACGCCACCAACATGAAAAAAGGGCCGACTGTGGAGCTTCCGGTTGGGTCGTGGTATATCCAGAATCAAGTGAAGGCGTTGCGGAAAACGATCAGTGCTGTCAGATGGGTCGCGAACCGATATACACGGAACCCCATACTGATTATTCCCAACTTAGCCCCTGGATTTGCAAAACCGGGCTATCCGTCTTTAACCATGAATCGTGGCAGCTATCTCGATTTGATGCGTGCGCTTCAACCCGTTTATGTAAACGAATACTTGGTTCCGTATTGGCGGTCGACGCTTGGAACTTCACTCTTGCCGGCGCCTATTTATGCGGTCGGGTCTTGGAATGAGGAGTGGGAGGGACATTGTGTGTTTCCGTCGCGCTTTAATCTTGCGTTAAATTCCGACGATCAACACGGGTTTGATATTCCCATGGCGATCAAACAGATGTTTGGGTGGAATCACTACGCAACCCGTCCGATTTCGGACGAGTTGATGAAACCTAGTAATCTTGATGAGAATGGGATTGACACTCGAGGCAGATGGGGTCTAGGTTGAGCATGACCATTTCGGACATTCCAACTCATTTGTAGGAGGAATTATGGACGTCGACAGGCGAAAGTTTTTTGCTTCGGTAGGTGGCGTAGCCGCAGTGGCAGCCTTATCCCACGAAGATCAAGCGGAGGCGCTCGAGCATTTCATGACGGATGAGCTTGATCGAATGGGGCAATTTGGGCAGCCTGGGTCGACTGCTGTCGAACTGAAAGCTCCCCGGGGGACCGGCAGTTTGTTTACCCCGCAGCCAGAGCCATTTGGTGCGATGCCTGAGAAACCGACGCTGATCGATTTCTTTAACCATCGCTTTGCTCCCGCTCGACACGTTCTGCAAAGTGCGACTCATGCCCTGGAGACGGGTCAGCCTGAGAGAACGATATTTGCTTGTTTAATTCACGACGTGACACAGAATTTGATTAAGGTTGACCATGGGTATTGGGGTGCTCAGATTTTTGCGCCATATGTCGATGAACGCGTTGCCTGGGCTGTCAAATATCATCAAGCTTTGAGATTTTTTCCAGACGAATCGGTCGGCTACGAGTATCCGGACGCCTACAACCGGATCTTTGGGCATGACTATGAACCAGACGAGTACATCAAGGCCGATTACGAGTTTGCAAGAAATCACCGGTACTACATGGAGTCGAGATTGGTCACCGTCAACGACCAGTACGCTTTCGACCCGGCCGCTAGAGAAGTCAAGGTCGAAGAGTTCACTGATATTATCGGCAGGCAGTTCAAGCAACCGAGAGAGGGAATTGGGTTTGATGGAAACCCCGTCGCGCATATGTGGCGGTCGATTATGAGTCCGGATCGTCCGTTGTAAGGTTATGTGAGTTAAGTTATTACGTTCACTATGACTGAGGGCGAGCGCCTAGGTGGGCCCGCTCCTCGGGGACTGTCCCGCTTTCGAGTGACCGCTGTGACCGATGCTGCGGTTGAGGTCGGTGAAGTAGAAGAGGATGTTCTGCTGTTCTGCTGAGATGTTCTTAGGTCAGTTTGGACCTAATTGATTCCCAGTAATTCAACATCGAACACCAACGTCGCACCAGGGGGAATAGCCCCACCCGCCGCACCTCTGTCACCGTAACCGAGATCAGACGGAATCCAGAACCGTCGTTTCTCTCCAACGACCATTAGTTGTACGCCCTCTGTCCAACCACCGATGACGCGGTTCAGTGGAAATGTGGCCGGCGCACCCCGAGTGACGGAGCTATCGAACATCGCACCCGTCGTCAGCCAACCCGTGTAATGTACGGTGACTTCGTCAGTGGCGGCCGGATGTTCGGAGCCGGTACCTGCTTGAATAACCTTCCAAGCCAAGCCTGAACTGCTTGTTTCGGCGTCGCCCGGCGCCGCGGCGACATCGTCGGGAGCGGGAATCTGAGCGCTGGCAGCAGCGAGACCGAAAACCAAGACGCCAGTAAGAAGAAATGAGAATGTTTGCGGAATCATCGATTGAATCATGTGGCTATGGTATCACTGAGCGGGGTATCGGCGGCGACGGTCTGTCATGGATGAAATGTTGGTGAAGCCTTTATTAGTCATCGTCGTCGGAAGCGAGGAACCGCCCGCTGACGCTATAATCAGGCCTCCTATCCATGCGTATCACGTACATCACGGCTGGGGCAGGCGGCATGTACTGTGGCAGTTGCATTCGTGATAATGCCTTGGCCGCGGCCCTGATGGCATCAGGTCACGAGGTGCTCCTGCTCCCGATGTACACGCCGACACTGACTGACGAGCAGAACGTCAGTGCCGAACGAGTGTTCTTCGGTGGCGTCAGTGTCTACCTCGAACAATATGTATCCCTCTTTCGTCATACCCCATGGCTGGTTGATCGCCTGTGGGAGGCTCCATGGTTGATTCGAGCTGTGTCTGGTCGTGGCGTGAAAACAGTTCCTGAAGAACTGGGTGCGCTCACGGTCTCTGTATTGGCAGGACACCACGGTCATCAAGCAAAAGAGATCGACAAGTTAGTCCACTGGTTACGGCACGAACCCAAACCTGATGTTGTCGATATATCAAATTCAATGCTGATAGCCCTGGCGCGTCCCATCAAGGAGGCGCTTGGCGTTCCTGTCTGCTGCACGTTACAGGGAGAAGATATCTTTCTTGATCATCTGAGTGAACCGTATCGAACACAGGCGCTGCAACTCATCCGAGACAATGTTCCCCATGTCGATCGGTTTGTCGCCGTTAGCGATTACTACGCTGAACGAATGTGTCGCTATTTGGAAGTGCCGGGAGCCAAGGTCGATGTGGTGCCTCTAGGTATCAATGTTGCGGGCTATCAACTGGGTCGGCGTGAAGGACGAGTCCTTGAAAATTTTGTGGTGGGATATTTTGGTCGCATTGCCAGGGAAAAAGGAATTCACTTGTTACTCGACGCATTTCACGAACTAAAGACACGAATGTGCCAGGATGCGGTGTCGTTACGGATTGCTGGTTATGTTGGTCCTGAGCACCGCGGATACTTGGAGGAACTCAAACGGCAGGTTGAAGAGTGGGGACTCTCGAATGCTGTCTCCTTTGATGGGACTTTGGACCAGCCGCAGAAGGCGAAATTTTATCGAGACCTTGATCTTTTTGCGATGCCGGCCATCTACGACGATCCCAAAGGCTTGGCGCTTCTGGAAGCGATGGCCTGTGGTGTTCCAGTGGTTGCGCCTCGGCGCGGTACCTACAGCGAGATGATCGAGCGTACGGGTGGAGGGGTATTGGTGGAGCCTGACAATGTTAATGCTTTAGTCGAAGCATTGACGGAGTTACAGGCAGACCCGGCGCGACGGGTCAACCTTGGCGCGACGGGTGCCGCCGGCGTGCGTGAGCATTACAGTGCAGACCGCATGGCCAAAGCGGCACTGTCCATTTATGCAACGCTTGCTAGACGTCCACTCTCATCAGACTAACCGGTCGCGTGACAATCGGTGACTGTAGACCCACCACGTCCAGACTAGTGTGACGGTGATTGATGCTCCAAACCAGCGCATCGGTCCTGCGACAAAGATAACGGCACCGTTGAGGATCATGACGAAGAAGACAGTCCAAGTTGTTCGTTGAACCCACACCGGTCGGTTTATATAGTCAGTTGGTTTCAACCACCACCAGGCAGTTTCCCCGCACCAGAAAATCGTGAACAGATAATTAATAAAAATACCTCCGTTCCAGCTAGTGCCGATGAGTAATTCTGTTTGTCGTAGAGTTTCGGTAGCAGCAACTGTGTGACTCCAGTCGTAACTATTGTGAAAGGCAGACACGATGTGGGTGACATAGAGGAGGCAACCGAGACTCCAGAGTGTTCGTGACCGGCGGTCGTCTGCGCTGCCTAGGAGTCCCGACCGGTAGACCTCAGCGCCAGTATAGGTAACAAGCGCCACCCAAATAGTTACTCGGGTCAAGAAGTCCAGGTTGTCCATAGATTTACGTATCTGTCGCTTCGTCTCAGTGGAGTTCTTCAACTGAGACCGAGTGTTTCGGGCATACTATCCAGACGCGGTAGAGATCATGCGTCATCTTGAGCGACCAATCAGCCGACGAGCAAGGCGTTTTTTCGTTGGGGCAATTATTGCTTCAGTGTCGCTTGTAGCGACAGGAACACGAGCAATTGACGAAAATCTTCCATCTTCACTTTCAGACTCGGAATTGCGTGATGAGCTGTTGTTTCGCGCCGATGAACTACCGAGATTGCGCAGTTTGCTGGTATCAGTCGATGGGCAGCTCGTTGAGGAACACTATTACCATGGTGCTACGGCCAGTAGACTAGCCAACGTTAAATCGGTCTCTAAGTCGATCATCTCACTGCTCGTCGGGATTGCTATCGACCGGGGACATATTGCCGGCGTCGACCAGAGCGTAGGCGATTATTTTCCGGAGTATTTCAAACCTGGTGCCAATCTTGAACACACAGAAATCACAGTTGAAAATTTGCTATCAATGCAGGCTGGCCTTGAAACGACTAGCAATCGAAATTATGGCCGATGGGTCCAAAGCGCTAATTGGACCCACCACATACTGACGCGCCCGATAGTCGCTCGACCAGGCGGCCGACGAATTTATAGCAGTGGAAACACCCATCTGCTCTCGGCAATTCTCGGCAAGGTAAGTGGAGTAAATACACTGGAATTTGCTCGACGAAGATTGGCTGCACCCTTAGGATTTACGCTGCCCGCGTGGTACCAGGACCCTCAGGGTATCTACTTCGGCGGAAATGAAATGCAAATGACGCCGCGCTCGATGGTGGCCATTGGACAACTCGTGCTTTCGTGCGGGATGCACAATGGCATTCAGATTGTCTCCGAAGAGTGGGTGCACCGGTCACTGGAACCTCGGTCTCGTTCTGAACGTTCGGGGAGAGAATACGGTTACGGTTGGTGGATGCGAAGGCTTGCCGGGTACCAGACGTACTACGCCTGGGGTTACGGCGGGCAGTTTATTTTTGTGGTTCCGAAGCTAAGCCTAGTTGTTGTTACGACGTCGTCACCAAATCCAGGTGACGGTCGGAGAACTCACTTGACAAGTCTTTACAGCCTTGTGGAGAACCAGATTATTCCTGCTGTTCATCAACGTAACCAGAATTCGGCACGTCGCCTAGTTTCCGGTGAGTAATAATTGACTGTCGAGTGTCAGTGTGCCGATTGTAAAGCCTGACCTACGCGCTATGGATGTGACCGTGGTGACGACGGAGGTGAGAAGAACATCATGAGATTCAAGAGATTCCCTGGAACGATAGTTGTTTTTGGGCTTGGCTTGTTCTTGTTCGCGTGTGGGCCGGCTCCGATGGAACCGGACATGCCACTGGAGGAAGTCGAAACTGTGGGGATGCCTAGTGCCGGTGTCGTCGACCGCATAGACGATCGATTAAATGAGCTTATTCCCGCTGATGCCAGCATTGAAAAATTGGCTGATGGTTTCCAGTTTATCGAGGGCCCCGTCTGGATTCGTGA
Organism: uncultured Vicinamibacteraceae bacterium; assembly: GCA_964634175.1. Taxonomy (GTDB): domain Bacteria; phylum Acidobacteriota; class Vicinamibacteria; order Vicinamibacterales; family UBA8438; genus CAUZIB01. Next base: position 7,341 of record CAZWIL010000049.1, read on the forward strand.
CGAGTCCAGGTTGCTGTTTTCCGATATTCGCACCAACACGATCTATCAGTGGACGGAGTCGGAGGGGACGAGTGTGTTCATGCGACCAGTCTTCGAAGGCGACGAGACGGGTCTGGGTTCCCTGAGCTCAAACGGCTTAACACTGGATGCTGAAGGTCGACTCGTCATGTGCGAGCATGGCAATAGGCAGGTGGCGAGGATTGAGGCGGATGGCACACGAACGATTCTGGCCGATAACTATGACGGTCACCGCTTAAACAGCCCGAACGATGCTGTCTATGCTTCTGACGGGTCGCTGTATTTTACGGATCCGCCCTATGGCCTCGCGGGCACAGAGTCGTCGCCGTTACGTGAACTGGATTTTAACGGCATCTATCGTTTACACCCCAATGGTGAGTTGCAGTTACTCTACCGCGAACAGAGTCGCCCTAATGGTATTGCGTTGTCGCCGGATGAAGCGACTTTGTACGTAGCAAATTCTGATTCTGCTGAGGCTGTGTGGATGGCGTACGACGTTAGCGCTGATGGTCTGTCAAACCCGCGCGTGTTCTACGACGTTACAGGAACAGAAGCTGAGGGCGCTGCAGATGGTCTAAAAGTAGACATCGAAGGAAATCTCTTTGCGACGGGACCCGGTGGCGTCTGGGTCTTTACGCCCGACGGCACCCATCTCGGCACGATTCGGCCGGACGAAGTGCCGGCCAACGTTGGCTGGGGTGATGACGGCCGCTCTCTTTATATGACCGCTCGAACAGGGTTATACCGGATCCGCTTAACCACGCAAGGTGTGATTCCAAGTTCGTAATTGGTCGGTTGACGAAATCGACTAGTGACTGTGTTTGGACGCCACACGATTTGTTGGATTGACGTTATGGATCGGTTGGGTGCTTGATGCAGCGCCGTGATGACGCGACCTACTCCAGTCATCCATCAACGATAGTCCCTAAAAAATGTTCGCACGTCGTCAAGGAAGACCTCTGGTTCTTCCAATGCGGCAAAGTGTCCGCCGTCAGGTATTTCAGTCCAGCGCACCAGGTTGTACCAGGCTTCGGCCCATTGACGGGGGAAAATGTACAGTTCTGCTGGAAAGATTAAGGCCGCCGTCGGTACTTCCACGTAGCCGAGAGGCTCGGTTGCTTCCACATTTCGACTCTCGTAATAAATCCTGGTCGATGACGTAATTGTTCCAGTGACCCAGTAGACCATGATGTTGGTCAGTAGTTCATCTTTAGTGAACTTACTTTCAAGGTTCCCGTTGATATCGCTCCAGCCGTGGAACTTCTCGACAATCCAGCCGGCCAACCCAGCGGGTGAGTCGTGCAAGCCGTAACCTAGTGTCTGAGGCTTGGTTCCTTGAATACCTTGGTAGCCGGTTTCATTCGCCATAAAGACTTGACGTTCACGCATCCGTTCAAGTTCAGACGTCGGTACTCCAGCTGTCGGGTCGTCAACTCCGGGCGGGGGTGCTGCAAGTAACATGGTCAAATGGAGTGCGGCGACGCGGTCAGGGTATTTGAACGCGTGCCATCGGCTAATAATGCTTCCCCAGTCACCACCTTGGGTCACGTATCGCTCGTAGCCCAGCTTTTCCATCAATTTCGCGAAGATATCCGTCATTCTCTCCGGGTCAAACCCACGTTCGGTCGGTTTGTCAGAAAAGCCGAACCCGGGAAGTGACGGGATAACGACGTGAAAGGCATCCGCAGGGTCGCCTCCATACGACGCCGGGTCGGTCAGCGGCCCAAGAACCTTCGTGAATTCAGCAAATGATCCAGGCCATCCATGAGTGATGAGTAGCGGAAGCGCGTCTTCATTGGTCGATCGTTGGTGGAGGAAGTGGATGTCCAATCCGTCGATTGAGGTCTTGAACTGATCGAATTCATTCAGCGCAGCTTCTTGTTCCCGCCAGTCGAAACCGTCTTCCCAGTAACCTAATAACTCTTCAAGGTAGGCTCGGTCCGTTCCATATTCCCAGCCGGTTCCTGCTATCTGATCCGGGAGTCGACGTTGCGACAGTCGAAGTCGAAGGTCGACTAAAGTTGACTCAGGGATATTGATCTCGAACGGGCGAATTGCCTCAGGATCAATTGGTTCATCGACCTGCGATTGAATGTCCATTGCTTCAGGTCCAGAATCCGATTGAGTCCCACCGCAACTGGTAAGACACAGAAATACCGCGAAAAACGGAAAGAGGGGGGCAGTAGTTCGTTTTTTCACGAGAAGATTATGCCATGGTCACGTAAGACAACTTGAATTTCTTACGATAACGACAGGGCCGAACATTGACTGGGTTGGGCTGACCTAGTCTCTCCGTGAGTGTCACACACCGCGCCGGAGGCGTACCTTTCGTCAGTTCATCCCACACGGTCTTTCGAAGGCATGCTTCACTGGCTGTCAATGGATTGTCGTTCTCGTTCGACCAGTTGCCGGCGAAGGATCTTGCCTGATGGGACTTTCGGAATTGCGTCGATGAATTCGACTTTCCGAACTTTTTTCTGCGGACTGACTCGTTCGGCAACATAGGCGATTACCTCATCCTCCGTCAGTGTCGCATCAGGCTTAACCACGACGAAGGCCTTTGGTATTTCACCCGCTTCTTCATCTGGACGTGGAATGACAGCGACGTCGGCTACAGCCGGATGAGACTGGATGATCCCTTCCAGTTCTGCTGGGGCGACTTGGAGTCCTTTGTATTTGATTAGTTCTTTGACACGGTCGACAACGTAAAGGTAACCATCGTCGTCGGCTTTACCGATGTCGCCGGAGTGCAACCAGTTGTCATTGTCGATCATGTCTTCAGTCGCCGAAGGGTTATTCAGGTAGCCTTTCATTACCTGAGGTCCTCGGATCCACACTTCTCCCAAGTCGCCTTGAGCTGCGTCCTCGTGTGAACTGAGGTCCACAATGCGATATTCCGTGTTCGGCAGGGCGGTCCCTACCGAGGCGACTTTGATTTCGCGAGCTTTAGGATTGATATGGGTGGCTGGACTCGTTTCGGTTAAGCCATAGGCTTGACGGACGATGACATTATTGCGCGTTGCGCAAGTTGTGGCGACCGATTCGGGCAGCGGCGCGGCACCGGACATGATGTCGTCTAGCGTGGACAGGTCGTAGCGGTCGACCACGGGGTGCTTGGCTAACGCGAGGACGAGTGGTGGCACTAGGTAGGCCGTGGTGATTTTATGCTTCTGGATGAGGTCGAGAAACTGTTCAAGTTCGAACCGTGGCATTGTGACGACAGTGGCGCCGGCGCGAAGTGTATTGCACATGATCGCAGTCATGCCGTAGATGTGATAGAAGGGCAAGATGCCCATCAGTACTTCGGTTTTGGCTGTTGCTTCCACTCCAAGAATCTGACTGAGGTTCGCGACGATGTTGTAGTGGGTTAGCATCACCCCTTTTGACAGTCCGGTCGTGCCGCTGGAGTAAGGCAGCGCCACTAGGTCTTCCTTGGGGTCGATTTCGATCTGCGGAGGTTCCCCAGCGATCATGAGGTCAGCGAACGGTGTCGCGCCCTCAGCTTCGCCGAAGACAAAGATTTCCTTTACTCCTGTGTCCGTAATCGCTTCGCGAGCGGCTTCGAGAAACTGCGGAATGGTCACAAGGTAAGTTGCTCCGGAATCTAGTAACTGGTGACGAAGTTCCTTTGCGGTGTAAGTCGGATTGATTGTTGTGTTGACGCCGCCCGCACTAGCGACTCCAAAGAAAGCAATAGCGTATTCCGGAATATTCGGACTGTAGATTGCAAACACGTCACCTTTGCTGAATCCGCGCGCTGCCAGACCTGTCGCAGTACGCTTGACTGCGGTCGTTAACTGTCCGTAGGTAAGTGTGCGATTGGTCGGTCCGTCAATTAGAGCTGGTTTATCTGCCCATTGGTCGGCGTGTTCAAAGAGATAGGCCGGAAGCGATACGACCGGTATTTCGACATCTGGAAACGGGCTGCGATAGATCATGGGAACCTCGTCGTTATCTGTGGGCTCTTAACTAATACTGGTGCCACCATCCACCGGAATAATGGCGCCGTTGGTGTACGCTCCAGCTCTCGATGCAAGATAGATAGTCACCCCGGCCATTTCTTCTGCTTTGCCGATCCGTTGTAGCGGACAGGCCTGTTCGATCGCTGGACGATGTTCTTGTAGGGTTTGCTCAGTCATCTTACTTTCAAAGAAACCAGGTGCAACTGCATTTACCGTAATCTGTCGAGATGCAAGCTCGACTGCTAACGTTTTGGTCAGATGGTGTACTGCGGCTTTGCTAGCCGAGTACGCGAAAGCAGGCGTTGGCAAGATTGTTGGAACGTGAAGTCCGTCCATCGATCCGATGTTAATCACCCGACTCGGATCGTCTGGTCGACCAGCTCTCTCGAGTAGCGGCGAGATCTCTTTCGTGAGAAAAAACAATGCAGTCAGATTGAGGTTGAGGACTTTTTTGAAACCATCTTCCGGATAGTCGAGAAAGGCGGCACCCCAATTCGCGCCGGCGTTGTTGACAAGGATGTCCAGTGAGTCTTCTCTTGTCTGAAGCTCATGGACGAGTAATTTTCGACCCTCAGTCTTGGTGATATCGGCCGAAATGGAATGGCACGGGCCGAGCGAGGAGAGTTCAACAGCCGTTCGTTCGCAAACCTCGGTCTTCCGCGACGTAATGTACACCCGCGCGCCAGACCGAACGAACCCTTCGGCGACCATCCGCCCGATGCCTCGAGAGCCACCGGTGACGAGTGCGACTTTACCAGACAGCGAAAAAAGTGTCGTGGCGTCGATGCTAGTCATCTTCGAGAGGCATCATTGTAGACCAGGAGTGTCTCAACTGTATCGGTTGTCGATGTTCAACAACAGTGTTGGCGTAGAGCTTGTTCTGTCCAAGATGGGCTATGATTTTTTGCGCGACGGTATATTTGGATGTTTTGCACACCGTCGCGGGGACCCAATTAGACCTGCGAGTCATGGTCAGAACTCACGCTACGTAAATGATACCGAGATTGTGTCCAGTTCCAATTCCGGAAGACGAAACGCACGATGTTGCCGTGGCTCTGCGTATTGCGCAGGGTGCGTTTAGTATTGAGGGTGAATCACCGACCAACTTTCTTAAAACGCTGGTTCGGCATCCGCCAGCGGTGGTCGGTCTCGCTCCACTTGCCTGTTACATCACCCGACAGTCGAGTATCCCGATGTTCGATCAACGTCTGTTAGGACTTCGCGTCGCTTGGCTATGCCAGTCGCAGGTCATATGGGCAGAGCAAACTTCCGCCGCTCGCGCTCTTGGCTTAGGTGATTTCGACTTCAAACGTCTTGCCCAGGGACCCGACGCACAGTGGGATGGTCAGGGTTCGGTCGTCCTCCGCGCAGCCGACGAAATTTACAGCCAGTCTTGTATAACCCAAGCGACGTGGACAGCGTTAGAGGCTGGTTACAGCACGCGGCAGATCATAGACATCCTGTTTACCGTTGCCGAGTATCTGATGTTTTCAATGGTGGCCAACAGTTTCAGGATACAGCCGGATGAACATTTTACAGAGGGGAGCGTTTCGTTAACATCTGTTGGCCGAGAGGGCCGACCAGCGCGCAGTCGACCTGGACGTCTGTCGGTCGCTCGTCTTGATCCCGTCCTGCCAGAAGATTGTACCCCTGAGCAGCGTGCACTACTCGACCCTGGTGGTACCGGTCAGCCGGCCATTAATCTGTTTGCAACACTTGTCCGATTTCCTGAGCTCTATCAAGCACGCGCGGCGCAATCGACCTATATTCGCACAGCATCAACCTTATCCGGACGCGTCCGGGAGATGCTTATCCTCCGTATGGGGTGGTTGTGCGAATCTGAGTACGAGTGGGCGCAACATGTCCCCATCGCCAGGCGAGAAGGTCTCTCGATTGACCAGATCCGAAACATTACACTTGGGTCGAATGCCCCCGGTTGGAGCGAACTCGATGCTGCTTTACTTCGCGCTACTGATGAACTGTTTCGTGACGACACCATCTCTGATGCGACGTGGGTCACGTTGGCTGGGTCCTGCACGGAACCTGAGTTGATCGATGTCGTGATTACCGTAGCCGGCTACCGGCTGGTGTCGGTGGTGTTGAACTCGATTGGTGTCCAGATTGAACCCGGTACCGAAGGGTGGCCGCAGTATCTGGACTCGGTTCCAAGCTAGGC
>CAZWIL010000050.1:0-13303 GCA_964634175.1 uncultured Vicinamibacteraceae bacterium
CAAATGGGTTGGCTAACTTTTCTCGGAACTCCTCGACACGCTGTTTTCGTAGCTGGTCCGCGTCATCAGCCGACTCTAAGTCCCGTTTGTACAAGATATTGACTGCTCCCTCTGGTCCCATAACCGCAATCTCAGCTGTCGGCCACGCGAGGTTCAAATCGGTTCTGAGGTGCTTACTGGACATCACGCAATACGCGCCTCCATATGCTTTCCGCGTGATAACTGTCAGTTTCGGAACAGTCGCCTCAGCGAAGGCAAACAACAACTTGGCACCATGCCTAATAATGCCTCCGTACTCTTGGCGAGTTCCCGGCAAGAACCCAGGAACATCCTCGAAAGTAACCAAGGGAATGTTAAATGCGTCACAAAAGCGAACAAATCGCGCGCCCTTAACCGACGCATCGATATCAAGAGTACCGGCTAGGTGAGCCGGCTGATTGGCTACAATGCCAACTGATCGACCACCCAAATGGGCAAATCCAACGACGAGGTTCCGGGCAAAATGCTTGTGCACCTCAAGAAACTCACCGTCATCAACAACGCGCTTAATTAGGTCGAGAATATCGTACGGTTGGTTTGGAGCTTCTGGCACCAGGGTATCAAGGCTCTCTTCTTCTCGATCAACCGGGTCAGTAGAGTCGCCCCGTGGCACATCGTCTAGATTGTTGCTTGGCAGATACCCCAAGAGTGTCCGGATGAGATGTAAGCATTCCTGGTCTGTGGCAACTGAAAAATGCGCTACCCCACTCTGTTCATTGTGCGTTGCTGCGCCACCTAATTCTTCCTTTGAAACTTCTTCATGGGTAACCGTCTTAAGAACATCAGGGCCCGTTACAAACATGTAACTTGTTCCTTGGACCATGACTGTAAAATCCGTAATTGCAGGAGAATAAACGGCCCCACCGGCGCAAGGCCCCATAATCGCCGAGATCTGCGGCACCACTCCGGAAGCCAAAGTGTTCCGAAGGAAAATATCCGCATATCCGCCAAGCGACAATACACCCTCTTGAATACGGGCACCGCCAGAATCGTTCAAACCCACCACCGGCGCACCGTTTTGAACCGCCAGATCCATAACCTTAACTATCTTTAAGGCGTTAGTCTCGGATAGCGATCCGCCAAACACGGTAAAGTCCTGGGCAAACGCGTACACGATACGACCATCAACTCGGCCATAACCTGTAACTACACCATCCCCGGGAATCAACTGCTCCTCCATCCCGAAATCACGACAGCGATGTGTTACCAGCTTGTCAAGTTCATGAAAGGTCTCGTTATCGAAAAACTGTTCTATTCGCTCACGCGCACTTAATTTTCCGGCGTCATGCTGGCGTTTTAGCCGGGCATCCCCACCGCCTAACTCAGCTTGTTTCTCGTATTCAGCAAGACGACGATTCTTATCCATGAGAGTTGAATATTACACACGTTCGGTTTGGGCTTTCTCCCAGTCAGCCAAGAACTTTTTCAATCCTATGTCGGTCAATGGGTGCTTAAACATTGCATCGATCACCTTAGCGGGACAGGTGCATATGTCCGCACCGAGTTGTGCGGACTCAATGATGTGCATAGGCCCCCTGACACTCGCAACAAGCACCTCCGTCGTGAAATCGTAGTTGTCATAGATATTCACGATCTGGCTGATCAGATCCATTCCAGGCACACCGACGTCATCGAGTCGCCCTACAAAAGGACTGCAATAGGTCGCACCAGCCTTGGCAGCCAACAGAGCCTGCGTCGCAGAAAACACTAACGTCACGTTAACCCGGATTTCCTCGCCCGCCAACACGCCACAAGCAGTAACGCCGGCGCGCCCAAAGGGCACCTTGACAACGATATGTTCGTCTATCGCTGCCAAACTACGGCCTTCCTGAATCATAGCCTCGGCATCAGTGGCGACGACCTCAGCACTAACCGGTCCACCGACCCGCTCACAGATTGTCTTGAGCACTTGCCGAGAATCGCCGCCTGCCTTTGCAAGAAGTGAAGGATTTGTAGTTACCCCATCGACTATACCAAGCGGTAAAAGTTCCTCTATCTCTTCAATCGCGGCCGTATCGACGAACAGTTTCATAGCTTTGATTCTCCGTCTTCATCTGATTTCGCGACTACCTGACTAGAAAGTTCACCCACCTGCTCAACCTTAATGACAATCTGGTCACCCGCTGTCAATGGACCGACACCAGAGGGTGTACCAGTTGCTATGACGTCGCCTGGCAGCAACGTCATAACGCCAGAAACGAAGGCAACCAATTGTCGAAGGCCAAAAATTAACTCGCGGGTATTGGATGCCTGTCTGCGCTCACCATTCACCCAAGATTCGACATCCAGTGCACTGCCATCCAGGCCCGTCACGATACAAGGTCCAATTGGTGCAAACGTATCAAAGCCTTTGGCTCGCGTGTACTGTACGTCTTTTGCCTGCAGCTCTCGCGCCGTCACATCGTTCACACAAGTTAGCCCGAGGATATAATCCGACGCAATTTCCGCTGTCACAGACTTCGCTCGTCTACCAATGACGATTCCAAGTTCGGCCTCATAATCAACTCGCCCAGCCGTCGGAGGGAGCACAATAGCGTCACCGTGGCCAATAATCGCGGACGAGGGTTTTAAAAAGATTAGCGGTTCCTCTGGCAACGGTTTGTTCATCTCTTTGGCATGATCCCGGTAGTTCAATCCGACTGCCACTATCTTTGACGGTCGGACCGGCGCAAGGAGCCGAAACTCTCCGCCCTCTATTACTTGACCTCGACCAAACTCGCCAAATAGGTCGCCGCTGAGGCGATACCACGTGTTTTCCTCATCATCCCGAAGGGCGTATACCGAAGAACCCTTCAGTTCAATTCTAAAGATACGTTCCATGACTTCTCTTACCGAGCTTGCTCCCGAACCTCAAGTGACGGAAAACTAATATTCGGCGGTGTGGCATTATCAACTGCCTGTACGGCATACACATACCGTTGGTCACTACGAATGTCGACATCGCGGAACGTGGTTTCAGCAATCGGTTCTGGTGTCAGCGGTTGAAGTGTCGCACCTGGATCATTTCGACGCAAGACCAGATACCCTGAAATGTCAGTTTCAGGACTCTGGTCCCACGCGAGACTAATCGCATCTTGGCTGGCCACGGTCAACAAACCAACTGGTGGTTCTGGCGCGAAGGTGTCCACAGGCGTCACACAAGTCCATGGCGACGCGGGACCTTGAACCGGGAGTGAATCAACTTCATCCAAGGCTCGCACCGAATAACACGACTCTGATCCAAACGTTATCCCGGACTCCACATATGAAGTCTCCACCGTCGGGCTGGCATTAAGTGGTTCGATTCCCTCTCGCTCAGTAGTGCGGTCGCCGTCAACATCAGTTGCGACCGCGTATACAAAGTACTTTGTCTCAGCCGGCCATTCGACGATCGGCTCAGATGATAGCAGCGAGTCATCGATCAATTCTTGTACCGGCAATCGTACTGACCGGGGCGGAAGCCACTTTAAAGACATGGCTGTTTCAGTGTAGGTAATTGTCGGCGCTCCCGGGGCAGTGGCAGCACCTCCCAATGTTATGTCTAGACGCTCCGATGGGAGACCTTGGCGGCCCTGACTTGAAACACCAACCACAACGTAAGTCCGTCTGGGCGGAGGCGGCGTAGCTGCCAACACCAGTGACAATCGTTTGACAGGCATGCCAAACACTGGCTGTTCCTCTTCATTTTCATTCATCTCAGGTTCCACTAAGACTGGCGCCACCACTTCAGGAGTCAACGACTCGACCACGGTCACCTCTTCTCCTTGACGTAGCAACTGAGATTGACCAAGCGCAGCCGAGGCATCCGTCTCCGTAACGCTATCCGATTGCTCTACGACAATCGTAGCGACTAGCGTGGCATACTCCAGCCACTCTGTTAACGGCAACAAAAACACCGGTTGGTCCGGAACGACTTGCGTGGTCAGGCCGTAGACTTCCAGGCGAGCCAGGTCAGCGGGTTGGATGCCGTCTGAATTCACGGAGGGCACCTCTAGAGTGATGAAAACTTCGTCATCGACTCGTTCAATCTCTAAGTTCGTTACTGAACCGGGCACGAATACTAAGGGTGGAAGTGGAGGACCACGCATCCCACAGCCGAATGCCACACCGAGCGCGGCTAGCATCGCTGCTACGTTTACCACTGTCCCCCACCTAAGGGATCTAATCATTACACGGGTCTGGGCGCGACGAACCAAACAAGGAAAAACACTGCGCTTCAACTGGGTCACAGAATGTAACGAGATAGGTCATCGTTCTTCACTATGTCGATTAGCATCTTTTCGACATACTCTGCATCGATCGAAACTTGCCGCTCCAGCATATCCGGAGCTTCGAAAGAAATCTCGTCCAGGAGTTTCTCCAGCACTGTATGCAACCGTCGCGCGCCGATATTCTCGGTGCGCTCGTTCACAAGCGTGGCAAACTCTGCGATTCGCTTCACCGCATCCTCACCAAAACGAAGGTCTAGCCCCTCAGTCGCAAGCAGGGCCATATACTGAGTGACAAGCGCACCTTTCGGCTCGGTCAGAATTCGAACAAATTCGTCCGTGCCTAAAGCCTCCAACTCGACCCGAATCGGAAACCGTCCTTGCAGCTCAGGAATCAAATCAGACGGCTTCGACACATGAAACGCGCCGGCCGCTATGAAAAGAATGTGGTCTGTTCGAACCATGCCATGTTTTGTGTTGACCGTTGTACCTTCTACAATCGGCAAAATGTCCCGCTGAACACCCTCCCGACTCACATCCGGACCTTGAGCTCCTCCCTGCCCTGCGATTTTGTCGATTTCATCGATAAAAATAATGCCGGCCTGCTCAACCCTTGTTACAGCAGCACGGCCAACGCTCTCCATATCCACAAGTTTTTGTTCTTCCTCTTGCGTCAAGTGCTCAAGCGCTTCAGGAACCTTCATCCGGCTCTTCCTCGAGCGCCCCTGAAACAGATTTGGCAGCATATCTTTAACGTTGATATCAATCTCTTCCACCGAAGTTCCAGTAACAATCTCGAACGATGGCGTGCCCCGCTCACGAACGTCAACCTCAACAACTCGCGAATCAAGAAGACCAGCGTGAAGTTGCTCTCGGAACTTCTCACGGGTTCGATTGGCCAAGTCCCGAGCCCCTTGAGGATCGGGGGGTGTTCCAGTCGTCGGTACAGGTACGGGAGGCAGGAGGAGATCGAGCAAGCGGTCTTCGGCGTTCTCTTGAGCCTTTTCTTTCACCTCGATTAAACGCTCTTCTCGAACCATGTCCACCGCTAGCTCGACCAAGTCGCGGACCATTGCTTCGACGTCGCGCCCCACATAGCCAACTTCCGTAAATTTCGAAGCCTCAACCTTAATGAATGGTGACTGGGCTAAACGAGCCAGTCGGCGAGCAATTTCGGTCTTACCCACCCCGGTGGGACCAATCATCAAAATGTTCTTGGGAGCAACTTCTTCGGCCAAGTCTGGCGAAAGCTTTTGCCGCCGCATCCGGTTGCGAAGTGCAATAGCTACGGCACGCTTAGCCCGACTCTGGCCAACCACATATTTGTCGAGTTCGGTGACGATCTGACGAGGTGTCAGAGCATCAACACTAGTAGCGGTGGTTTCAGGAAGATAAATTGGCATCAGCCTTGGTATGAACATCCCTCATCGCCGGTGAAAAAAGCGGCTCAGAGTTCTTCGATCGTGACATTGGTATTCGTGTAAATGCAAATCTCGGCGGCCACCTTCATGGCTTCGGTAGCAATTACGCTTGCCGTAAGGTCAGTGTTGCGGGCCAACGATTTTGCTGCAGCCACTGCATACGCACCTCCAGAGCCTATCCCTACAATGCCATCATCGGGTTCAATGACGTCACCTGTGCCGGATAAGAGAAAGGTAGATGACTGGTCGGCAACAACAAGCATTGCTTCAAGTCGTCGGAGAACGCGGTCGGTTCGCCAGTCCTTGGCCAACTCCACAACCGACCGTTCAAGATTTCCGCGATAAGCTTCAAGCTTAGATTCAAAACGTGAGTAAAGCGCAAATGAGTCTGCTGCGGAGCCCGCGAAGCCCGCAAGAACCTTGTCATTGTAAAGACGGCGAACCTTGGATGCCCCCTGTTTGACAACCGTCGCCCCTAGTGTGACCTGACCATCGCCGGCCATCACCGTATTCCCCAAGTGACGCACCGATACTACCGTGGTGCCATAAAAAGTGCCATTCTTGATGTTTTGGGTCATGACTTTCTCAATGTCGATTTCTTCCAAACGGCGAAGTAAACGGGCACGCCCGCAGCGATAATGGCCAGTCCCACTAAGGAAGTAACCGGACTCCGAAAGATCGCGTTGACCACCATCATAAAACTTCCAGACACGAACACCAACGGCGCGACTGGGTAGCCCCACGCTTTAAACGGTCGATGGGCATTAGGGTGTCGATGTCTTAAAACGAAGACAGCCGACACTGCGAACCCGGCAAACAGGACCACTGCAAATCCAGTGTATTCAATCAACTGCTCAAATGTTCCCGTCAGCACCAATACGCTAGCCCAGAGGCTTTGGGCAATGATCGCAATCGCAGGAGTCCGATATCGAGGATGGATCCTAGCCATTGCCGAAAAGAATTGTCCATTTTGAGCCATTGCGTAGTACACGCGAGGACCCGCCAAGACCATAGCACTCACACTCGCCGCGATCATAGCCGCCGAAGCAATCGCTAGCGGCGCGGCGACGGCCGAACCAAACAACTGACCGGCCGTCGCATCAATCACACGTGTTTCAACCGTCGCCAACGTGGACACCGGCAGGGCATAGAGGTAGAGAGCGTTTAAGAGAAGATAAATCGTCACGACAAGTGCTGTACCAATTCCCATTGCCAAGGGTATATTCCGGCCAGGATCCCTAATTTCCTCAGCGACATACGTTGCGGCATTCCATCCGGAATAGCTAAACATGACTGGAATTAAAGCCAGCAGTAAAGTCGACATCGTTATAGGCCCGCCGCTGTCAACAAAATTGTGCCCCCCTCCTTGACCGAACGAAAATCCAAGCACAACGAAGGCTAGTAACAAAACCACCTTAAGAGTCGCAAGAAAGTTCTGAACAAGACCACCTGGACCAACTCCAACAACATGTACAACCGTAAAAACTGCAATGACCCCAAGAGCAATAATTGATTGAGGCGAGACACTCAGTGTCATCAATCCGAATGAAAGACTCAGGATCGGTTCCGTGTCTCCGGCAGTGAAGAAAAATCTTTCGAGATAGGTCACAAACCCAACAGCACTAGCTGCTATTGCACCCGAGAAGCCGGCAACAAATGACGTCCAGCCAGTTAGGAATCCAACCACAGGACCAAATGCCTCACGAAGATAAACATACTCGCCCCCAGCACGAGGTCGGAGTGAGGCAAGCTCGGCGTACGCCATGGCACCTGCAAAAGCCAAGACCCCTCCAATAAGCCAAACACTCAAGATCGCGATTGGGTTGGGAATGGCTTGTGCGACAAAAATGGGTACGATGAAGATGCCGCTCCCAATAACATTCGAAACAATAATCGACGCGCCGTCTAAGGGGCCGAATCCTCTACGAAGACCGACACCGAGAGAATCGTCGGAGGGTGATGTGCCAGTGTCTGATGTCAAATGATGGCCCCGATAACTTTTAGGCTATCGTTAGCGGCGCGCCTAAGGGGAAACGTGTCGCTGCAGTAGCTAAAGCTGACATGTGAGGCCGCTACCGGGTAAGCAGCTGCCGGTCAATTGGATGCTCGCCAAGAGTTACCCATTGATCTGACCCGCGCCTGACAAAAAGCTCAACTTTAACGTCGACGAACAAGCGATGCCGTAGCATGTCAAGTCTCGACTGCTCTCCGGTATAGCCTCGACCCGAATCCATCGTGAACGTTTCAGTGGCTGCACCAGATGCAAGTCCCTCGCGACCAACAGCGCGTAGGTAGCCGCTACCCCACTCCTGCATTTCACCTGCGCATGTTCCAGCTATCGGATCAGGTGGCGAATCCTCTGGTAGGGTATCCATCTGCCCCTCCGTGAAACAGCGCCGAAATGAGGACATGAGCTGTAGCGTCCGAACTGATTCGGTAGACTGGTTCGCCAGACGGAAAGAAATTGTAGGAACCAGTTTATTGCGGCCCAAATTATCGATTCCAAAATCGAGCCAACCTGTAGTGACGTCCTCTACAGAGATTGCCTGATCAACAGATATAGGCGAGCTGCAACCTACCAATATAGCGACCGCCAAAAAACTGAATAAACGTAAACACGATGTCTGTTGACTCATATCACACACTCTGATCCTTGGCATTGTAGATCAGTTCACCTGCAACTAAACCACCGGCGTTTTTCGCCAATTAGTTGGGCGACGGCAAGTGTTGATGAGTTTGGCTACTTCTGTATACACTGTCGCACCTTGTTCATTGGCGTCGTAACCAACTAAATTATCAACATCTTAGTGGCCATCAACTCAAGAGGCTGCGTACTGAATCGGCAGTAATTCGATTGTTCAATACAACGTAATGAACGTATCAATAGAGGCTCAGACGACAGAATCATAACGACCAGATGTTCAACATACTGGCAGGCACAACATCATTTAGATTAAACATTGGACATCCTAGTTGAGTCTTTGAGTTGGTTGCCAATGACTCTTCATCGAGCTCATTCCTTAGTGAGGCCAGACTTATAGTTCTGTGAGAATTCAACTTTCAGGGGTTCGAAAGGCATTTGGCGCTCGCGTCCTCATCGACGCTGTGAATTGGCACGTTAATTCAGGGGATCGCGTGGGACTCTGTGGCCCAAATGGCTCCGGTAAAACCACATTGCTTCGGATAATGGCCGGCTTGGATGGGCCTGATAAAGGGGAGATCACACGATCTACCGGCCTAACTGTCGGCTACTTGCCACAAGAGGGACTGAATCATAGTGGGAACTCGCTATTTACGGAAGCCTGCGAAGGCTTTGGCGAACTGCTCTCACTCAAGCGAGAAATGCATGACCTGGAGAACCGACTCGGTGACCCGAGCATCCCTGAAGCCGAACATAATCAAATGCTTGATCGCTACAGTGATGTCCAGCAAACGTTCCGCGATCAAGGTGGCTACGATATCGAGGCCAAGACTACAGTGGTACTCCGAGGTTTAGGTTTTCGACCGGAACAATTTGACAATTCGTGTGAGACCTTTTCCGGCGGTTGGCAGATGCGAATTGCACTCGCAAAGCTTCTTCTAGGCAGTCCACACCTCCTGCTCTTAGATGAACCGACGAACCATCTCGATCTAGAAGCTCGAAACTGGCTAGAGGATTACCTACTATCGTATCCACACGCCGTGGTCCTGGTTTCTCATGATCGATTCTTCCTCGATACCGTCGTTACAACAGTTGTAGAGATAGGCCTGAGCAAGCTGACCACGTATCAAGGCGGTTACAGCGACTACTTGGTTGAACGGGAAGCCCGTCTCCAGCGTCTACAAGAACAGAAGCGCCGTCAAGACGATGAGGTTGCTCGTATGGAAGCGTTTATTAACCGTTTCCGATACCAAGCGACCAAAGCCGCTCAAGTACAAAGTCGAGTCAAGATGCTCGAGAAGATCAACCCCATTGAGGTTCCGCCGGAACGAAAACGGGTCCATTTCACGTTCCCAAGTTGCACCCGAAGTGCGAGAGCAGTAATCGAATTAAAGGAGATCAAAAAAACCTATGGAGAACTAAATGTTTTTGATCGCGCGAATGTTCTGGTCGAACGAGGCGACCGCGTTGCCCTTGTTGGTCCAAACGGATCTGGAAAATCAACACTCATGAGAATACTAGCCGGTGCAGAAGCACCTGACACCGGTGACCGAATCGAAGGTAGTAACGTCGTAGCTCAATACTTTGCTCAAGACGAAGCCACGCGCCTTGATGAGAAACTTACCGTTCACGATACCCTAGCTGCCAACTCGCCCGTTCAGATGGTCCCAGCCATTCGGAACATCCTCGGCGGATTTCTTTTCTCAGGGGATGACATTCACAAACGTGTTGCTGTTCTGTCTGGCGGTGAGCGCACAAGGTTAGCGGTAGCCCGAATGCTGCTTCGCCCCTCAAACACACTCCTTCTCGATGAACCGACCAACCACCTTGACATCGATTCTACAAACGTACTTTTAGACGCACTAGCCGACTATAAAGGCACGCTCATCTTTGTCTCGCACGACCGCTACTTTGTTGACCGACTTGCTTCAAAGATTTTAGAAATAGGAAACGGCGAGGCGGTGCTTTATCCCGGACTCTATGAAGAATTCCGTCTAAGCCAGTTAGAGCGAACCGGGCATTCTACGCGTGCGCGCCAGCCTGCAAGTAGCCCGGTTACTTCTAAGCCGGGTTCAGCCGCGGCTCATCGAAAAAAACAAGTCACAGTTCGCCGTCACGAACGACAAAGGAAGGTCTCGGAAGCCAGAATTGTGGAGCTGGAGCGACGGATCCACACGCATGAGTTAGCCATTCGTGAGCTTGAAATAGCAATGGCTCAACCTGAGTTCTACGCTGACAAAGCATCCGCCCAAGAAAAGATTAGTGAACACAAAAACCTCATGTGGAAAGTTGGAGATCTCATGAACCGATGGGAGGCTCTACAAGAAACAACAGACACTTAGTCAACTCTCACACCGAACTACTGAACCCGCTGGAACTGCCCCTCTTACAACGGTCGGTCACGCTCGTGGATGTGCATTTCGGTATTGCCGTGTCAAATGTGCGGCGTTCACATGGGTATAGCGCTGCGTAGTAGTTATGTCCGAATGGCCCAGCAATTCTTGAATATCCCGTAAACTGGCGCCCCGCTCGAGCAGATGCGTTGCGAACGAGTGGCGCAAGCTGTGAGGACTAACCTCGAGTTTCGTACTAGACTTGATGACATAATGGCGCACCAACCGAGCGACACTGCGGGTTGAAAGTCGCCCGCCCCGATAGTTAACGAATAATGGCTCGTCCTGGAAATATGTAGCATCCTTTCCTCTTGACGACCCCTCCGTTTTAACAAGTTGTCTTCGATCCGAAAAATAATCCTGAATGGCGCGGGCTGCCGTTCGATTAAAGGGCACAACCCTTTCTTTGTCGCCTTTACCTATCACCCTCAGCGACCGGGTACTTAAGTTAAGGTCTCCAAGATTAACTGCCACCAATTCACTCACCCGTAAACCGGAGGCATACAGTAACTCCAGAATGGCACGATCGCGGCGGCCAAGACGTTTATCTGTATCCGGAGTGGCTAGCAACGTCTGCATTTCGTTAATGTCTAGACGCACCGGCAATTTTCGATCAGGACGCAGTTTCTTTCTACGCCTTCTCAGATCATCATTCAGGAGTTCTTCCTGTTTCAGATATTTGACGAACGACCGAATAGCCGCAAGTTTGCGTGCCGAAGACGAGTGTCGTCTCTGTCTTTTATCTAACTCGCTCAGAAATGCCCAAACCGTGTCACTGTTGAGATATTCCAGGGTCACATCGGTTAATCCATTCAGTTTGTGCGACGTCTGAAGAAACAACAGATATTGGGACAAATCCGTTCGGTAAGCTCTCAGCGTATTCCGAGAATAATTTCGGTGACGCTCGAGATACTGAAGAAACGCCTGAACTTGTTCAGTCGCGATATTGGATTTGCTCACTCGGACTCACCATCCGCTCTACGAATAAACTCTCTTGCCATCTAGTTAGATCGCGCAAAGCACGGTCTGCCATCGCTCGCCGGCGACTTCGTTTGTCTCGGACGGGATCGTCAAGCGACGGAAACAAACCAAATGTGATATTGGTCGGTTGATAGTTAATCGGACTGGCATGGGAAACATAAAAGCCGATAGCCCCCAACGCCGTTGTTCTAGGCAAGCACGGAAATGAAAACCCACTGTGGAGTGCGGCTGCTGCAAGACCTGCAATCAGGCCGGATGCCGCTGATTCGACGTAGCCTTCAACGCCCGAGACCTGTCCTGCAAAAAACAACTCGGGCCGGTTTCGCATTTGCCACGTCGGTTCAAGTACACGAGGCGCATTAATGTAAGTATTTCGATGGATCATCCCATATCGAACAAACTCGGCCTGCTCCAGACCAGGAATTAATCGAAGTACGCGCTGCTGGTCTCCCCATTTCATCTGTGTCTGAAACCCCACCAAGCTAAAGTGATCCGCGGCCAAATCGTCTTGGCGAAGCTGGACGACCGCGTAGGGTCGACGACCAGTGTTTGGATCGCGCAGCCCAACCGGCTTCATCGGACCGAAACGTAACGTATCCACACCGCGGTCTGCCAGTACTTCGACTGGCAGACACCCTTCGAAAAACTTTGTGTTATCAAAATCATGAACCTCCGCGCAGTCGGCAGCGCAAATGGCTTGATGGAGCAACAAATATTGCTCACGATCCAATGGGCAATTCAGATAGTCTCCGGTCTCAGTGGGTTTCCCAGCGGTTGAGACCGCGTAACCAGCCGGTACCGTTGGCAATTCACCTGACATGTCACGACCATATCGAGATGCTCGAAACACTTTGTCGCGATCGATAGAGTCATTACTTACGATAGGACTGATCGCATCATAGAAAAAGAGATGTTCATCGCCAACCAACCTCACGATCTCAGAAGAGAGTGCCTCTGAAGTTAGCGGTCCTGTGGCGACAATAAACGGCGCCTGAGCATTAGTTTCTGGAATAGTGATTACTTCCTGACGGTAAATATGAATCAACGGATGCGCTTCAAGAGCCGTAGTAACACCCACAGCAAATCGTTCGCGGTCAACAGCTAACGCACCACCGGCCGGAACCCGAGTTTCATCGGCAACCCGTATGATCAGAGAGCCGAGCTGTCGCATCTCTTCCTTCAGAAGGCCCACAGCATTTTCAAGCTGTGCGCCTCGGAACGAATTACTGCAAACCAATTCTGCAAAGTAATCAGTCTGATGCACTCGTGTCGGCCTGACTGGACGCATTTCGTAGAGGGCAACCGGGACACCCCGTTGTGCGGCCTGCCAGGCCGCTTCGCTTCCCGCAAGCCCACCACCAACGATAGAAATCATGCGGCAGTGCGATTCCGAGACACGAGAATCAATGATCCAAACAAACAGATTAAACGCAGGACAAACTGTTTCGGTAGAACCAGTTCTAAGTCGACCTTCAATCTACTAACCGGCAACCAACTCACCCTCTGTTCTGACGTAGTCACAATCGTCAGCGTGACAGAGTAGTTGCCGTCCCCAACGCTTGGTCACTTTCTCAACTAGAAACGGCGCTTTGCACGACGGGCATGACTCATCGAGTGGTTTGTTCCAAACCGTAAAGTCAC
>CAZWIL010000051.1:0-12895 GCA_964634175.1 uncultured Vicinamibacteraceae bacterium
CGGAGGTACAGCCGGTGACCAACAACGACATGATGAAGAGCCTGCAACACAATCGATAGTATTGGTTCATTGCGCGTCAGCTCCCGTACCTGCGATCAATGTGGTGTACTGATTCAGCGGCACGGATGGCCAGGTCTCTGACCGCCCGTTCGGCCAGACCACGCGGATTTGGGTGATAGTGCTTGAGTCACCAAGTCCCACGAGAACTCTCGGGTCATTTGCTGACGCGTAACTGCCGTCGGTTCGAGCTCGGCGCCAGAGTGTTTCGGCGTTCGCTCGGACCACCGCGACACGGGCACCCAGCATGTCATGTAGTGCTCCAGTCTCTGTCTGTCCTACAAGACGAAGGCCGACCCAGTGGTTGTGCTCCCCGAGATGATTCCGCATTAACCGAACCGGTCCCGCTCCATTGCCGACCAAGACATCAGTGTCACCATCATTATCTACGTCCCCAAAGGCCGCCCCACGGCTTACTTCAACCAAGTCGAAAAGCGTGCCCGCCAAGTGCGTCACATCTGTAAACTGCCCGCCGATGTTTTTGAATAATTGGTTCTGTTGACCGAACGGAAACGGGTTTGATGTCTTGGTGACAGTGTCGGCGTTTTGGTGCACGTAACCGTTCACGGCGAGGAGGTCCAACCAGCCATCGTTGTCGAAGTCGAACCACGCGGTGCCGAACCCGGTATATGGCAGGCTCGCTAGGCGAATTCCACGTGTATCACTTTGGTCTTCAAATGTGGCCGACCCATCGTTCACGTAGAGCGTGCTGCCTTGTCTGGTCAGTTCGGTGATAAACAGATCCTCATCACCGTCCGCATCAAAATCGCCGGCGTCGACACCCATGTCTGCTTTACGTGTTCCGGTGGCGCCCAGCGCGACGCCTGCCAGTAAGGCGGTATTAATGAAGGTGCCATTCCGTTGGTTGATCCACAACTGGTTCTCTTGTTCGTCGTTGGCAACGAAAATGTCCATCCAGCCGTCACCGTTGAAGTCAGCCGTCGAGACGCCGAGCGCGGGCCCAAATTCGCGTGCCAACCCCGATGCAACGGTTACGTCGACAAACTGGCCGTTTCCCTGATTGCGATAGAGTCGGCTGAGTTGGGGCCGATAGGCGCTCGGGCGACAATAGTCCGCGAGTCCAGATATTCCGACGCATGCGATGTGGGTCGCCATGTTGAAGTTCAGATAGTTACCGACGAACAGGTCAAGCCATCCGTCTTGGTTGAAGTCGAAAAACGCCGCAGACACACTCCACGAGTCGGGGTCATCGGTTCCACTTGCAAGCGTGATGTCGGTGAAGGTCCCGTCACTGTTGTTGCGAAACATTTGATTTCGCCCGAGTCCGGTGGCATACAGGTCAATGTCGCCATCGTTGTCGATGTCTCCGGTCGCCACACCGGTCCCGTAACCACGTGTTTTGATTCCACTCGTAGTCGTGACATCAGTGAATTGTACTGACCGGGTGCCGTCGTCCGACACCGTCAAATCATTGCGGTAGAGACGGTCTTGGCCCGTGTTGGGATGGTCCTCTGGCCCGTCAGATGCAATTTGTTCCAGGGACCCTCCCTGTGACAAATAGGCGTCCAAATCACCGTCACCATCGTAGTCGAAGAAGCCGACGCCGGGAGTCATGATCTCCGGCTGGTAATACTGGCCGGACATGCCGTTTCCATGTACTACATTGAGCCCGGCTTGGGCCGCCACATCGACGAACCAATCGTCTGCGCCGCTCTGGTCCATCAAATCTGCCGCCCCCGTCGGGTGAGCTGATCGCTCCTGTTCGTCGGTGCAGGCAACGAACGCGAATCCCCAGCAGACGGCGGCTATATAGATGACGGTGCGGAGGGGGTTTCTCATGGGCTAGTTTTAATTTAAAGAGGATACATCTTGAGGTGTCTTTCGTGGACCAGAGGTTGGAATATCGGGGTGAAGTTCAGATGAGCGAAGGTGCGGCTGCCGTCGATTCGGTGGATCCAAACGGTATACTTTCGTCAGGATGACGCGCGAATTATTACGAGGCGTGTTGCCGTTCGTGCTGGCGGACGTTCTCCTCCTCGGGAGTTGCGGTGGTGCTCCACCGAGCGGCGCATTGGGTGGGGGAGAGGACCGAGGCGAACTCTCGGGGGGCGCGACGGAGACGACCAGCGACTCCCGTCCAGACGACTGGTTTGTTGACTTGGCCTCGGACGTGGGGCTGGATTTTTTGCACTTTAATGGTGCTGCGGGTGATTTCTTATATCCCGAGATTTTGCCGCCAGGCGTCGGACTTTTCGACTATGACAACGACGGCGACCTTGATGTGTTTGTGGTGCAGGGGCGAATGCTGCGACCGGACCAGACTCCGACTGAAGCGCTCATGCCGCCGAACTTTTTCCGCCCGGGTGCGCGGTTGTATCGCAATGACCTGACAGTGTCGGGCGACGGACAGTCAGTACTCGCGTTTACCGATGTGACGGACCAGAGCGAGATCGTGGCAGATGGCTACGGTTTGGGCGTCGCAACGGGAGATTTCGACAATGATGGTTGGGTGGATCTGTTTGTGACCAATTTCGGTCCCGGGCAACTGTTTCGCAACCTAGGCGGTGAAAGGTTTACCGATGTGTCCCACGCCCTGGGGATTGAAAATGATCGGGAGTTTGGAGTGTCAGCTGCGTTTGTTGATTATGACCGTGATGGTTGGCTAGACCTCTATGTTGCGAACAACGTGGATTACGATCTTGACGACCGGACTGAATGCCCAAACATGGCCGGGTCGCGTGACTATTGTCCTCCGCAGACCTATGGGGGCACTCAGGATCGCCTTTATCGAAATCGAGGAGATGGCACATTTGAGGACGTGAACGAAAGTGCCCTCCACCACACCGTTGAGATTGGTGTGGCTCGGACTGCGGGTGGGCGGCTTGGACCCGCGCTTGGGGTGGCGACGGCGGATTATGACGGTGATGGTTGGATTGATATCTATGTGGCAAATGATGGGACTGAGAATTTGTTGTGGTTGAACCAGCAAGACGGCACTTTTCGTAATCAAGCTCTGTTAGCGGGTGCGGCGTTGAGTGGGATGGGAACTCCTGAAGCGAGTATGGGAGTGGCCGCCGGCGACTTTGACAACGATGGCGATGAAGACCTCTTCATGACCCATTTACGAACAGAAGGAAACAATCTTTATGTCAATGATGGGTCTGGTATTTTTCAGGACCGAAGTGCTGCTTCTGAACTGGGTTCTCCGAGTTTGCCCTATACGGGGTGGGGGACTGCTTGGTTCGATTACGACAACGACGGATGGCTGGATCTCCTGACGGTTAATGGTGCGGTTGATGCGGAAGGGCGGACGTCTACTTTTCCCTATGATCAACGAAAGACATTGTTTCGGAATCTCGGGACGGGACGTTTTGAAGATGTTACTGATCAGGCTGGAACTGTGTTCGATCTTTCAGAGGTCGGCCGAGGAGCCGCGTTTGGAGATATTGATAACGACGGTGACGTCGATGTTCTGGTTGGCAATAATAGCGGTCCGATACGATTACTGATCAACACTATTGGTAACCGCAATCACTGGCTCGGATTACGATTGGTTGGTCAAGAGGGCCGCGACATGTTGGGTGCAAGGGTTGAAGTGATCCGGGCCGACGGTTCGACATTGTGGCGACGTGTGCGGACGGATGGCAGTTATGCCTCAGCAAATGACCCAAGAATACTGGTGGGACTGGGGGCACGTACTGAGCGTCCGACTGTTCGCGTGCACTGGCCGAGCGGTCGTGCGGAAGAGTTTTCTGTAGCGGTCGACCAGTGGGTGACGTTGACCGAATCCGCCGAATGACTACGGGAGGCGTCAACTTAATGGCAAGATTACCCGTGCGTTCTGTCGCAAAATCGTTTGTGGTCCGAAACGTCGTGGGCACGTCGATAGTTGTGCTGGCAGTTTCGTCGTGTACCTCTTCTGATACGGCTGACTCGCCCACGGCGTCGGATCGAGCGATGCCAACCAGCGAAGAACAGCTAACAGAAGACCTCGTTGCCTTACCGGACTTGTCGGCAATGAACGAGGCGGTGCAAGCTCAGATCAACCAGCGATACGCGGCAGTGCGAGTCCTCAGCGAGGACGCCGCAGTGACTTCGCGTGCGTTAGCCGATGGACATGGAGACCTCGGCAAGGTCCTTTTGGCCGCGGACTTACGTGAGGCGGCGGAACAGAGTTTTCTGAATGCTGAGTCGTTTGAACCAACTGACATGCGATGGCCCTACTTTCTCGGTCATCTCTATCGCGCTGCGGGTGATACCACTCAGGCCATGGCCGCGTTCGAGCGGGCTGAAGCGTTAGACCCCGACTACACGGCCACACTGGTGTATCTGGGCGACATGCATCTTGAGCTTGGCGCAGCTCAGTTGGCCGAACCGCTGTTTACCAAAGCATTGTCGCTTGCTCCTGATTCATTGTCGGCTCGATATGGATTGGGTCGCACCGCGCTGATGAAGGAGGAATACGACCGCGCTGTCAGGTATCTGGAAGAAATTTTGGATCGAAATCCTGATGCCGCGGCCGCACATTACCCGCTTGGCGTAGCCTACCGAGGTCTCGGCGAACTTGAGAGGGCTGAAGAGCACATCCTGCGCCGAGAAAACGAAGAGATTCTGCCGGCCGATCCGTTGATGGTGGCGTTAGACGCGCTGCTGGAAAGTCCTCAGGTATACGAACGACGTGGCATTGAATCGCTGAATCGTGGGGATTGGGATGAGGCCGAATCTCTGTTCAGAGAAGGGCTTGAGCTTGATCCGACCAATGCCGCGTTACGCCATCGGTTGGGCACGGCCCTTTTTATGAGAGGTGACGAGCGTGGCGCACTGGCACTCTTTGAGGCTGTTGTGCGAGTCTCTCCAGAGTATCCGCCGAATCAGCTTAGTTTGGGTGTGGTGTATCAAAACATCGGCCGACACGAAGAAGCCATTCAACGATTCGAGACCGCGCTTGAATACCGGCCGACGTATACCGAGGCCCGATTGATGTTGGCGACGAGTTTGCGTCGTACCGGTAGCGCCGACGAGGCCTTGATTCATTTCGATCAATTATTAGAGATGGAACCGGACGTCGTCGAAGCAAGGTTTGGGCGGGCGATGGCATATGTGCAACTGCATCGCTATCAGGAGGCCAGGGACCACTTGCTGCAGGAAATGGAGTTGTATCCTGAGGTTCAGTCATTTCCGCACGCCTTGGCCCGGGTGTTGGCGGCCGCTCCGGACGACCGCGTTCGAGACGGCGGGCGGGCATTGGCGTTGATCGAGACGCTCATCCAGGGGCAGCGTAATCTTGACCTCGGTGAAACGATGGCGATGGTGCTTGCGGAGCTTGGTCGGTTTGAGGAAGCGATTTCGATTCAGCAGGAGTTAATAGAAATTGCCCAAGGTTCAGGATTGGAGAATCGGTTGCCATTCCTGACGAGTAATTTGACGCTCTATCAGACCGGCCAACCGTTACGGAATCCGTGGCAAGAGGGTGCTGTGCCCTAAAAAATCACGACAACACGCTCGATTTTCTGTGATCGTGGCTTGTGTCTGTTGAACTTCAGCAAAATCGCTGGTAAAATCTGACCGTTAGTTTATGGGAGTGTGGCCGGTGGTTTATGGTCGCACGCGGGTTTTATTATTGTTATCTCCCATTCGGGTTGGAACCTCAAAGGAGGAGCATTTGTCTCACTGGGTGAAGAACTTAAATAGGATGGTTTGGGTCGCCTTCGTGGCCGCTGCCGTTGTTGGCACTGTTGCGACGACTGACGTTAACGCACAGTCTTCGGACGAGGTCACGTTTCACAAGGACATCGAGCCAATTCTGCAGCGTAGCTGCCAGAACTGTCACCGGGAAGAGTCGGTAGCACCGATGTCGCTGCTTACATATGAGCAGACTCGGCCATGGGCACGCGCGATGAAGCGGCGCACGGCTGTCGGTCCAAGACAGGGTGTGATGCCTCCTTGGTATCTCGAAAAGAACATAGGAATCCAGGGTTTCAAGATGGACCCGTCACTCACTGATGAAGAGATCGCCATGGTCGGTCAGTGGGCGGATGCCGGTGCTCCTCGTGGTAACCCGGCTGATGCGCCTGAGCCTCTCAACTGGGCGTCCGGTGGGTGGACAATTGGAGAACCCGACCTCGTGACCGTGTTAGGTGACATCGTCATGGAGGGCGGCGCCCCGGATTGGTGGGGCGAAATTGAGTCCGTCCCGGTGGGGAATAATGAAGACCGATACGTTGAAGCTCTGGAATTTAGAGAGGTCAACGACGTGTTGGACACTGAGGACAACCGCGAGACGGTTGGTGGCCGATTTATTTTCCACCACATGATTTGGAGCACTCAGGTGCTCGGTGATAACGGTGAACAGGATGACTCGCGGTCGGCCGACACCACCACCGGATGGCCGGTGCATGAGGTTGGGCGGAACGCGGATACGTTCGATGCAAAAGCCGGTCGTTTACTGGCGGCGAATTCCAGTGTGGTTTCGAACTCAGTGCATCTTCACTCGAATGGTAAAGATACCCGGTCTCACCTTGAGATCGCGTGGAAGTTCCATCCGAAGGGCTATGAGCCGACGTTGAAGCCGGCTGGTCGAAGTCTGGGAGACGGACTGAATATCGACATCCGTCCGGAACAGAAGGACCAGCAACTGCATGCCTACACAGTGCTCGAGGAGCACCAGAAGATCACGACTTTCGAGCCTCACCTGCATGCACCTGGTGACCGGATGTGTCTGGAAGCCATTTGGGGCAACCATATTGAAACGTTGAGTTGCTCAGGTTACGACCACAATTGGGTCCGTACTTACGAGTATTTGGATGAGACGGCGCCGCTGCTTCCGAAGGGCACCATTCTGCACATCACTGGCTACATGGACAATACGGCAGCGAACGCCAACATACCGGACCCACGCAATTGGCAGGGGTCAGGCAACCGTTCAGTGACGAACATGTTTATCGACCTTGGCCTGGGTGTGGAACTGAGTGATGAGCAGTTCATTGAGGCGATGGAAGAGCGACGGGAAGTCACTGACTGGAAACCTGGCGACCACATCATTGGTTGCCCGCTCTGTTCATATACCGACCTACGCATTGAAGATATGCCGGGCCGGGAGGTAACCGAGGAAGCTGACGACGCTGACGACGCCAATCAGCAATAAGACCGGTGGTTTGGTTGTTTAAAAGCACAGTAGCAATGTGTGCGTGATTTAATTCCCCCGAGGACGCTGTGGCGTCCTCGGGGGTTTCGTTTTCCGGCTCCAAGGATCTGTACGGTGGTCGAATAACAGGCTCACACGCCGCAAGGATAAGTTGCCATGAGATACGTGTTGGTTAGTCTGAATCGTAAGAGAACAAGTTTCTTTCTGGTGTTATTGTTCGCTCTGGCTGTCTTGCTGGCAGGGCAACCGGCGGACGCGCAGCGACTGTCGTACTCCAGTGGCCAAAATATTTCCCCTGGTTACGAAGGCTGGGAGGAAGATCCGGATGGATCACGCTGGTTTGTGTTTGGCTATATGAATCGAAACTGGGAAGACGAGCCGGACATTCCCGTCGGACCAGAGAACTCGATTTCACCAGGAGGACCCGACCTCGGCCAGCCGACACATTTTTTGCCGCGGCGGAACCGGTTCGTGTTCCGGGTTCCTGTGCCGGATGATTTTAGTGACGACGATGAGATGGTGTGGACGCTCAGTGTTAATGGCGTGACAGAGCAAGCCTTTGCGACACTCCGCCCAGATTACTACATGGATGCGATGATTCGTATGTCTGAAGGTGGTGCGATTGGTGCGGGGACATCGAACCCGACCATCCGTGCGAATACAGCGCCAGTGGCGATGGTCAAAGGAGCGGATACGCGTTCGGTAAGAGTGGGTGAGCCGCTGATGTTAGTGGCCACCGCGACTGACGATGGTGTTCCTGAGACGCCCCGTGCACGGCGCGAGCGTGAAGCGAACCGGGCTGATGGTCGTGGCCGGAGGTTTAACAAGTGGAGCCCACATTACCGCGGCACCGTGTCTACTGAGACTGGTCTTCGCGTTTCGTGGTTCGTCTACCGTGGCACCGGAGACGTCACGTTTAATCCTCCGCAAATTAAGGTCTGGGAGGATACTCGCACTGGGGCGAATTCTCCGTGGGGGCCGCATTTTATTCTGAGCGACCCTCCTGAGGACGACACTTGGACCACCAACGTTACGTTTGATACCCCGGGCACCTATGTCTTGCGGTGTCGCACTAGTGACGGGGCGTTGGATGTTGACCACGATGTCACGGTCACGGTAATGCCTTAAGGGTTACCAACTGAATAGGTCAGTAACGTAATACACAACAAAACCCAGCGTGACAAATTGACTGGCAGCCTGGAAGGTCGGATATTGATGCGTACATCTCGGCGTCTCATCGGATGGATACTTAGTGTGGCGGTAATACTGGTAGCCGCTGGCGTGACCAGCGCCCAGCGGTTGTCATATTCCAGCGGGCAGAGCGTGTCACCCGGGTATGAGGGGTGGGAAGAAGCCGAGGATGGTCAGCGCTACTTTCTGTTCGGCTATATGAATCGTAATTGGGACGAAGAACCTGAGATCCCAGTTGGCCCAGACAATCGCATTACGCCCAATGGTCCTGATCAGGGCCAGCCGACTCATTTTCTGCCTCGACGCAACCGTTTCGTATTTCGGGTACCCGTTCCGGCCGACTTTGACGAAGACGACGAACTGGTCTGGACACTCAGCGTCAATGGCGTCACTGAACGCGCCTATGCGACCTTGCGGCCAGATTATTTTGTCGACGACATCATTAAAGCGTCGGAACATGGTGCGATTGGCGCCGGTACGACTGACCCAGTGATTCGGGCGAATGTGGCACCAACGCTGACACTGGATGGGGCGACCTCGCGAACAGTTCGCGTCGGCGAACCCCTTCGACTCGTGGTTAGCGCCAGCGATGATGGGGTGCCCGAACCACGGCGGCGCGCGGCACAGGAACGCTCGCGGGCACGGGATGCGAACGACCAACGCCGCGAAGGCGAACAACGCCGCTTTGGCGACCGGCGGTGGTTGCCCCATAGTCGTGTGACCGTGAGCAGCGAAACGGGCCTTCGTGTCTCGTGGTTCGTCTACCGTGGTGTGGGGAATAACGTCACGTTTGATCCACCGCAAACGAAAGTGTGGGAGGACACCCGCACGGGTGCGAATTCGCCGTGGGCTCCTGCTTGGATCACCCCGCTTCTGCCTGAGGACGGCAAGTGGGTGACTGAGGTTACGTTTGATGAGCCAGGTGAATACATGCTTCGTTGTCTGGCGAGCGATGGCGCGCTGGGCGACGAAGACGACATTACGGTCACGGTTACTTCATAGGCAGTCCTCGCCGAACTAATTAATCGCTTGAGGGTTTGGGAATGATGAGTGAGGTTCTAGCCAGACAGTTAGTGGTTAGTGTTGTGGTGGGAATGTGTCTTACACATACCGGCGTAGCACAGCGACCGTCCTACTCGAGCGGGCAGAATATTTCGCCTGGCTATGAAGGCTGGGAGGAAGATGCGGATGGGTCGCGGTGGTTCGTGTTTGGTTATATGAATCGTAACTGGGACGAAGAGCCTGATGTCCCTGTTGGTCCGAACAATGCCATCGAACCTGATGGGCCCGACCGTGGCCAACCGACGCATTTCTTGCCGCGCCGGAATCGTTTTGTGTTTCGGGTCCCTGTGCCGGACGATTTTGAGAACGACGATGAGATGGTGTGGACGCTCACTGTCAATGGTGTAACGGAGCAAGCTTTTGCGACGCTCCGACCAGATTACTTGATGGATGCGATGATCCGAGCCTCCGAAAGTGGCGCGATTGGTGCTGGGACCACGAATCCTACGATTCGCGCAAACCAGAGACCGGTGCTGAAGGTTGACGGTGCGGAGACTCGGCGGGTACGAGTAGGTGAAGCTCTTATTTTAGCGGCCGTCGCCACGGATGATGGCGTGCCAGAATCGCCGCGGAAAGAACTTCTCGAGTTTCTGCCAGGCGCTTTGAACCCCTGGGTGCCACACACGCGTGTCACTGTGAATACCGAGACGGGTCTCCGCGTGTCATGGTTCGTGTACCGTGGGACTGGAGGCGTCGCGTTCGACCCCCCTCAGGTTAAAGTGTGGGAGGATACGCGAACTGGCGCCAATTCCCCGTGGGGGCCACACTGGCTTACACCGGCGTTACCGGAAGACGACCGGTGGGTCACCACCGTGAGGTTCGACGAACCGGGGACGTATGTGTTGCGATGTCGTGCCAGTGATGGCGCGATAGATATCGACCACGATGTTACGGTGACCGTGACCCCCTAAGATCAAAAGTTGTAGTTCTGTGTTCCTCAAGGATCAGGTTACAATCGAAGCTTATGGTTAAGAGATTTGTTGTGACACTGGGGTTTTTGGCATTGGTAATGCTGATGGCCAATACTGAATTAACTGCCCAACGCCTCTCCTACACGAGTGGCGAAAACGTCTCGCCTGGGTATGAGGGGTGGGAGGAAGATGCGGATGGTTCGCGGTGGTTTGTGTTTGGCTATATGAACCGCAATTGGGAAGAAGAGCCAGTCGTTGCGGTTGGCGCTGACAACAATATTCAACCTGGCGGGCCAGACCTCGGTCAACCGACACGGTTTTTGCCCCGGCGTAATCGCTTCATTTTCCGTGTTCCGATTCCTGATGAGTTTGAGCAAGACGATGAGATGGTCTGGACGTTGACGGTGAATGGTGTGACCGAACAGGCTTATGCTTCGCTGCGCCCGGATTATTTCATGGATGCCATGATTCGTGCATCAGAACATGGCGCAATTGGCGCGGGTTTTACGGATGAAAAAATCAGGAATAACGCGCCTCCGGCAATGACTATCGAAGGTGAGGATCACCGTACGGTACGAGTGGGTGAAGCCTTAAGTCTGGCTGTGGTTGCGACTGATGATGGCGTGCCAGAATCGCCCACCGTGCGACTGCGGCGCCTGTTAGAGGCCCAGGCGGCTGACCAGGCTGCGGATCTCGACTCCGACGACGCGGATGAGCAGGCTGAGGAAGAGCGCAGGGCTTACCGGCGGTCCGACCGGCGGTGGCTGCCGCACTCTCGTGTGACGGTGAATGCTGAAACTGGTCTCCGGGTGTCGTGGTTTGTTTATCGCGGTGACGGCGAGGTCATGATGGACCCGGCCCAAGTGAAAGTATGGGAAGATACCCGCACGGGGGGTTATTCGCCCTGGGCGCCAGCGTTCACGACACCCGACCCTCCCGAAGGAAACCGGTGGGTGACTGAAGTAACATTCGATCAGCCGGGTACCTATGTCCTGCGATGTCGGGCCAGTGACGGAGCAGCGGACGTTGACGGTAATGTGACGGTTACGGTGACCCAGTAAGTTATTTCAACAGACTGTTCTTTTTCGAGAGATTCCGCTTCTCGAGTGTCCGGTTTGCACTGCGTAGAACCGGCGATGAGGCTGGAGATGCGGACGTTCGTTGCTGCCTAAGGCAGAAGGACCTCTAGCGCACCACCGTGAAGTCAGCCGTCCATTCATGGGGACCCCACACGAGCAGAAACTGACCCTCGTCGGTTCCGGTCAGTGTCATCGACGCTGCCATGTCCCGCGACGAGTCGGTCATCGAATCACCCGCCAACAGTGACTGTGTGTAGTGGAGGTTGACTTCACCTAAGTCCAGTTCAGGACTGTACTGGGTTCCCCAGGCATCCGGTTCATTGTTAAATGCGAGGCGCCACCCGCCTTCACCGCGTTTGAGCCAAAGACCATAGGACCCGGGTGAATCCCGCAAGCCGATATTGCCCGTATTGATTACAAGGTCCCCAAACTGGATCGGGATGTCGATATCAAGGCGCGTCACGGCACCGTCTGTGACGCGAACAACCGACCCTGTGCCTACCGACACCAGGTGGGCGAAGTCCCGATATTCAACTTTGAGGTCCCTGGGAAAAACCACGCTGAGACGTGGACCGTCAGGCAGTGTAGTTGTGGCGATGTTTCGCGTAGCTAGACGGTTAGTTAACTGGATCTCAGATGAATCAAATTCGAACGTACGCTGGTCGCCGAGGCCACTGACACGTTGTCGGCGTAATGCTTCTCTCGGCTCGGCAAATTGCACGTCGATTGTCCACTCGTGATCACCCCAACGTACGAACAAGTCACCCCCACCGGCTCCAGTCGGCACGAATCCCGTGACCAGAGTAGGGGACTGGCCTGTGACAGTGCGATGGGTAAGTGGGAGAGTGCCAAGAACATCGGCTGGCTCGCTCGTCATGTTGCCCTGTGCGTCCGAGATCTGGAGCCTCAAGCCATCGTCGGTTCCCCGCAGCCACAGGTCGTATTGGCTGGTGCCTAGGTTGGTAAGGTCCGCTTCCGTTCCCGGAGGAGGTTCAGGGGGTTCCGCTTGGTCTGTTCCGATTTCAATGTGACCGATATGCGCCCACGCGTCAGTTTCCAATTGACCAATTCGAACGACCCCACTGGGAGGCTCAGACAAAAGGGTACGGTGTGCCGGATCGTCAATCTGGACCGCTGAGTCGGAAAAGACCGTGATGGTGCGGAGTCCTAGTGTGGCTGCCGAGTGAAGCTGCTCAGATGGTGATTGGGCAGCGACCTGTCCGGCTAGTGTAACGAGGGTCAAACTCAAAATGACGGCAAGCCGTCGTTGGCTACGGACATCCATGACTACCCCTGTGTGTTGATCTGCAAAAGCATTAGGTTTGGAATTCTAGCGGGTCTTATGGCCATAAACGCGTCGACCCTGGCATATAAGACGATGCCAGGGTCGACGTATAAGTTGTTCCAGGCCCAGTTTACGCTGGGCAATCCGTCTAGTTCTGCGAATCAGCAGCCGGGTCCTCTACTACTACCTCTTCGCCATACGCCAC
>CAZWIL010000052.1:0-12855 GCA_964634175.1 uncultured Vicinamibacteraceae bacterium
GAAACGGGCCACCAGCGTTTGAACAACTGCCCATCGAAATCACCCACTTCGGCTCGGGCATCTGGTCATAAAGGCGGCGCAATACCGGCGCCATTTTCTTCGTCACGGTACCGGCCACGATCATGAGATCAGACTGTCTGGGAGACGCTCTGAAGACCTCGGCGCCAAAGCGAGCAATGTCGTAGCGCGATGTCGACGTCGCAATCATCTCGATTGCGCAGCAGGCCAATCCAAAACCCATTGGCCAGAGCGAGGATTGGCGGGCCCAATTTAGCACCCGATCCAAATTCGTCGTAATGAAATTATCTTCGAAGCTATGATCTATGAGACCCATACAATCCGCAATAAGTTATTTGCCTTCGAACCACTGTGCATTAACTTCGATAAAGTTCTGCCACTCGTCCGGAACCTCATCGTTCACAAAGATTGCTTCGACAGGACACGCCGGTACACATGCACCGCAATCAATGCATTCTTCAGGGTGGATATAAAGCATCGTCTCTGCTTCAAATTCTTCTTCATCCTTACGCGGATGGATACAGTCGACAGGACACACATCAACGCACGCCGTGTCTTTTGTCCCAACACAAGGTTCACAAATCGAATAGGCCATTCATCCCTCCGGATACAACGATGTAACTGATCCTGAGAAGAATACACGCCTCTCAGGTCAACGATCAAGGTGGCCGGACAAAACACCCAGTCCACTTCGAAATCGTCCCCCGGGTGACCACATTTTACTGACAATCCATAACCCAGCTAGACCATTAACCGTCATGGTGGACGTCATCAAGCACTCACGCTAACATCAAACTAATAATGTCAGAATCCGTGCCCGTAACACTCATTCGTGGACGACCACTCAGGGACACACCCTCACGACCTGAGCGAAAGCCACCGTGGTTCAGGGTGCGTCCAGTCGGCAGCCCAAAATATCTCGAGTTAAAACGCTTAATGACAGAATCGAGCCTCAACACGGTTTGTGAGGAGGCTAATTGCCCAAACATTGGAGAGTGCTGGAACCATGGAACTGCAACGTTCATGATCCTCGGTAGCATCTGCACAAGGTCATGCGGGTACTGCAATGTAACACACGGAACACCGGGTAACGTTGACCTCGAAGAACCGTGGCGGATTGGAAAAGCCGTTGCGACCCTCGCCTTAAACTACGTGGTTATTACCTCCGTCGACCGCGACGATTTACCAGATGGCGGTGCGGCCGCTTTTGCCGCCACAATTAAGAGCATCAGAGGGGAAACATCTAATTGTCGCATCGAGGTCCTGATTCCAGACTTCGGGGGAAAACCCCAGAACCTAAAAGTTGTTCTCGATGCAGAACCGGATATCGTGAATCACAACATTGAAACGATTGAGCGCCTCTACAGAACGGCCCGGCCAGGTGGCCGCTACGATCGTGCACTCGCATTGCTGAAACATGCCAAACATTCCAACCCTGAAATTCCGACCAAGTCCGGCGTTATGGTCGGCCTTGGTGAAACGCCAAGTGAAATTGAAACAACTCTGTCTGACCTCCGGCACGTTGGATGCGACATTGTCACAATTGGCCAGTATCTGAGGCCGTCACCGGCCCATCTTCCTGTTACGCGATATTACACACCCGGCGAATTCGACAACTTCGCTGTCAAAGCCCGTAAACTTGGATTTCGTCATGTAGAGTCTGGTCCCTTGGTGCGAAGTTCGTATCACGCTCACGAACAATCTCAGGCTCTGACTTCATCATAAAATCGACCCTAGACACCGCATGCCGAAGTGATGTCTCTTACAACTATTCGCCGTCAAATCATTGTTTGCCAGCGGTGCCCACGACTCAGGGCCTATTGCGCCCGTGTAGCCAAGGACAAACGTGCAGCGTACCGAGATGAAGATTACTGGGGGCGACCGGTGCCAAGTTTTGGAGACAGGCGGGCCAAGATCCTGGTACTAGGACTCGCACCTGGTGCTCACGGAGCCAATCGGACAGGGCGCATGTTTACGGGTGATCGCTCCGGCGATTTCCTTATGCGGGCAATGTTTGAAGTCGGCTTTTCAAATATGCCAACCTCTTCGAGTCTGAAAGACGGCCTCAAACTCCAAGGAGTCTATATCAGCGCCGTCGTTCATTGCGCACCACCCGAGAACAAGCCAAACTTAAGAGAAATATCGGCATGCGGTTCGTATCTCGAAGACGAATTAAACGCCCTCCCGCAAATTCAGGTTGTCGTGGCGCTCGGAAAAATTGCTTTCGATACCTATTGGCGAACCATAGCTGGACCGCAGTTAACACCTCGACCACGACCACAGTTCAACCACGGCCTCGTGTTCGAATCAGACACGCTACCAGCATTACTGACGTCGTACCATCCCAGTCAACAAAACACAAATACTGGCAAACTGACTTTACAGATGTTGACCGAGGTATTAACTAGGGCCAAAAGCATCACAAACCCTTAATCGATCGAAATGAGTCGTGATCTAATTTCGTTTTTTGGGTTTATAGATATGAGTACTTAGGCCCAAGAAGGCCTCGGCGGACTCAAGCATCGTTTCGGAAAGTGTCGGGTGAGGATGGATACACTCCTTCAAATCACGTACGGTTGCACCCATTTCAATTGCAACCACTCCTTCAGCAATCAATTCTCCAGCTCCAGTACCCACGATCCCTACACCAAGTATCCGCTCTGAATCCTCGTCAAGTATTAGCTTGGTCATCCCATCCACACGGGAAAGTGTCACCGCGCGTCCAGAAGCTCCCCATGGAAATCGAGACACCGCCACAGTTCGGCCTGTAGCCTTGGCCTCCGTCTCGGTAAGTCCACACCATGCAATCTCTGGATCGGTAAAAACGACGGCTGGAATCGCTGTCGGCTCAAAGGCAGCATTCTCGCCAGCAATAGTTTCGACGGCGATGCGCGCTTCATGAAATGCCTTGTGGGCCAACATGGGTTCACCCGTCAAGTCACCTATAGCAAACAAGGAAGGTTCTCCCGTCCTCCTTTGCGCATCGACTTTCACAAAACCGCGGTCATCAGTTGTAACCAAAGTATTATCTAGACCTTCCAAATTTGAATTCGGAACACGTCCCACAGCGACGAGGACCTCATCAAATCGCAGGTCGGAAGCCGTAATATCTGGGCCACTAAGTCCGACAGTAACGCCGCCATCATCTGGCACTAGACTGTTCACTACGGTATTGAGATGAACCGCCTCGACAAGTCTGTCGAACCTTCGAGAAAAGATACGAACCAAGTCATTGTCGATACCAGGTAGCAAAGTGGAGGTCATTTCAACAACCGTAACCGTCGCACCTAGGGCGGCATACACACTTCCCAGCTCAAGACCAATGTAGCCACCACCGACTACCAGTAAACTCTCAGGAACCCGACGAACATCCAAAGCGCGGGTCGAATCCAAGACGCGACTGTGGTCACATTCCA
The DNA here is from genome assembly GCA_964634175.1 of uncultured Vicinamibacteraceae bacterium. GTDB lineage: Bacteria > Acidobacteriota > Vicinamibacteria > Vicinamibacterales > UBA8438 > CAUZIB01. The sequence continues at coordinate 3,435 of CAZWIL010000052.1, forward strand.
AATTGCTTAGTCTCGCCGGACGAGATCCAGTAGCAAGGATTCCATAATCAAACTGAATATCCTGCATGTTCCCATCATTGGCAGTCACCTGAACCGTATGAGAGTCAATCAAAACGGCACGACCCTGCACATAGTCAATTTTCCGTTGACGAGCGAGTTGGCTGAGCCCTCCAGTCAGCATCGATACAAGACCGTTCTTTTTTAACCGAAGTTGTTCGAGATCAATTTCTGGCTTAGCGAACGAAACTCCCCAATCTTTCAGTTCTTCCGCTTCAGTCAACACCTTCGCCAAGTGTAATAATGCTTTGGATGGCATACAGCCCCGATGCAGGCAAACCCCACCGGGTTCAGGCGCGTCATCAATCAAAATGACCTCTAGACCTAAATCGGCGGCCAAAAACGCAGCTGTATATCCGCCTGGTCCTGCCCCGATCACTACAATACGTTTGGGTTGTGTCATCATTGTCTCGATGAGGAAATTAATTTCCCATTGACCATCTCTAAATCATTAAACACTATGGTCTAGACGTCATGCGAAACAAAATACCACTGTGGACCGTGAGCGGCATAATGACGATCTGCGGAATCGTTTTGCTGCACACGACCACTCCTTATGCCACAGCGAACAAACGAACACAAAACATTACCAGCTTCAGCGCTAACTCAGAACAGTTTGGCACTGTAATGTCTCCACTATTTGCTCCGGTTGAAATCGGTGCCTCGCTCGACCAACTGCCTGACAATGAGCGTCGTGCTTTAGCTTCCATCATCGCAGCTGCCAAGATTATGGATGCTATTTTTTTGGAGCAAGTCTGGGCTGGAAATCCCAGTCTCCTACTCGACCTTACTAATGACACCACAGCCCGTGGACAAGCCCGGCTAAGTTTTTTCCTTCTAAACAAAGGCCCGTGGTCACGACTTCAGAACAATCAACGTTTCGTTCCAGGTGTTCCACCGAAACCCGCCGGAGCAAATTATTATCCGCCGGACACGACGCGAGACGAAGTCGAGCAATGGCTTGACACATTGTCTGAAAATGAACGAGCCGAAGCGACTGGATATTTCACCACAATCCGGCGTAACGCTGAAGGCCAGCTAGTCGCCGTCCCCTACAGCGTGGAATACCAAGGTGCTCTTGCAATCGCCGCTGCTCATCTTCGTGAAGCGGCTCAACTAACCAGTAATGCCACATTGCACCACTACCTCGAATCCCGTGCTTTAGCGTTCGCAACGAACGATTACTATGCTAGTGATGTTGCTTGGATGGAACTAGATTCCACAATAGAACCAACTATCGGTCCCTACGAGGTCTACGAGGATGAATGGTTCAATTTTAAGGCGGCGTTCGAGGCATTCGTAACAATTCGAGACGATGTTGAGACCGCTCAGCTCGAACGTTTCTCAAGTTATCTGCAAGAACTTGAAGACAATCTCCCTATTGAACCAGAGCTCCGAAACCCAGAACTGGGCGCTCTTGCTCCCATCCGTGTGGTCAACGTAGTGTTCACCGCCGGCGATGCGAATAGCGGCGTTCAGACAGCGGCATTCAACTTACCAAACGATGAACGTGTCGTGAGAGACCACGGCTCGAAGCGAGTGATGTTGAAAAACATCCAAGAAGCCAAGTTTCAGACAGTCTTGACTCGAATCGCAGATGTGGTCTTTTCGCAAACTGACCGTCAGGATGTCTCGTTTGAAGCCTTTTTTACTCACATCCTGATGCATGAACTCATGCATGGATTAGGCCCCCATACCATCTCAATGAACGGGACCGACACGACGGTTCGTCAACAACTTCAAGAAACTCATAGTGCCATTGAAGAAGCCAAGGCCGACATCTCAGGCCTTTGGGCTCTTCATCGTTTAATTGATCGCGGCGCTGTCGACAAGACACTTGAACGGTCCATCTACACAACCTTTCTAGCATCGATATTTCGCTCGATCCGATTTGGAATCAATGAAGCGCACGGTCTTGGCGTGGCAATCCAACTAAACACTTTTCTAGATAGCGGAGCAGTCACAGTGCAACCGGGTGGAATCTTCGCCGTTAATCATGAACAGATCAGGACGACAGTGGAAGAACTCACACGCCGTTTGATGATGATTCAAGCCACCGGCGACTACGTGGCAGCGAAAAACCTTATCGACACTCTAGGTGTGGTGAGACCTGAAGTTCAAGGACTACTGGATCGCCTCCAAAACATCCCGGTCGATATTGAGCCAAACTTTATGACTGCCGAAGCACTAATCCTTCAGTAGATCATTGGCTGGTAGGCTTGGCTTGTAAGGTGTCGCGTTGTATCAATGAACCAAAGCTCCCGCGAGACGTTCCTCAAAAAGAACCTCACCGCAAGCGAATAATTCTTCGTTTGAGATTGTCCCTTTGTCAACATCAGCCAGTAGAGACCGTTGCGCAGCGTACTCCTGATTCACAATTCCGGCCTTGCTTTGCAGCAGGCGCCAAGCTTTTCGTCGCTCGACACAAAACAGTACCAGCTGTCGCGAAAGCGCGACGACTTGCGGATTACCGTCTGGCCCAGGAATCTTCGCGAAGACTCCGAAATCAGGCACAAACGCGCGGTGCTCTGGGTTGAGGTGACGGCGGTGGACTACATCCTGCTGGGTAATCCGGAGCAACATATTTTCGAGTGGGATCAGACCCTCGACATCGCTCTCGTTCTTGACGCGCTTGAGGTGGTTCCGAAAACGGGCTTCGGTCGCGCACCAATGCGCCACAGTGTAGCGATATTTCTCGCCGGTCCCCTTAAACTTCGTCGTGTACCAGTCCTTGTCAGGATGAGGGTTCCCCGTCAAGTCGAGCGCCTCATCGTAGGTCTCACCTAACGTTGGATTAAAGACAAACTCCGGAGCACCACGCGAGTCACGGACTCGCTGGGCCTGATCAAGGGCCATATCATCGGCCACGCCGTGCTCTGGCTGGCAGGTCGTGAAGCACTGGAGAAAACCGGTACCACGGTACTCTAGTGAGTCGAGAATTGCCCTGAAAAACTTCGGGGCGTTAGCGATCGAAATTTGCGACACGAAGGGAGACCCATGACCGGCCAAAAATGTCTCGGCCACGGTCTTCTTCTCGACCGCCTTCCCTTGGGTGGCCGCGCCGAAAGAGTTCATATCGCTACCGCCCAACATCGGGCTCGAATCAGAATTTTGACCACCAGTATTTGAATAGACTTGCGTGTCCAGCATCACCGCTTTGACATTCGGTCGGTTCTGAAGAACCATCTTGGAAACATTTTGATATCCAATGTCGCCCATACCTCCATCGCCGCCAACAATCCACACTTTTGGCAACTCTTTGATTTCATTGTCCGTCATCAAGTTGTCACTGAAATGGGTGTAATCGTAGTAATCCTGATCCGTCATCGATTCGCCCAGATTGTTTATGAGTGTGTCAGCGAGACGTTCTGGGACAACCGAACGACGGGCGTGATCAACCATGAAACTCTCTCCAAACAGCCATCCAATCGTCGCACCATCCTGAAACAATGAATTCATCCACGGATAGGGATGCGGATTATTGGGCGGTGTCGACCCATATACCGTATTGCACCCAGTATGAGCAGCCATGGCCATGACGCACTGACCGTTGTCAAGTCGACCGTCAAGGGCCTGCAAATCTTTATGATTGAACGACTCTTGCTCAAGCACGGTCGCCAGTGCATCGACGATCTCATCATCCAATATCGGACCTCGCGCCTCCAGTCGAGTGACGGTATCCCTGTCGCTATCACCACCAAGCCCCATGACAACATGGGCAACCGTACGAACGAAGAGTGCGTGCTGGTCAGGATGCAACGCCGCCAGGGCCCCTAGAGACGCGACGCCACCCTGGCGAAGCGCGGTCGCTTTTTCGGAAAACCGATCCGCCTTGGCATGATAAAGCGGTCGCATATAGGCTTCAGTGACTGACGCGATCGCACGCAACACGCTTTTCTCGCCACATCCAGCACAGGCACCATCACCCGACACTAGAGCGTCATAATTTCTACGGACCATCAAGTGGTTCCGAAGGGTCGCAGTCTTGGAATCGACAGGGTGTTCGTCATTATAAAATCCGAGAAACTTCTGCTCCGTATCTGGCAGCAAGTCGAGAAAAGCGGTTCCAGTCTCATGATCGGCATTCACTTCTTCGGTTTCAGAAACCATGCGAAGAGCATCATGGTCGCCACACGCTGTGACACATGCCGCACATCCCTTACATAAGTCGGAAACAAAGATCGAGAACACACCACCGCTCCCTGGATTCTTTTTTTCTGGGCCTCTAAAAATCGCGTTAACCTTGTTGTAGGCCACTGGCGTCTGCTCAAGAATGTCTAGAAATTGACTACGAGCCGCGTCTGAAAATCCGTTCAAACCGCTGGTGGCCTCTCGGACAAGCTCGGAGAACGCTGTATCGGTCTTACCGGCGATCGCATCGTTCATCAGGGAACGAGTTCGTCTCTCGATCTCCGGCACATGGGCAATCAGTTTCGCTTGGTCGGCGGTACTCTCGACATAATGGTTGATGGCCGTCCGCAGAATCATGTCGACGTCCTGGGAACAATTAGGTAGAGCTGTATCCGGACAGACAGCTATACACTCCATACACTGAGTGCAGTTCTCGGGAATGAAGAGTGGTGTCTCGCGGCGAGCGACATATTTAGAAGCGGTATCACCGGTTCCTGCAGCCATGACACTCATCGCGGCCAACGGTGAGGCCGGCTGATCGTATCCGTAGTCAGATCTAAACTCAGAGTCAAACACCCCAACCTGCGTTACCGGCGTCCGCTCGGCCTGTCCCTCCGGCACCGGAACTGAACGGCACGTCCCGCAGCCGCCGGCATCGATATCAAGCGGCAGCATGGGAAGACCACGCAGTGTGGAACGATCCTTCGCCGCAATCTCGCCCAGTTTGATCTCGGTCACACGACTGAACCCCTGAGTCATGACCTCCATGTTGGAATCAACGACCGCTGAGCCAAGTTTGCCAAACTTCTTTTGATACTGATTGCGAACCACTTCTTCAAACTGCTCGTTGCTGACCTCGAAATCTTGAAGCAACGGAGACACCTTAAAGAAAGCTCCAAGAAACGCGTTGCCTTGCATTCTGAGCTGCAGGTCAGCCCGCGAAGTCGCCTTGCGAGCGATGTCAAACCCAGACAAAGTAAATACCCTAATCTTCTTGTCCAATATCTCCGTGCGAGCCCAGATCGGCAACCGCTCCCAAGCCTCCTCCGCCGTCTCGTCAGACTCCCAGATCAACGCGCCGCCTTCAGACATCCCGTCCAAAGGATTGCAGTGCGTGAATGCTTTGGGGTCGCAACAGAGAACCACATCAACATGACGAAGGTCACAGTTCACCCGAATCCGTTCAGGTGCTACCACTAGAAAATACGAGGTCGGTGCACCCTTCTTTTCGGATCCATATTTCGGATTCGCACTAACGTGGATAACTTCCTTGGGACGACCAAACTCGTCCAATTCTGTGCTGCGCGCCGAGAGGAAATCATTAAAATCACCAATGATCGCACCAAGATTTTTACCAGTCGTAATCGCTCCCCAGCCACCAATTGAGTGAAATCTCACCGCAATCGCACCCTCGGGAAGTAACGACGGCGTCTCATCAGATTTGACTTCGTACGGGTGAGGAACACCAAGCACGAAGAAGGCCGTTCCGTCCTCAGCGGTACGACCATCGGCTCGCGATCGACCCGATACGGCGTACTCATACGCACCAAGGATGTGTTCGGGGCGGAAGTCTCTGGACCCAAGCCCGTAAATACCATTAAAGATCCTAGGCACGTCCTGCGCGGGTATCGCAGGAAATCCCTCCTCAATCGGGTGCCCCTCAATAATCAGTGCCTTGTTGAGAGCAGTTCGAATGTCGCGCCCTAGCGGATTATCACCGGCCAAGGGTTCATCGGTCCGCTCTAGTACGATGGCATTATGCTTACCCGCAAGGGCCTTCGCCATCGCCTGCTCAGGAAACGGCCTGATCACATTAACGTGAATGGAACCGACTTTGGCGCCCCTCGTCTGTCGCAGGTAATCGACCGCAGCCTCACAATTTTCGGCCGCCGATCCCAACGAAATAAACACGGTCTCGGCATCCTCAGTCTTGTATTGGGTTAGCAAACCGTAGTGACGACCCGTGAGACGACCGAACTCCTCATGAGCCTCCTCCAAATATTGGAGAATCGGCTCAATGAAATTATTGCGGCGTGCCGCCACACCCTGCATGTAATGCTCTTGGTTCTGCACCGGCCCCAATAACACGGGGTTGGCCAGGTCGTACATCTTCGGAACACGCCGACGTGTGGGACCAAACAATATCCGCTGCGCTTCGGTCGGACACTCGATGATATCTTCTGGGGCTCCCAAAAATTCACGAAGAAGTTCAGACTCATGCCTGTAAAACGTACGCTCAAGGTGCGTAGTCAAAAACCCATCTTGCACGTTCATTCCTGGAGTCAAGCTCTTCTCTGTAACCCGACGCAAGATAAGCGATTGGTCGGCAGCTTGCTGGGCGTCCTTACCGAACACAATGATCCAACCGGTGTCAAGAACCCCGTTGATATCATCGTGGCCACAGTGCACGTTGAGCGCATGCTTAGTCAACGCTCGTGCACCCACCTGCACGATCATGGTCGAGGCCTTCCCAGGCGCGTGATAATACTGCTCCGAGGCATAAGGAAGACCTTGGCCCGACGTAAAATTGACCACCCGTCGCCCGCATACCGAGTAGGCGATGGCTCCACCCTGCGCTGCGTGCTCACCCTCGGCTTCGATCGCCGTCGTGCTACGGCCAAAGACGTTGAGATTCCCTTCCGCAAACGACTGCTGATACAACTCGCCGCCTTCCGTCGAAGGCGTGATGGGATAGTAGACCCCTCCGTCTGTCACACGAGCTTCTGTGTGATACGAAACCAACTGGTTACCATTCGCAGTCAGTCGTTCACCTGGATACTTTGGCTTTTCTTTCATTTCCCGCTGTTTCAAAAATCGTGACTACCTAAGGCTCTCTCAAGCATCGGTAGATATCCTCAGAATTTACATTCTTACTTCACAACATTACATACTTTACAGATTATTGAATCGAAATTACAACATTTACAATTCAGTCATTCACCTTGAAAATCTTATTCAACCAATGATTTAACAATCAATTAGCCTATAACCCGTAAGCCGCTACGCGGCGCTGAAGTTCTCTTCCCTCAAGCTATTTATCTGTCAACCGGCCTTTGGCCTGCTGGCAGCTGGGCCGATTAAGAGTTCCTCGCTACTTCATATAAGATCCTCTGATTAATATGGTGCAACCTACCAAGTTGGGCGACCTCCGCAAACAAGTTGCCGCTGGCCAAGTTTCTCATCGGCCTGTCAAGCGTGAGTTGCGAGACAACTTAATCTTAAAACTCAAGACCTCAGAACGACTTTTCCCGAGTATTGTCGGATATGACGACTCGGTGCTTCCTCAGGTCATTAACGCCATACTCTCTCAACACAACTTCATTATTCTTGGACTTCGAGGACAAGCTAAAACACGAATTCTTCGTTCGCTGGTTGATCTACTGGACCGCGAAATTCCCATCGTTCGCGGCTGTGAAATCAATGACGACCCTCTGTCTCCTCTCTGTCCTAAGTGCCGTAAACTCATTGACGAGCACGGAGACGACGTACCAATCTCATGGCTTACTGCAGAGCAACGTTTTGTCGAAAAACTAGCCACACCAGACGTAACAATCGCCGATATCATCGGCGATATCGATCCAATTAAGGCAGCCAAAGGCGGCCTACACCTGTCGGACGAACATACGATTCACTATGGATTACTGCCGCGTGCAAACCGCGGTATCTTTGCGGTCAACGAACTACCTGACCTGGCTGGCAAGATTCAGGTAGGGCTATTCAACATTCTTCAGGAAGGTGACATACAGATCATAGGATACCCGGTTAGATTGCGCTTAGACCTGATGATGGCATTCACGGCTAACCCTGAAGACTACACTGCCCGAGGCAAGATCGTGACTCCCTTAAAAGACCGGATAGGGTCAGAAATTCGTACCCACTATCCACAAACCCGCCGAGACGGGATGACCATCACCTCACAGGAAGCATGGACCATTCGAGATACTGAGTCTTCCCAGCCTAATGAAACCTTCGTCCCTGTCTTCGTCCGAGAGATTGTCGAAGAAGTGGCCTTTCAAGCCCGTTCCGATCAAAAAGTTGACCAGCGTTCTGGAGTCAGTCAAAGACTACCGATCAGCTGTTTAGAGAATGTCGTTTCCAATGCCGAGCACCGTGCCCTAGTAAATGGAGAAACCGACGCTGTTGCACGTGTCACGGACATTTACGCAGCATTACCGTCGCTCACAGGAAAATTCGAACTCGAGTACGAAGGCGAACTAAAGGGCATTGACACCGTCGCACGTACTCTTATTCAAACGTCTATACAGAATGTGTTTGGTGGTTGGTTCGAAGGTATCGACACTAACCGAATCGTAGAGTGGTTCGACATGGGCGGAACACTACAAATTTCTGACACATCAACGGCAGATGAACTGATTGAAGAAGTCAATAACATCCAAGGCATACAAGAATTACTAAAACACATTGGTATCGTGGAGAAAGACTCGGCATCAATGGTCGCAGCAGCTATCGATTTTGTATTTCAAGGCCTTTACGCTGAGAAGAAAATAAGCCGAACAGTCGAAAACGAGTATAGAGCTGTAGAGAAACCACTCCGACCGGCACCTGTTACTGAAACAGCAGCCAAGTCACCCACAAAGCCATCAAGGTCAGGTAAGAAAAAAAATTACTACAACTGATGTAGGACCGAACATGCAACAGACGTAAAGACCGTATAATCCTGTTTTCTCATAATAATTTACAGATGGAAGTTGATATTCAATTGATAACGGTTTGAGTTTCTTTGATCACAACGCTCGTCAATAAAGTCTTCTGTGAAATTTCGTTACACACGTTACACCGGCGAAGACCTCGAAGGCATCAATATCGAGGAACTAGTTTCAAAACTGTCTACATTGCTGCTGTCGAGTGGGTTCAATAACCCTTATGGCACCCCATCGGAAAGCGACGATGGACGCCCTATCCAAGCTCTCCACGACGCGATCCTTGAAAAACTTCTATCAGGAGACATTCTGTCCTCAGAAACAGTCTCCCGTTTGTTTGGCGACCCAGCTGATGCGGACCAAGAAAGTGGTCAGTCCAAACTCGAACAACTTGTACAACAAATCATTGAACAAATGGTCGAAGAAGGTTACATCGCTACCCGCTATGGAAAATCTCATTTTCCTGATGCACCCGACTTATCCACCTCTCGATTCGAAGTTACAGACAAAAGTCTCGACTTCCTTGGATATCGCGCCCTCCGAGATCTCTTGGGTCCGCTGGGTAAATCCAG
>CAZWIL010000053.1:0-12720 GCA_964634175.1 uncultured Vicinamibacteraceae bacterium
AACTAGTGTAGTTATTTCGTTGCTCGGCCTGTCCGACGTATAGCATCGATGAACGAATCCAGTCGACTGCGTTGTTCGAAAAGAATCCGATGGTTCCATGTCGCGCGAAGCGTGTCGAGTACAGTTTCGTGGTACCAGATCATTTCCTCGGGAGACGCCGAAAAAACATCCATATAGCTTCCGCCGTGTTCTAGAAGCCCTTGGGTCATGTTTGAGAGGTTGTGGATCTTATCTGCTGCCGCTACCGCAAATGATTCATGACGTTGGCTCTTACGAAGACCTTCAATATAAGCGAGTTTTCGCTCTCGCCAATTCTTTTGCTTCGGTGGTTCCGTGACATCCTGAACAATGGCGAGTACTCGACTTCCAAACCGGGATTCGATGACGTCGACCGGAAGGTGGGTATCCTCAAGTGTGTCATGTAAAACGGCAGCAATCAGGACGTCTTCATCGAAGCCGTAGTCCGAGACAATGGTCGCCACCGACAAAACGTGTGTAGCTTGAAAACCTGGTCCGGCCTTACGCCGGTTGAGGCCGTGTGCTTCGAGCATTGTCCTGACGGCGTCCTCGAATCTCTTGGAATACATTAGTGGTTACGAACATTCTGTTGGGAGGGTCAATGGGTGCTCATTTTAATAGTTCAGCACCGCCAAGGGGGCCGCACGATGATATTGACATTTCCGTTCGAGTCAGACGTCCAGTTACAATCTGCAGGAGTAGCAAGCTGAAAGAGACTGATGACAATTTGACGAGGTTAGCGAATGCTACCAGCTAAGGCAATGAGTCGCGGTTTGATCGCGTTGGTGGGGCCGTGGTGCTGTTGGTCAGGACTTGGAGGTCATGCATGAAGCGGTTAAGTTTGTTTGTTGTGGTCATGCTGTGTGCGGTGCCGGTGGCTGCAGAGTTACCCGCGACGATTACTTCGCCGTATTTAAAACTGCAGGTTGGCCTTGCTGGTGATTCCATCAATGGTGTTTCCGAGCATGCACGCGCCCTAGTAGAGGCAGCGGTGGCACTTGGTGCCGATGCCGATGCCGTCGTTGTCGCTGCGAAAGCGCTTGCTGCTGCCCAAGATATTGCAGCGGCAAGGGAGGCTTTTGGGAGCTTGAGTGATGCGCTGATTCACTACTCGGAACTGGTTGGCCTTGGTGAACTGAAAGTCGCTTATTGTCCGATGCTGGACAAGTCGTGGGTTCAGGAGGAGGGGCCAATTGCGAATCCATTCTACGGTGCGATGATGCTTAATTGCGGCTCATTTAGATAGCGAAGACGGTAGTTCTCACCTTGACCGGCCAAAATGGTCGGATATAGACTGGAACCCTGTAAATGAGACTGAGTCTCATTTTTTAATCGGTTCGCCACGGTGGCCTCACACTGTGGATTTCAGGAGTTGTCCCCAGCTTGGACCAAGGCTCTTCCACGTTAGACCAGTTGCCGATTGGCCAGAGTGCCGTGGTTAATGCTGTCGGTGGTGATCGACAAGTGTCAGGCCGTCTCATGGAAATGGGGTTATTGCCTGGCACTCGGGTCGAAGCCATCCGCAGAGCTCCATTCGGTGATCCACTGGAGATCAGACTGCGCGGCTATTCACTCTCGTTGCGACTAGCCGATGCTGGCAAGATTGAACTATTGCCAGAGTCAGCGAGTGTCGTCTCGCCAGTGTCTGTAGATCAGTTATTTCAGTTTCCGACCCACGAGGACAAAGTTGTTCCGACAACACACATTCCCCGAATCTTAGTGGCTGGCAATGCAAACTCGGGTAAGACCACAATCTTTAATGCATTGACGGGCAGCCGGGCGCAGGTCGGAAACTATCCGGGAGTCACCGTTACCCGTTCTTCTCGAAGGGTTACGTTGCCAGATGGCACACTTACGGAAATTTTCGATCTTCCTGGCACTTATTCGCTCAGTGCCCATTCGCCCGATGAGCAAGTAGCAGTTGATGCCGTGCATGGTCGGCTGGGAGATCGTCCGGATGTAGTGGTTGTGGTTGTTGATGCTGGTGCGTTTGAGCGAAGTCTGTACTTAGTGCTACAGATCGCGGAAACCGGCGTGCCGGTCGTGATGACTTTGAACATGATCGATGAAGCAACCGCGAGTGGTATCACTTTCGAGGCCTCTCGACTGTCAAGCTGGCTTGGGGTGCCGGTGGTTTCCACTGTAGCGTCGAGAGGTGTTGGTCTCGATGAATTGCGCGAGGTGCTCTCGTCAGCTATCCGGCTGACTTATAGGGATCATGTGGCGTGGACGGGATTTTCAGAAACGGTGGAACAGGAGATTCTAGCGGTTGAAGAGTCCGTAGCCGAAGCGGAGTTGGGTGAGACGGCAGCTGCTCGACGTTCATGGGCTCTTTGGTCATTACTTTCTGTCGAAAGCGATGACGGTGTTAGTTTTAGAATTCCCTCGACTGTGCGAGCGACGGTCGATCAGGTCAGACGACGGGCGACCGAACAGCAACGGTCGATTGATCAAGAAATCATCGGAGCACGGTACAAGTGGATTGAGAGCGTTGCGCAGGACGTGCGAACGACTGCCAGGCCTGATACGCGTAGTTGGACCGATCGTATAGACAGTGTTCTCACGCATCGAGTCGCCGGCATGGCGGTCTTTGCAGTCGTTATGGCCGTTTTGTTTGAGGCACTATTCTCATGGTCAGAACCGCTGATCGGGTTAATCGAAGGTTTGACCGCAAGGCTGCAGGTTGGCGCGACGGCGCTGCTTCCGGCTGGTCCGGTCAGTGGTTTGGTAGTGGATGGCGTCATTGCGGGTGTCGGAAATGTTGTGGTCTTCGTGCCACAGATTGCGATGCTTTTTCTCTTTATCGCGGTGCTTGAAGATGTGGGGTATCTAGCGCGCGTCGCGTTTGTGATTGATCGACTGATGGGCCGAGTTGGGTTGCATGGTCGGGCCTTCGTACCCATGTTATCTGGTTTTGCGTGCGCCATTCCGGCGGTGATGGCCACGCGGACGATTGAGAGCCGTCGGGACCGACTTATCACGATGCTCACACTACCGATGGTCTCGTGCAGTGCTCGGTTACCAATCTATGCTTTGGTAACTGCCGTGGTTTTCTCGGCAGAGTCCAGAGTCTTTGGAATCTTAAGCGTCGGCGCTGTCGTGTTATTTGCAATGTACGCATTGTCCGTAGTCGCAACTTTGTCTGCTGCAGCCGTTCTTCGTCGAACGGTGCTGCGAGGTCCGAGGCTTCCGCTTGTTCTGGAACTTCCGCCTTATCGCATGCCGGTCTTGAGCAATGTTGGTCTGGTTACTTGGCGTCGAGTTCAAAAATTTCTATCGGATGCGGGCACAATTATTCTCACGATGACGATTATCTTGTGGGCTCTGTTGTCGTTTCCAAAGAGTGTTGATATTGAGGCCCGTTACGATGCCGAGCGAGCCGACGTAACGGGTTTTTCAGACGCTGTTGCGCAAGCAGCCGAGCGTTCAAGACTGGATGGGTTGGAGGCGGCTGAACAGATTCGGTTTAGTATCGCGGGTCGAGTAGGGCAGGTGGTGGAGCCAGTGCTTGCGCCCCTCGGGTTTGATTGGCGCATTGGCGTTGGTATTTTGGGTGCTTTTGCGGCTCGAGAGGTTTTTGTCTCAACACTTGGAATCGTATTTGGTATTGAAGGGGCAGATGAGGAGAGTGGAACGCTCCGTTCCTCGCTACAGGCGGCCCGTCGGGAAGACGGGTCACCGTTGATGACACCGCTCGCTGGTGTATCGATTATGGTGTTCTTCGTGCTAGCGTGTCAGTGTATGAGTACGCTCGTAGTGGTTCGGAAAGAATCCGGAACGTGGCGGTGGCCACTTTTCATGCTTGCGTATATGTCGGTGTTGGCTTATGTGGCGTCATTAGCGGTTTACCAAACAGGTTTGTTTTTTGGCTGGGGTGTTGTGTGACTTGGCAGGAACCAGTAGTCGCGATCGTCGTTGGATTTGCTGTGGTGTCACTCTATCGACACGTGCGAGATCTGATTGGGGTGACCACGCCTGGGGAGCAGGCGTCATGTCACGGTTGCGATGAATGTGAGGATGAGTCTGCCTCGGACACACACGCGGCAGACGCGTTAAACAGGAGGTCTGGGTGAGGTTATTGGACTGGACTACGGTACTTGGGTTTTGCTTGTGTTTATCCTGTTCGTCAGTGCCACCACAGGAAGTAGCGACGGAGTCGAGAAGTGGACCGCCGTGCGATCCAGACAATGGTGGTTTGAAGCTTGCCGACGGCTTTTGCGCTGTGGTCGTGGCCGACGGTCTCCAGAACCCGCGCCATATTGATGTGGCTCCTAACGGCGATGTTTATGTTCATAACCGTGGAAATCGAGGACGTGCGGAGAACGAACCAGGTGGAGGTGTCGTGGTTCTGCGTGACGACGACGACGACGGGCGTGCCGATATTATTGAACGATTTTCAGACCATTATGGTACTGGCCTGCAGCTCCGTGGTGATTACCTGTATCTTTCGACGACGACGGCCATTTACCGCTATGCAAGGGCACCTGGCGAGCTAGTCCCGTCGGGTGAGGCTGAACTAGTGGTCGGAGGTTTTCCCGAACAGCGTAGCCATGCTTCGAAAGCATTTGCCTTCGATGGTGTTGGCAACCTCTATGTTAACGTTGGCGCTCCGTCCAATGCGTGTATGGAGGTGGCACGAACGCGGGGGTCAAAGGGGCTGACCCCGTGTCCTCAACGTGTTCGACAGGCCAGTGTTTGGAGATTCGACGCTGACCGGCTTGACCAGACCCAGGAGAACGACGGACATCAATTTGTAACGGGTACGAGAAACATTGTGGGTATTGCGTGGGACCCAAGGACACGGGGTGTTTATGCAGCCCAGCATGGTCGAGACTCATTGGGCTCATTATGGGATTTTGATGACGAAGGCAATGCCGAAATTCCTTCCGAAGAGTTTTTTCAGTTGACCGACGGCGCAGATTTTGGGTGGCCGTTCTGTTATCACGATCGGTTTCAGAATAGGCGGCTGCTTGCCCCGGAGTACGGTGGTGACGGCCATGAAGTTGGCGAGTGTGCGCAGTATGTTGAACCGTTGATAGCGTTCCCAGCGCACTGGGCGCCGAATGACTTGCTGTTTTACACAGGTGGCCAGTTTCCCGAGCGCTACCGAAATGGCGTATTGGTTGTGTTTCACGGTTCGTGGAATAGGGCACCTCGGGAGCAAGGTGGATATCAGGTCGCATTCGCTCCCCGCGTGGATGGTAAATTTACAGGGGATTGGGACATGTTTGCTGGTGGTTTTGAGGGTGAGAGTCCCCTGATGTCACCCCAGGATGCGAAACATCGACCCGTAGGTATTGCACAAGGTCCCGATGGGTCCGTTTTCGTCACCGATGATGTCGGCGGGCGTATTTGGAGAATCTTTTTCAAAGGAGAATAAAGCGGTTGTGGTTCACGCTGCCGTATCTAATCTATCCAGCTCAGCGTTTCCGAGTTGTGCAGGAGTTCGAGTCGTCGATTGTCAGCCTACCTCCACATGAAAAACCCTACAAATCAGCGGAAAATAGTTCTTGCCCATGACCGATAGGCCTAGGACAACAACGAAGACGGTGCGTGAGCAGCTCGATGCCGCACTGTCAGAGCGTGTGATCGTGCTTGATGGAGCCATGGGCACGATGCTCCAGCGCCGCGAGTTACAGGAAGAAGATTTTCGTGGGCAGCGTTTTACCAACCATCCTCATGATCTCAAGGGTAATTTTGATGTATTGGTCTTGACTCAACCAGCAGTCATTGCCGAAATCCACGCGGCGTTTTTCGAAGCGGGTGCTGACATTGTTGAAACGGACACCTTCAACGCGAATGCCATTGTTCAAGCTGACTATGGTCTTGAGTCGGTCGTTTACGAACTGAACTGTGAGGCGGCCAAGATAGCTAAACAGGTTGCCAAGGACTGGAATCAACGGACGCCAGATCGGCCACGGTTCGTGGCAGGTGCCATTGGTCCAACAAACAAGCCGTTGTCGATTTCTCCTGACGTAAACGATCCCACTGCCCGGTCAGTGAATTTCGATGATGTACGAAAGGCCTATGCCGAGCAAACACGCGGCCTCGTCGACGGGGGCTGCGATTTGCTTCTCGTCGAAACAATATTTGACACACTGAATGCCAAGGCGGCAATCCTAGCGATTGGAGACGTTTTAGAAGAGAAAAATGTCGATCTTCCGCTGATGATCTCGGTAACGGTTACTGATCGAAGTGGTCGCACCCTTTCTGGTCAAACGATTGATGCTTTTTGGGTGTCAATTGCCCACGCCCAGCCGTTTTCAGTTGGAATTAATTGTTCGTTGGGTGCGCATGGCATGCGACCGTATGTGGCCGAGTTGGCGCGAATTTCGCCAGCCTACATTAGCTGTTATCCAAATGCAGGATTGCCAAATGCTTTTGGCGAGTATGACGAGTCTCCTGATCAGACTAGTCAATTGCTTAAAGAGTTCGCGACAAGTGGGCTCGTCAATATGGTGGGTGGTTGTTGTGGAACGACACCCGACCATATCGAAGCGATCATGCAGTCTGTCAATGGGGTAAAACCGCGCCAACGTCCCATAAAAAAGGAATTAACCACGCAGTTTAGTGGTCTTGAAACACTAACGATTCGCCCGGAAAGTAATTTCATTATGGTTGGCGAGCGGACGAATGTTACGGGATCTCGCCGGTTCGCGAATCTCATTACCTCGGACAATTTTACTGAAGCGGTTGAGGTGGCCGTTGACCAGGTTCGCGGCGGTGCAAACGTTCTTGATGTGAACATGGATGAAGGAATGCTTGATTCCGAGCAGGCGATGACTAGATTCTTGAATTACATCGCGACGGAGCCAGAAATAGCGCGCGTGCCGATCATGGTCGACAGTTCCAAATGGTCAGTGATCGAGGCGGGTCTTAAGTGCGTCCAAGGTAAGGCGATCATAAATTCCATCAGCCTAAAAGAGGGAGAACTTGATTTTCTGGAGAAGGCCGAACTCGCTCGACGGTACGGAGCGGGCGTTGTCGTTATGGCATTCGATGAAACTGGACAGGCAGATACGGTTGCGAGAAAGGTTGACATTTGCACACGGGCGTATCGGTTGCTGACAGAGCAGATTCACTTTGAAGCGCACGACATTATTTTCGATCCCAACGTGTTGGCGATTGCCACCGGCATCGAAGAGCACAACGACTACGCGATTAATTACATAGAGGCGACGCGACGTATTAAGCAAGACTGTCCAGGCGTAAAGGTCAGCGGTGGTGTCAGTAATTTATCGTTTTCATTTCGTGGCAATGATGTGGTGCGTGAGGCAATGCATTCTGCCTTCTTGTACCACGCGGTGCGAGCTGGTATGGACATGGGTATCGTAAATGCCGGTCAACTTGTTGTGTACGAGGACATTCCGACCGACCTTTTAACTCATGTTGAGGATGTCATCTTTAATCGGCGTGCTGATGCCACCGATCGAATGGTTGAACTGGCTGAAACAGTGAAAGGTGTGGGTCAGAAGCGTCAGGTGGATTTAGCCTGGCGCGAGGCCAACGTTGATGATCGCCTGGCCCATGCACTCGTACATGGCATCGTTGATTTTATTGAGACTGATGTCGAAGAGGCTCGGCAACAGAGTGTGCGTCCACTCGACGTTATCGAGGGGCCGCTGATGAACGGTATGAAGGTGGTCGGAGATCTCTTTGGTGCCGGTAAGATGTTCCTGCCACAGGTTGTGAAGAGTGCGAGAGCAATGAAGAAAGCCGTGTCTTATCTTCAACCGTACATGGAGGCAGACCAATCGAATGAACAGATAGCTGCCAAAAAAATCGTAATGGCCACAGTTAAAGGCGACGTACATGATATCGGTAAGAATATTGTTGCGGTAGTGCTTCGGTGCAATGGATATGAAGTCATTGATTTAGGTGTGATGGTGCCATGCGACACAATTTTGCAAACCGCGGAAGATGAGCAGGTAGATGTCGTCGGTCTTAGTGGTTTAATCACGCCGTCACTTGAAGAGATGGTGTTGGTGGCTTCTGAAATGGAGCGCCGAGGCATTGGTCTACCGCTGTTAATTGGAGGAGCAACGACGAGTCGTCAGCACACCGCAGTCAAGATTGCACCGGCCTTTGACGGTAGCGTGACCCATGTGTCGGATGCATCCCGAGTGGCCGATGTAATGGCGAGTTTATTGAATCCGGTGCAGCGTGAAACTTTCGTCACAGCTAACAAGAAAGACCAATCGATCTTGCGGGAGCAGTACACCGCAAGACGAGAACGGAAGATCCGGTCGTATGAAGAAGCCAAACGTCTTTGTGTCGAGGTGGATTGGTCAACAATTCAGATTCCAGTCCCTGCGTTTACTGGGCGACGCGAGGTCACGGTCGAACTCGATACCTTAGTGCCGCTCATTGACTGGACTTACTTTTTTTCGGCTTGGCAGCTCAAAGGACGCTACCCGGCTATTCTAGATGACCCAGACCGAGGCACAGCGGCGCGCGAACTGTACAACCATGCGACTGGTTTGTTGTCGACGATTACCAACGAGGGACTTCTTCAAGCCACGGGTGTTTATGGTTTTTGGCCGGCGGCTAGCGATGGAGACGACATCATCGTTTATGTTCCAGAAGATTCAAGTAAACCTGGTACAGGAACAGAGCAGTTGCGTTTTAACATGTTACGGCAACAGGATATCGGCGACGGTAAAGTCAGTCGGTCACTGGCAGACTTTATCGCGCCAATCCATAGCCAAAAGATTGATTACATTGGTGCGTTTGCGCTTACTACCGGGGCTGGTGTTGACCAACTGGTCGAGCGATATGAGCGAGATCACGACGACTATAAGGCGATTATGGTCAAGGCACTTGCGGACCGTTTGGCCGAGGCGTTTGCGGAGTACCTGCATGTCAGAGTGCGGGATGAATGGGGTTATGGGGACAGTGAGGAACTAAGTCGAGAGGCACTCCTCGCGGAGGAGTATCGGGGTATCAGGCCGGCGTTTGGGTATCCGGCCTGTCCCGACCATAGTGAGAAATTCAAGTTGTTTGATTTATTGAATGTCGAATCGGTGGGTATTTCATTAACAGAGTCCGCGTCGATGAGTCCGGCAGCTAGCGTTAGTGGACTATATTTTTCTTCTCCAGATGCCCGCTACTTTACAGTTGGTCGGATTGGCAGCGATCAGATAACGGAGTACGCATCACGAAAAGGGTTTACGGTTCAGGAAGTTGAACGATGGTTGGCTTCTAACCTGGCCTATGAACCCGAGAGGTGAGATATTAACAAGTTTCGTCTGGTGACCTTGGAGTCGTTCTGACGAGACTAAACAACGGTAGCTTGTGTCACTTGTTTGACTAATTTACTGGCAGGACCGCTTGTTTGCCGAACTGACTGAAGACGTGAATGTATGATGTCGGCCAGCTGCTAAGAGGGGTCGATGCGATCAGAAAATCATCCTGAGTATCACATTCGACAGTACGCGCTCAGCCAAGGCGCCTTGGAGATCGAATACATCGAGGAACATTTTGGTGAGTACCGTCGCCGCAAACGGGCTGTGGAAGTGGTTGACCGTCTCGACGGCCGCGACCACCACATTCTCATGGCGGAAGCATCGTTGGCTGCTGACCCATCTAATCTGTTTCCGGTCGCTTATAAGGTGTCACATGAGATTGGCCTCGGCGAAACCGATCCCAAACTTAAGGATCTTGTCTCACGTCTCCAAGAATTTGTGCAGTTTCAAGATCGGAAAGTGCTATACAGCTGGATTGGTGGAACCCGGAGAGATTGGCGCGGGCAGGGATTTTTTCGTGCATTGACGGAAGAACAAGAGACTTGGGCTCTTGATAACGGTTTTGACGAAATCTTGGTCAAGACGAAAAATCGCTTCTACGATATGCGTAGCACACTTGACCATCTTGAGTTTAATGTCATTAAGTTTGAGCTCAACGTCGCGGACAACCGAGAATCGAAGGTCTACCTTAGTAAACACCTCGGTGTTGAGGTGGTCGACCGTCATCGCAGCACCCGGTCGGTCTTGCAGTCCACTTGAACATGGATTGATCGCAAAGAGATTATGTTTTGGAAATCGTTCATGTTGTATCGCTCGACGACCGCCGACTTTCTGCTTTCAGAGATATTCCCGATCCGACAAGACTCCGTGAGCTTGGCAACTTCGTAGTTGAGGGGCGACTGGCTGTTCGCCGCCTCCTGACTGAAAACAAGTTTTGCATTAAGGCTCTTCTCGTCACCGCTACAACAGTGCAGGCGCTGAATGAGTTCAAGACTTTCGATATGCCTGAATGTCCGGTCTACGTGACTAGCCGTGACATGATCAAGAACATTGGTGGCTTCGATTTTCACCAAGGGTGTCTTGGTCTTGTAGAACGACCTCCGCCGAAGACCGTTCAGACCCTGTTGCGGCTGGTGACTTTCCCGAAACCTATCATCGTGTTAGAGCAGGTTGGCAACGCCGATAATATTGGTGGAATTTTTCGTAATGCTGCGGCTTTTGGAGCGGCGGGCGTCTTAATGAGTCCGGGATGTTGTGACCCACTATATCGTAAGGCCATACGCACTTCGATCGGTACGACTTTGCAGATTCCATATGCAGTTGTTGAAGACTGGCCAGCGGGTCTTGAGTCACTCAGTTGTCGCGGGTACGATCTAGTGGCGCTTACTCCTGATGATGATGCGATCTGTCTCAATCACTTTGAGTTCTTCAAGAATGGTCGTAGCAATGCATTAATACTAGGAAACGAAGGTGACGGTCTCTCGCTGCCGACGCTAGAATTGGCGGATGCTAGGGTTCGAATTCCACTCGAGCCGGTGGTTGATTCTCTCAATGTGGCCACTACCGCTGCGATTGCACTCTGTCATCTCAGTCGGTTCGATGAGGTTGGCGAACGGCTCGGTGTCGAAAACAACTGACTAGATGGTCGTTGACCATACCTGTCGATTGCATAAAGGCATAACAGATCGTCGTTCCCACGAATCGGAATCCCCGACCTTTGAGATCTTTACTCATCGCGTCTGATTCAGGTGTGTTCGCTGGAACTTGAACCATTTGTGTCCAATCGTTCTGTTTTGGAACATCCTTGACAAACCGCCAGATGTATCGATCGAAGGAACCGAATTCATTTTGCACAGAGATAAAGGCTTGAGCGTTCTTGATGGTTGATTCAATCTTGAGGCGGTTTCGCACGATGCCGCGATTTGTCAACAATTCTTGGCGTTTGCCAAGGTCGTAACGAGCAATCAGGTCAGGTGTGAATTCTGAAAATGCCGAGCGATAGTTTTCTCGCTTCTTTAGTATGGTGATCCAACTTAGTCCAGCCTGGGCACCCTCGAGAGTCAGCATTTCAAAGAACTTGCGATCATCGTGAACAGGGACACCCCATTCCTGGTCATGATAGCTCGTATACAAAGGGTCTGAATTACCCCACGGACAGCGTGTTGGTGCCCTGCGCATGGCCTTCGAATGATACCCTTGATGCCTATGTGTTTTCGGTTATTAGGAATCTTTGTGATGATTCTAGCCTTGCCACCATGCGTCTTATTGGGCCAAGGTGCGGTCGAGAGTGAAGAATTATTTGTAACACCGTGGACGCTTGATGACATGAGCGACAAACAGGCAGTTTTTGAAACAGATTTCGGAACTATTGTGATTGACCTGCTGCCGAAGCTCGCTCCCAATCACGTCGGTTTGATTATGGAATTGGCCGAACAAGGCGAATTCGATGGAACCACATTTCACCGAATGGTTCGGCATGGAATTATTCAGGGTGGAGACCCGTTGACGAAAGATCCCGAAGAATCCGCCCGATATGGACAGGGGGGGTTGCAGAGGGTTGGCGATGAGTTGAGCGCCGGGCCTCATCTGCGTGGAGCTGTGGCGGCTATTGTCGTGCCGAATCAACCGGATAGTGGGGGATCCCAGTTTTTTATTTCGGCGGTGGATCAACCAGGACTGGACGGGCAATACACCATATGGGGACAAGTCGTTGAAGGCATCAACGTTGTTACGACAATTTCCGAGACGACGGTTGACCCAGAAGGTCGTGCTATGGAACGGGTCATAGTCCGTAGTGCCAACATTCGCGATCGGCCTCCGCCGGAACCTCTACCGTTTTCAGAGGAAACACCGGAAGAGCTCGGTCGTTACCGGGCCGTGATTGAAACCAGTTTTGGTTCGATGACGGTGGAGTTCTTTTCAGACCTAGCACCAAACCATGTGCGTAACTTTCTTCGTTTGGCAGATGCGGGTGTTTACGATGAAATGTCGTTCCATCGCGTTGTATCAGATTTCGTGATTCAGACAGGCCATTTGCCGACCCGGCGCGATCCATTGAGTGAACGCCAAGAACGCCTAATTAAGGACTTAGACCCAGAATTTAACGATACGAAGCATGTTCTTGGAATTGTGTCTATGGCTCACGGTGAAGATCCGGCAAGTGCGTCGACGTCATTCTTTATCTGCACCGATGTAGCTGAAGAATTAGACAATCAATACACAGCCTTCGGTGTTGTTGTCGACGGTCTCGACGTTGTTGCAACGATCGAATCTGTACCTACGGAGGGAGAGCGTCCACTAGACCGTGTTGATGTTGTCTCAGTTCGAGTAGTCCGCGACTAGTCCGTGAGGATGGGTCAATCGGCGAGCAAGCGCTTGGCAAGTGTGACGTAATGTTCGACCGAATCAATCATTTCTGGGATTGATACGTGCTCGTGATCGGTGTGCGCGACCAACA
>CAZWIL010000054.1:0-1793 GCA_964634175.1 uncultured Vicinamibacteraceae bacterium
GGTACGGCTTCAGAGCGGCGTCGAAGCACGACCAGGCTGACCTACAAACGATGTACAAACGGACACGCGACGAAGGCTTCGGACCAGAAGTAAAACGCCGAATCATGCTAGGAACTTACGCGTTGAGTGCAGGTTATTATGACGCCTACTACCTAAAGGCTCAGCGCATCAGAAGTTTGATCAAAACAGACTATGAGCAGGCCTTTAAAACTGTCGACGCCATTGCGATGCCCACGACCCCTGAACCAGCGTTCCAAATTGGCGAACACATCAATGACCCGTTAGCTATGTATTTGGGCGATATTTTTACCGTGAGCGCTAATCTGACAGGGCTCCCAGCCCTCAGTGTGCCCGCAGGCTTCACATCGACACGTTTACCGCTTGGACTGCAACTAATGGGACGTCCGTTCGATGAGGTAACGTTGCTGAAAATCGCCGAAGTATACGAGCGGGAGTCACCGTGGTGGCGAGAGCAGCCGTTCAACCAAATGCCCTAGTTCGCCAGATAGAATCGGTCAGAAATAAATCGATAAAAATTTTTTGCTTTATCGATCTCAGGCGTTACGACTGTTCTGCTCCAATAGCTCTGGAGTGCGGAGCTGGTCAGCCGGACCTCGAGGCGCGTCTGGGGGCAGATAGTTCGTTTCGCCTTCCATTTGTTCAGCCAGGTTTCGAACCACCATGGACGCCTTAGTTCGCTTACGAAGCTTAGTAAGGCCAGCCAGAAAGACAAACCCCACAAACAATGCCAACAAGAAGGCAGTTGACGACACCAGGCCGGTAACCGCAGCAACAGCAATAGCTTGGATTTCGGAAATGCTCACAACTATCCCTTCGCAGTAGCGTCTTCGGCTTTTGATTCCAAGCTTGGCTGGTCGTAAACAATCAGGCCTTCTTCAACTTCACGCATGGCAATACGTTCAAGTTTTTGGGTCGGCGGGTCTGATTCCACGCTACTACCTTGGGGATTCAAAGATTCAACCCTAGGCTGCGCGCCACGCCTAAGCTGTTTTGCTCGAAGAGCCGCGATGTCCACAAACATGAAGCGACTTTCAACCGGCGGCATGGGTTCTCGAGGTTCCGAAACCTCTGTCGTCTCTGTATTGGTAGAAGCAGGCTGCGCGTCTGACGCTTCTTTTTCTTGACTCATATACAACCTAGAATACGCGAAAGTCTTTCATGAAGTCGATACGATTCCGTTCAGAACCTACAGATTTCTTCGTTTGAATCTAATTCGTCGGCAAGTGCTCGGGCTCTCCCTGGAAGGTCGGTCACAACCGCGTCCGCTTCCATTTTAACTGCCTCAAACCACTCGTCGTTGAGCACATAGTACGCCGGTCGTCCACCCAGATAAATTACGGTGCCGCCAATCTCGTCGTCGACTGGCACAAGCTGTCGGGCATCTGCCTCAAAGGCCCGACCTGCCTTCCGCACTAAACTTGGATTTTTCAAGAGCAATTCACCTGTGTCACAAAAACAAAATCGAGCTTCCGACAAGAGGCCCTTCTACGATCCACTATTGCCAAGGATACTCAATACATTAGCGCATGTAAATAAGCAAATATGAGCTAATAACACTAAGATAATTCAAATCCAGCGTTTTTTGCGCTTCGGTCCGGTCCTCCCTTGTTGACCCAACTACTACTTTCTTGGCCCTTTACTTAGCGATTCCCGGTGTCCCCTAGCAGACTACCGAGTCGTGATGCCCCAGTCGAGACGACCGAAGACTGGCACATATCCTGCGCCGATGCCGGCCCAATGGAACCAACATCTGTTATAAAGGCTGCCACGAG
>CAZWIL010000054.1:1893-12121 GCA_964634175.1 uncultured Vicinamibacteraceae bacterium
CCTGCGCCGATGCCGGCCCAATGGAACCAACATCTGTTATAAAGGCTGCCACGAGCTCTATCGGAATTTTTTCGAAATAGGGATTCTCGGCGTGAACCCCTCTTGGAGTGTCGTCCCAGACTTCCTGAGAAGGACCCGAGCCTGGATGAATGTGTTCGGCTAAAGCGTCGGATATGAATTTATCGCGACTTGCAACCACATAAGCCGGGAAACCGAGACTAACAGCAAGTTCGAGTAGTTGACGCGTACCGCACTTATTCAGAAACCATTGCGGAGCTACTGCATCGGCACCAACAACGACTGCTTCGACCTGAGGCGAACTTGTGGCAATGGCCTCTCCAATAGCTGCATCCGTACAGATGGTTGTGGCAATTCCAGCCGTAGCAAGAGTCGTTGCCATTTGCCGACCTTCCATGCGAGGACGACCTTCAGCACAGATCGCACGAATCGTTGTTCGTTCCGAAAGCACTTCAAAACAAATTCGAACGGAATCACGCGCCGACACGGTGGCAAACACGAGTGGCACGGCAACATCAGTCTCCGACTTCGACGACATCACAAGCTCTCTGAACACACGCGAAAGAGATTGCGGCGCCCGGTCAGCTTTACCGTAAAGAATCTTGAGTCCATCGACACCACCTGAGCCAACAGCCACGGCAGCGGCGTTCCACACCGGCGCCATCGCTGGTTGTCCTAGACAAAGAGCAACCGCGATCGACTCTACGGCTTTCTTATCCTCCTGACTCACGTCGAGCAGAAGTCGGATGGCTCTGCGGCCCAAAGTCATTGCTCCAGCAGTACGGTCACTAGTAATGGCGATGAGGCGTGCGAGAATCAACGGGTCGAGATCAGGCAACATAATGAACGACCAGTTCACTTAGAACCAAATCCTGTGCAATCATGAGGGAAATGAACATTCTCTTCATCGGCGATATTGTTGGCAAACCAGGGCGCCAAAGCTTACGGGGTTTACTGCCGCTACTAGTTGAACAGCATTCTATAGATGTAGTCGTTGCCAATGTGGAAAATGCTGCAGGAGGTATGGGGGTCACGCGCGAGGTTGCGGAATCCATCCTGGACATAGGTGTCGACGTCATGACATCAGGCAATCACATTTGGGACAAGAAAGAAGCGCTGAAATATATAGAGCTCGAACCTCGGTTGATTCGTCCGGCAAACTACCCTGATGCTCCTGGATCGGGTCATTATGTTGCCCAAACCGCCGGCGGTGTCGCAATCGGCGTTATAAACCTTATGGGACGAGTATTCATGAATCCGCTTGATAATCCATTCAAGGTGATACGAAGAGAACTAGATCTTATTCGGGACCGCGCATCCGTCGTTCTGGTTGATTTTCACGCCGAAGCGACATCAGAGAAGCTAGCCATGGGATGGTATCTCGATGGGGACGTGACTGCGGTAGTCGGAACCCACACACACGTACAAACAGCAGACGAGCGGATTCTGCCCAAAGGTACTGCCTACATCACAGATGTTGGTATGACAGGTCCACATGATTCAATAATTGGTGTTGAACGTGGTCCAGTACTAGACCGTTTTCTAACCGGACGACCGTCACGATTTGAAACGGCCTCGACTAACCTACGTCTTAACGCCGTGGTAATTTCAAGCGATCCCTCGAATGGTCGTGCCTCGAAGATAGAACGGGTCAGCGTAGCAGCCAGTGCACTTCCGACACCCACTTCTACATCGGTATCGGTGTCGTGACTGGATCAACCAAGCTACCGTTTGGCGAGCCATCAGTCGTAAGACCGAAACCCGGTGAACGCATCTTCACGGTGAGTGAAATAACAGCCGTGATCCGCACAATGCTGGAGGTGACATATCCGGAGGTCTTGATTGAGGGTGAAATCTCAAATGCGCGTGTGTGGAAAACAGGCCACCTTTATTTCACCTTGAAGGACAAGAGCGCTCAACTTAACGCTGTGATGTTTCGATCGTCACTGAGGTCCTTGCGATTCAAACCTGAAAACGGTCAACAGGTCACCGCCCGCGGGCGCCTCAGCGTCTACGAGCCAAAGGGTGAGTACCAAATTGTTTGCGAGCACCTAGAACCGCAAGGACTTGGTGCTCTGCAGTTGGCATTCCAACAAACGAAAGAACGCTTGGAACAAGAGGGGCTATTCCACCCTGACCGCAAGCGGCCACTACCTGCCCTTCCGAGGAAAATCGGCATTGTCACATCTCTTGACGGTGCTGCCATTCGGGACATTCTCAACGTGCTCTCCCGCCGTCAACCGAATGCACACGTCGTTGTAAGCCCCTCCCGCGTTCAAGGAAAAAGTGCAGTAACAGAACTCGTAACAGGACTTGAAAAGTTGACAAGGGTCCCAGGAGTCGATGTGGTAATCATCGCGCGCGGTGGCGGATCCATTGAAGATCTCTGGGCTTTCAATGAAGAATCAGTAGCACGAGCGATAAGTGCAACTTCGATCCCAGTTGTATCAGGAATTGGCCATGAGACCGACTTTACAATTGCCGATTTCGTCGCCGATCTCAGGGCACCAACACCATCGGCTGCCGCTGAGCTGGTCGCTGCCAGAAAAGATGAGATGATCGCTCGGATTCAACGAGCGAAAGATCATCTTCGAAATTCCTCTGCTGCCAATATCCAACAACGTCGAAGTGCGCTTCATCGCATTGAAAGTCGACCCGGTCTTGCAGGCTGGCCAACCCGAGTAGCGGGATATGGCCGAAATATCGCTGAACTGACGCACCGCCTGAATTCAGCAGCACGGTCAAGAATTGGATTGTCTCTTCGAGAGATTCATGTGCTTCGCTTGCGCCTCGAAGGTCTTTCTCTCGACCGCCAATTGGGTCGTATCCACGCCAAATTGATCAAACTTGATACACGCCTAAATACCACGGCAACTACAATGCACGGCAACCTCGGCGGACGAGTCCGCACAGCGGCCAGCCGCTTACAAACTCTCAGCCCACTCGCGGTCCTCTCTCGGGGCTATGCAGTATGTTGGACAGAAAATCGATCGGCGATCATCAGAAAGGCTACTGCCGTTAAACCAGGTGATTCGGTCACGGTGACACTCCATCAGGGCGAAATCAATTGCGAGGTCAGGAGTACAAAGTGAAAGACAAATCCACGGCCAGCATAAAAGATTTTGAGGCGGCACTGACCGAACTCGAATCACTTGTAACAACCCTTGAAGACGGTAATCTCAGTCTTGAACGTTCCCTTGAACTCTTTGAGCGCGGTGTAAAGTTATCGCGCTACTGTCACGCGAAACTCGAAGAAGCTGAAAAGCGAATCGAGTTACTTACCGACCAAGGTGAAGTGCAATCTGCGCCAACCGAACTGTCTGATTCCACCCTTTCTTCAACGGAATGAGCCTGCCATGGCCACTGATGAGCTCGATTCCACTGACATAACCGACATCACAACCTACTTAGAAGTCTGTCGGACGGAAATCGACGAGGCTCTGCACAAACTATTAACCCTTCAGGCCGAGGCTCCGTCACAAGTAACTGAAGCCATGCAATACAGTTTGTTCGCCGGGGGGAAACGACTTAGGCCTATCTTGACCTTAGCCTCTGCACATACAGTAGCGCCCTCTGTCTCGCAGAATCGTCACTTTCTCCTGCATCCCGCTGCCTGTGCGATCGAAATGATCCACACCTACTCGCTCATTCATGATGACCTTCCAGCTATGGACAATGACACTCTTCGACGGGGGCGACCGACCGCTCACGTGGTTTTTGGCGAGGGTCTCGCCATTCTGACAGGAGACGCACTTCTAACAGAAGCCTTTCAGATACTCGCAAAGTTTCCAGACACAAGCGACCCTTCCTTGATTGATCGGAAACTTCGAGTGGTAAAGTGCATCGCGACAGCCGCGGGTGTAACCGGCATGCTTGGTGGACAGGTAGTTGATCTAGCAGCCGCCGGACAACTTTCGCCCCAGTCAAGCAACCAGGGCAATCAATCGGCTCCAAGTTTTGGCCCAACTGAGCTAAGGGCAATGCACGAACAAAAAACTGGCGCGCTCATTAAAGCAGCTGCGGTAGCAGGCGCAACAATGATCGGAGGATGTTCTAGAGAGATCCAAGCGGTTGAAACTTATGCGACACACCTAGGACTTGCTTTCCAAATCGTTGACGACATTCTTGACGTTGAGAGCACCGCAGAAAGCCTTGGCAAGACCGTGGGAAAGGATGCGGCGGCGGGAAAACCTACATATCCAAGTATGTTCGGCATCGAGGAATCACGCCGCATGTCGCTATCTTCAGTCGAACAAGCTAAAGCCTCGCTGGCGACTGCCGGACTTACCGGTCCTTTGACAGGTATAGCCGACTGGGTGATCACTCGCCAGAATTAGTCATAAGATGTCTTCACAAGTGAGACTCGACACACTCGTCGTAGAACGTGGCCTCGCCGAAACTCGGGCTCGGGCTCGGGCGCTAGTGCTGGCTGGTCATGTCAGTGTTAACGGAAAAGTAGTCGAAAAAGCAGGCAATCCGACAGCGCCCAGCGCGCTGATTGCACTGGAAAAACCTGATCACCCGTACGTCGGCCGAGGTGGCGTCAAACTTGTTCATGCTCTAGACACCTTCGGTATCGACCCTAAAAACCAGATCGGCTTGGATATCGGGGCCTCGACGGGAGGATTTACCGACGTAATGCTCGCAAGGGGCATTAGACGGGTCGTAGCGCTTGATGTAGGACACAATCAGCTAGCCTGGAAGCTCCGCAATCACCCAGATGTTGTGGTAATCGAAGGACTAAACGCTAGAGGACTTCGAACCGAAATGCTGCCAGTCGACTGCCGAAAGTTCAACATCATAACGATCGATGTTTCGTTTATCTCTGCAACACGGATCATCGAACGGGTACCGGCGCTGCTACAACCTCTGGCTGACGTTGTTGTACTAGTAAAACCACAGTTCGAAGCAGGGCGCCACGAAATTGGAAAAAAGGGTGTTGTTCTTGATCCGACCGTGCAACGACGAGTCGTCGAAGAAGTAGCAATCGAAGCGCACAAATTAGGTCTGCGCCGCATCGGTATGACTCAGTCACCGATTACCGGAGCCCAGGGAAATCGTGAATTTTTTCTACATCTTAGAAAATGACTAAAGACACTCGGAAAGATTCAGGGCCAAGCAAGATCAAGACCGTCGGCATCGTAGCAAAGGCGCGCTTGCCCGAAGCCCCTGAAGTGGTCAGTGGTATCAAGAACTGGTTGCGTGAGCGCAGCGTGACAGTCATGATCGAGACTGAAACTGCAGACCTTGTAGGTCTCGACCAGTCCAAAACGTTTTCTCGAAGCTCTCTGCCGTCAACAATCGACTTACTCGTGGTCTTGGGTGGTGACGGTACTCTGCTTGATATTGCTAGAAGTGTTGCCGAGCTAGAGACGGGTAAGGATATTCCGATCCTTGCAATTAATTTCGGCAGTCTCGGTTTTCTCACGGAGATTACATTGCCGGAACTTTACCAAGCCCTCGAATCAGTCATCGACAGTACTGCTGACATCGATGAGCGTCAGATGCTCCGGTCCAGAGTAATTCGGGACACGCAGACCATCGCCGACCGCGTCGTACTGAACGACGTCGTCATCAGTAAGTCTGCCCTATCAAGCATCATCGACCTAACGATTAAGGTCGGCGATCAGTTTGTTACGCAACTTCGTTCGGACGGCTTGATCGTAGCTAGTCCAACGGGTTCAACTGCATACAGTATGGCTGCTGGTGGTCCAATCGTTCACCCTTTAGTTGACGCATTAGTCATAACCCCTATCGCTCCCCACACTTTAACCAATCGACCTATCGTTATCCCCAGCAATACTGCAGTGAGGATCACTCCCACACTAAGTGGTTCACACCACTCGGCCTACGTCAGTTTTGATGGCCAATCAGGCCTAGAATTGAATCATGGAGACACCATAACGGTCGAACGGGGAACTCATGCGCTCAAGGTCATTCGAGCCAAATCGAGAGGGTACTTCGCCGTGTTACATGAGAAGTTGAAATGGGGCCAACGGTAACAACATCGTAAGCAATGCGAGATCTTGAGGGCAACAATATGCGCTTACTGTCGCAAGCTCAGCCTATTTGCAACCACTGCTCAAGAACGCTTCATAAAAACGCTTGAAAATATCAGCCGACTCCTTGAAAACACACCCTTACGAAAACTTACTAATAGGCGGATGATAAATAACCTGGACGCGATTGCCATCGGGGTCGTCCACATAGAATGAACGCGCCCCATCTCGATGAGTACGCGGTTGACTCGCCAATGTAACACCGCGACTTTCAAAAAAACCTGCCCAAGCATCAACATCGCTGGCGTGCCGCACAAGAACACCGAGATGATCAAGCGACGTATCAGGAAGACCTTTTTCCCCCATCGATCGGTGAAGCGCTAGGTTGTCACTCCCTGAAGTCAGGTAAACATTGTCTTCGTCTGGCTCCCATTCGATTCGAAAGCCCAGCAACTCGGTGTAGAAGCGTTTGGTTTCGTCGAATGCGGTTACGGCCAATGCTATGTGACGCAGTCCCAAGTGAGTCGGCGGTTGTTCATCCATAGGAACATGTTAACAAGAGGCGGTGCCTTTGGGCGTAGTTGCGAATCACGGAACGGAACCGTAAGATTGACGTCATGTCTCCCCGATCGGCGACTCAGCCTAGGTGTGCACTTTGCGGTGGTAGAGACGTCTCTGAGCCACGTGGCGAAGAGAAGTACTGTCGGGACTGCTGGGACAAGAAAATTGCGGTCGAAGACATCGTCGCTCGCGAGTTCGCTCTAAAACGATATATCAGAGCCCAGAGCGCAGAAAAATACCTGGTTTACCACTCGACTCAAAAACGTCCGTGCGGCCAACTGATCGTCGTTGATGATGGTTACGATCTCTTCCTCAGTTTGATCCTCTATCCGAGCTTCGCCTGGGACGAATCGGCGTATCATCTTGAGGGCGAACCGGAAAGTCGGTCGTTCTCAGAATTGCTGGTAGATGTCGTGGTCATTGAGGTCATTGAGCCTTGGGGCGGTGGCAAGTGGCACCTTGAAATCTTCAGATCCATTAGCCCAGAAGCTGAAGACTGGAACGGCGAAATGTAAATTTTGACCCCTGAAACCATCAAGGGTATTGAGATTTTGATGCTGACGGGCCTATAATTCTTGTTTGCGTGTCGGTTCAAGAGACACAAGCAACTCGGAGGAGCCTGATGGAAAGACTCACCAATACGGTGTTTTTCGTTTTATTGGCTGGCATGCTAAGTCTAGCCGCGTGCGGAGGCTCTGGTTCATCGGAGTCCGAGGAAATGGCTGAGGGGGAAGGTGTCGAAGACGCAGGTATACCTGAACCTAGCGCTGAGTCCGTCGCTGCTGCTCGAAATTTAACCACCAGACTTGAGAATAGCGATGCTGAGCTTGTTGCAACCCAACGTGGAGTTGTCGACATCGGTTATACACAGCCTAGGGCGTCCCGAGAGAGTAATTTCATCGTGACGACCTTTATGGTCCAAAATCGAGCCAACAACGCCATTGCCGGTTTTCAGGTTGACGAGTTCTGGTTTGATTCCGACGGTAACACTGTGACGGGCGACCGCGTTCGATTCAGGGAACCCATCATGGCAGGAGAGGTTGTCGAAATCGAACTGCGGGTGCCAAGGAATTCAGCCATGGATCGTAGCAACTACGAATTCTCACACCAAAATGGCGACATCGAACCCGAACTTGTGGTGGACGATGAAGTCATTGACACGTGGCCAGAATTCATTAAGCCCGAGCCTGAAGAAGAAGGCGAAGAAGGCGAAGAAGGCGAAGAAGAGTCCGCCCCAGCAGCATAGTAGTCGCGGCGAGACTTTTTGATTTTTTCGTGTAGCTTGATTGTCATGGCCTGGACCAGATTCACATCTTGTCCGGGCCATAGCTTTTCCTACACGACGCGTGTAGTAACGACCGCACAGGCTGAACTGAAATCCTGTATCTAAGCATCGTAGAAAGCCTCTCAAAAGACATTAATGGTAACCCCCAGTTGCCACACGTAAATTCAACTATAACGGTTAGAAAAAATTCGTTGCGATTCCAGAGCCGCCGTCGTCTAAATTAACAGGCACACACGTTCAGCCTGACCTTAGTGACCTATACTCAGACCGTGGCACTTAATATTCCGGCTATTCAAACGGCGCTTCAACAAGACGGACTGGATGGTTGGCTGTTGTACGATTTTCATGGCTCAAATCCAATTGCTGGCGCCGTAGTCGAAGTTGATTCCAGAACAAAAATGACGACACGCCGATGGTACTGTCTGATTCCAGCGACAGGTAGTCCACAGTCATTGATGCATGCCATCGAACCGACCAGCCTCGCCCACGTACCGGGTATACATTCTCTCTACGCAGACCACACGCAACTGCAGCAAGGACTTAAA
Source organism: uncultured Vicinamibacteraceae bacterium (assembly GCA_964634175.1). Lineage (GTDB taxonomy): Bacteria > Acidobacteriota > Vicinamibacteria > Vicinamibacterales > UBA8438 > CAUZIB01. Next base: position 10,302 of record CAZWIL010000054.1, read on the forward strand.
AAACTTCTGGCAGGAACCAAGGTTCTCGCCATGGAATATTCACCCAGTGGCGCGATACCGTATATCTCACGAGTTGACGCGGGAACCATTGATGCTATTCGAGCGATGGGTGTCGAAGTGGTGTCTTCGGGTGACCTTGTGCAAAGATTTGAGGCTACTTGGAGCAAAGCTCAGCTGACTTCACATGAGTCTGCCTCAGCTAAACTTCACCGAATCAAGGACAAGGCCTTTACTCTGATCCGTGAGCAGCTGGAATCATCAACACTCAATGAGTTCGAGCTCCAACAGGTGATGATGACCTGGTTCAAGGATGAAGAACTGGTCACAGACTCCCCTCCGGTTGTTGCCGTAAAAGAAAGTACCGGAAATCCACACTATATGCCCACAAAACAGCGGTGCCGTCCTATCGAAAAAGGCGACATCGGGCTTTTGGACCTGTGGGGGAAACTGGACCATCCAGGTTCTGTGTTCGCCGACATCACGTGGATGGCGTACACTGGCGCTAACGTACCGCCAGATTACGCAAGAGTTTTCGAATTGGTCCGTGCCGCACGCGACGCTGCCATCGGCCTTGTGCAAGAATCCATTCTAAAGGGCGAAGATCTTCGAGGGTGGCAAGTTGACCGTGCTGCGCGAGACGTGATTTCTGCCGAAAAAATGGGGCAATACTTTGTGCATCGAACGGGACATAGCTTGGGTTCTTCAGTACACGGTAACGGCGTGCACATGGACAACTATGAAACTCAGGACGACCGGAGGTTGCTACCAGGAACGGGTTTCACGATAGAACCAGGTATCTACCAAAAGGCTTTCGGGATTCGATCGGAAATCAATATGTACGTAGGAGAAAGCGCGGCATGGGTTACCGGACCGTTACAGACCAAGATTGTGTCGCTAACCGTAAATGAGAGCGAGTAAAAGCGGCTAACGGGAGCCTTGAAAGAAACCGGTGCTGACGAATCGCACCACTAAGGCCAAACACTGAGGTAATCTATATAGTAACGGCAACCTTACGGCTGCCAAACATTTGGTGTAGTTAAGTTGCTGGAGGAGATCATGTCGACACGAAGAAGCACGTTTTTTTCCGCTGGGTTGATAGCGGTAATGTCGATGGCCATAGGTATGGTCATCGCGTCTCGATTCGACATGGCGCCGGCCCCCTCTGCGCAGACTTTCTCGGTTCCGCCGATGAACAGCGAACCGCTAGACGGTCCGATCGATGCTGGTACGTTCAGAGAGATCGCGAAGAACCAAACAGCCATGGTCGTAAATATCCGCACGGAATCGAGGCAAGAGGGTTCGCAACTGAACGACTTCTTTGGTGAGGATGACCTTTTTCGTCGATTCTTCGGACAACCGCAAGAACAACAACCAAGAGAACGAACTGTCCAGGCGGCTGGCACAGGGTTCGTCATTGATGACAGCGGTTTAATCCTGACCAATAACCACGTGGTTGCAGAAGCCACCACCATAGAGATTGATTTTTTCGGTGACGAGGACGGCGTATTTTATGAGGCAGAGATTCTGGGCCGCGACCCACTTACCGACAGCGCGCTTCTCGAACTCACAGAACTCCCGGATGATTTGCAGCTGGCGGTAGCTAACTTTGGTGACTCTTCTCAAATGTCACCCGGCGACTGGGTCATGGCGATTGGAAATCCATTCGGCTTCGGCCACACCGTGACAGTCGGTGTGACGAGCAGCTTACAAAAGGTGTGATTTGTGACTGAATCCCGGGATTCAGTCACCCTCGGTGGCCACCCACGGCCACCAAGGGTGACTGAGTCCCGGGAGTAAGGGGCCCGCGCAGGGTTTATTTG
>CAZWIL010000054.1:12131-12454 GCA_964634175.1 uncultured Vicinamibacteraceae bacterium
GGTGTGATCTCTGCAATTGGTAGACCGTTTACGTCAGTGCCAGGTCGATCACAGGACGTACTGCAAACAGATGCAGCTATCAATCCAGGAAATTCTGGTGGCCCTCTACTTAATATACGAGGAGAAGTTGTTGGCATCAACACGGCAATCGTCAGCGACCGACAGTCAAACGTTGGAATCGGCTTTGCTATACCCAGTAATACCGTGCGCGAACTCCTAACGGAACTGCGAAGCGGCAAGGTCACCCGTGGTCGAATCGGTGTTCAGATAATGAATGTCACTCGCGACTCATTTGAGGATCTTGGCCTAACCGAACGCATGGG
>CAZWIL010000055.1:0-12355 GCA_964634175.1 uncultured Vicinamibacteraceae bacterium
CCTTGGTGCCTGCTTACGAAGCAGCGAAATTGACCCCACTGGCAGCGGTGCGCGGAGAACCTGATCTCTCCATCCGTCATCGTGTGTCACGTTGGTATGTCATCGCACCACTGGCGCTGTTTGTTGTTGCAGGAGTGTTGTCGAAGCAACCAGCCGTATCAGGTCTACCAATATTTGGGTTGGGCGCAGCCCTCGCTGTTGTCTTTGGCGCTGCACTACTCGTTCCCGTGGTTCTGTCTCAACTACAGCATTTACAGCGCTGGATGCCCCGCATTCAAGGGGTTGAGATCGTGATGGCACGGGCTAATTTAGGTGCTTCGATTCGGCGACTGTCCATTTCGGTAGCCGCCCTCGTCGTGAGTTTGGCAATGATGGTTGCGATTGCAATCATGATTGGGAGTTTTCGTGAGACGGTCGTTTATTGGGTGGAACAAACGCTTCAAGCAGACCTCTTTATTTCAGGCGCACGACAGTCGCCAGCTGGCAGTCGGGATGGGATTTCTCGAGACGTAGAGCAAGTAGTAGTCAATTATCCTGGCGTAGTAGCGGTCGATGGATTTCGGGCGGTCGATGTGAGTTACGGAGAGTCGACGATTGTCGTAGGGTCGGGCCGGTTTGGTGTTTTACTAGAACATGGCAATTTGTTATTTAAGTCGCCGCGGAATGGTCGCGAAGCCATGGCGGCGGCCATAGGACAGCAAGCCGTTGTGGTGTCGGAAAGTTTTTCGCTGCGATACAGCGTGCAAGTCGACGACCAGATCTCATTACCTACCCCCAAGGGGCTTAAATTGTTTTCCGTGGCGGCAATCTATTTCGATTACTCGAATGACCGTGGATTGGTTGTGATGGATGAACCGGTATTCGATCGCTATTACGATAATCGGCGGCCATCCGGCTTGACGGTCTATTTGAGGGATGGGAGCGATGTGGCGTCGGTGCGGGACGGCCTGTTGTCCTCACTAGCTCAGGATTCGCCAGTGTTTATCAATACGAATGCGTCACTCCGTCGGGGGGTGCTCGAGGTGTTTGATAGTACTTTTGCAATCACGTACGCACTTGAGGTTATCGCGATTTTTGTTGCGATGTTTGGGGTTGCAACCACGTTATTGACGCTGACTCTTGAGCGACGAAGAGAGATTGTGATGCTGCGATTAGCTGGGGCGGAACGTCGGCAATTACGTTGGATGATTATGGCGGAAGCCGGCTTATTGGGTGGGGTGAGTCTTGGCATTGGATTAATTGTAGGCATGGTCCTGTCGCTCATTTTGATCTTTGTGATCAATGTTCAGAGTTTCGGCTGGACAATACAGTTTCACTTTCCCGTGCTGTTCCTAGTGCAATCATCGCTGCTCATTTTATTGGCAACTGTAGTATCTGGATTGTATCCAGCACGATTGGCGGCAAGGTTTACGTTCGAAGATCTGAGAGAGGAATGAGGGAACATCATCTGCGGGAGAGTTCGATGTTGCGAGTCGTGACTGCCTATGGGAGACGCTTGGTGGGTGGTGTCTTGCTGGCGGTGTGTGTGCTGGCGCCTGTCGCGAGTCAAGTGCCACGTGATAACTGGACGCAGGCGCAATCCGATCGAAATCTCGAGTTTCCACGTGACCATTGGAGTCATCCAGACTATCGAATTGAATGGTGGTATTACACGGGCAACTTGGTGGGAGAACGTGGTCAACGTTTCGGATATCAATTGACTTTTTTCAGAGTGGGAGTCGATCGCGTGCCCACCAATCCATCGGTGTGGTCTGTTCGGGATCTGTATATGGCGCATCTAGCTGTGACCGATATAGACAGTGGGCGGCATTTTATGAGTGAACGGCTGAATCGGGCGGGTGTTTCGTGGGCAGGTGCGCGAACTGACCGACTCGAGGTGTGGAACGAGGATTGGCGCCTGGAGGAAAGAGATGGGAGTCACGTTCTTCGAGCACTCAGTGATGATGGGGCATTTGGTGTGGACCTCGTGCTCGACGCGACACAGCGGCCAGTGCTACATGGCCGCGACGGGTTTAGCCAGAAAGGGCTGCAGGATGGCAATGCGTCACATTATTATTCGCTGACTCGGATGGAAACGACGGGTGAAATACAGCTGGGTCGTGAATCGGTTAGTGTGTCCGGATTGAGTTGGATGGATCACGAATTCGGAACGACGTTTCTAGAGTCTTCCCAGCAGGGGTGGGACTGGTTCTCCTTGCAATTCGAGGATGGGACCGACCTTATGGTGTATATGTTGAGACAACAAGATGGCGCATCGGATTCGCACTCAAGTGGCACGTTGGTTCTTCCCAATGCGGAACCGATGTTTCTTGATTCGACGGATGTTGTTCTCACACCGGGTCGCACGTGGGTGTCTGCCAGTAGTGGTGCTCGGTATCCGGTTGAGTGGACAATTCAGGTTCCCGATCAGGGCCTGTATCTTGAGGTGTCGGCGGCGGTGGACAGTCAAGAGCTTCACACAGAACAGTCAACCGGCGTAACGTATTGGGAGGGTGCCGTATTAGCGGAGGGGATGCGGGCCGGAGAACCGATAACCGGTCGAGGGTTTCTCGAAATGACGGGTTATTCCGGGCGCCCTATGAGCGAAGTGCTCCGCTAGCGTCAACGATGTTGAACGAATTGTCGTACTGGTTTAGTGGTGCCGACTAGGGGCCGGTGAGGGTAAAATGAGTCAAGGAGAAGACATGTCTCATACCGTGCGTATGCTGGTGTTGCCAGTTATTTTGGTTGTAGTCGCTGTGGTTACTGTCATGGCGCATCTCGCGCCGACTAAGACCGCGCCTGATACTGACGCCGTGGTCACGGAATCGCCTGATCACATCCAAGTGTGGTTCACCCAGGACCCGGATCCCGCGGTCAGTCAGCTCTCGTTGGACGGTCCAACCGGCAGTGTTGATCTAGGGAAGACCACGGTTGCTTCTGAGAAGTCCCTAATGGCGACGGTTCCGGAGTCACTCCGGCCGGGGAGCTACGTTGCCCATTGGCGGTCAGCTGGTGATGATGGTCACGTCCGCCGCGGCGACTTCGCGTTTACCGTGCGCGAAGCTAACGAGTAGCTCACAGGCAGCGACATCGTTTTGATGGACGGTGAAACTCTGGCCCTGGTGCTTTTGTCCACGGCCAAGCTAGTCACTTATTGCGCTTTCTTTGGCTTAGTTGGTGGTCTTGCTGTTCAACTCATTCTCGTTCCGCTCTGTCAGCGTAACGCTACACATCCTCAGCAGTTACTGAAATCGATCGGTCGTCGGATGCAGTCCGTCACCGTCGGTTCGGCCGGTCTATTGGTCTGTGCGTCGTTAGTGCGCCTTTACGCGCAGACGTACTCCGTGTTCGGTGTGGATGAATCCGTGACATTGGAATTACTCCGGGTAGTCGCGTTTGAGACGCGGTGGGGAAACCAGTGGATGCCGCAAGTGTACGCGACAGGAATCATCGCGGTGGCCGCGGTGCTGCTGCTCGCGAGACGACAGGTCGGTTGGTGGTTAACGGCGAGTGGCGTGGTAGCTTTGGCGATAACCTTCCCTCTGACTGGGCACGCGATGTCCTATTGGGAAGACAGCGTCCTTCCTTGGTTGCTGCAAGTCGGCCATGGAGTGGCTGCAGCATTGTGGCTTGGTACGTTGTTGGCAGTGGTTGTCGCACTGCGTAGCTTGCAATCAAGTGCGACCGTTGGTTCGCATCAGCTCTCTGCGTCATTAGTAAATACGTTTTCCCCGGTCGCAGTGGGGGCCGTGAGTGTGGTGCTGGTGACCGGTCTCACAACAGGAGTGTTCTACATTGAGCACTGGAATCAATTGTGGGAGACGACCTATGGGTTGGTTCTTTTAGGCAAAGTGTTATTGATGCTTGTGACCGGGGCTGTTGGGGCGTATAACTGGAAGATCATGCGGCCGCGGTTGGGCACTTCTGACGGGGCAAGAGTTTTGATTAAGTCGGCGAGGCTGGAACTTGTAATCGCCGTGATGGTTCTTACGTTGACGGCAGTGCTGGTTCACTTGCCGATGCCGCATGAATAGCTGTAACGCTACTATTGTGGGTATGTCGTTTATCAGACATGGAGAGATCACATGACGAATTTGACTGTTTCACGCCGTCGCTTCATACAGACTGCGGGTGCCGCCAGCGTGTTGGTACCCACCTCAGTGAAGGGGTATTCCGGGGTTGAAATGGCACCCACGGAGAGCCAGGAGGCGCCGCAGGTTGGTATGTCTAAATGGGAACTCGATACGCCGTCGCTGTGCGTCGACCTTGATGCGCTAGAAGCCAATTTGGCCACGATGGAACGGACGGTCTCGAGCAACGGTATTGCCAGTCGGCCACATGCCAAGACGCATAAGTGTCCGGCTATCGCCAAGCTTCAATTGGAAGCCGGGGCGGTTGGGATTTGCACGGCAAAGATCAGTGAAGCGGTGGCGATGTTTGACCACGGGATTGAACAGCTTCTGATGACGACGACGAACGTGACACCGTTCAAAATTGAACGGGCCATGAGTTTGCGTGAATCGTGTGCTGGTTTTATTCAAGCCACCGATACTCCTGAAAATGCGCGACTGTTATCTGAGGCGGCGCAAGCGGCTGGAGTTGTCGCGGACGTGGTTGTTGATGTCGATTCAGGTGGGCATCGAACGGGGATTACGCCTGGACAACCCGCACTTGCGTTAGCACAGCTAATAGACCAGCTGCCTGGACTTCGACTGCGTGGATTGCTCTGTTACGACGGGGGATCGCAGCATGTGAAGGGATTCGAAGCTCGCAGAGCCCGAACATTGGAGCGTTTGAGTCCGGCAACGGAAACGAAGCTCCTGATGGACCGGTCGGGTCTAAATACTGAAATATTCAGTGGAGGTGGCACGGGGACTTACAACATCGATCACGAAACCGCCGGGCTCACGGATGTACAAGTGGGAAGTTATGTATTCATGGATGCTCAATATCTAGGTATCGGTGGTGCATCAAATGATGAGGTGTATTCTGATTTTGAGCCGTCTCTCACAATTCTCGCGACGGTATTAAATGCGCAGTATGAGGGACGGGCCACGACCGATGCCGGCGCCAAAGCATGCACAATTAATCAACCTTGGCCGATCGTCAAGGGAGAGACTGGCATTATTTATCGGTCGGGTTCGGATGAATTTGGTTCGATTCGATATGAAGACTCGAGCCGAGTCTACGATGTCGGTGACAAATTGGAGTTGATCGTCTCACATTGTGATCCCGTAGTGAACCTGTATAACCACATGTATGCTGTTCGCGGGGATGTGGTTGAGGCGGTGTGGCCGATCGCAGCTCGGGGGATGTCGGCCTGACCCGGGAACCGGGCCGAAAAGTTCTTAGGTTCCGGTTTCAGAAACCGTTACTGCGTCTGCTTCTGGTTGGTCCTCAGAAGACGCTTCCAGGACATCGACGACATCATCCCAGTCATGCATGTTGATGGCGTCGTAGTCTGCGGGGCACCCGAAGTCTCTGGGTTGGGGTGCGGTTGTATTGCCTAAGGTCACGCACAGTCCACAACCGATACATTTATCAACGCGGACCGCACACACCCAGCGGTCGTCAGCGTCTTTTTCTTCGACGATGCAATCTTCTACCGGGCAGGCTGCTTGGCAAATTGAACAAGCGAACGCTCCGAAACAACTTTCTGGATCAATCACAGCAATCCGTTTCGGCGCCCTCTTGCGAGGGTTATTCATCAACTTAGTCCACATAGCGTGTCGATTATATAGTAGACGGCTGTTAGAGGCAGATTGAGGTCTCTACCAACCGCAGCAATCCGTTTTGAAACCACAAGCCGGACAGCGCCAGACGGCGTGCATTCTGAACATTTCAGCACCGCAACGCTCGCAGACTACGGCTGATTCAGATAGTTTCTTTGCATCAGATTGGGGTGAGGGAGGTAGTTTCGGAGGATCTGGCATGGTTCTGTGGATTATAGACTGCACATACCAGTGGTCAGTAATGTTTGTGAGGCAGATAAAATTTTACCAATATGAGATTAGCAATGTTCTCTCTCGGTAGTCGACGGAATCTCTTGAACCGTGTGATTCGCGCCGCTGTGGCGGCATTGCCATCGGGAAACGGTGTGATTATTGCCAGCATCATGTGTGTTGCTACGCCTGTGACGGTGTCAGCCGATGGGATCGTGACGCTGTTCGCCGGACGATCGTTTGAAGGTCAGCTGTCGGAACGGGTGGCAACATATGGCGTCTCTCTGGCGAACATGGCCGGAGGTGTCTTCGGATTCGAAGTCGATGGTTCTCAAACTGACCGATCCAAAACGGATACGCTCTTTGATACTCGGACAAAGCTGACTGCCGTTAATGGCAACGTGATTCTTGGTATTCCGATAGGAGCTGTCCGGCCGTATGTCGTGGGTGGTTTGGGCTGGTTTCGGATGGATAATGCCAGCGAACTACAGACCGTTAGGCATGACGGTCTCGGCACCACGGTGGGTGTCGGAGTGATGGGGTTTCTGTCGAATCGTTTCGGCGCGCGTGTTGATCTGCGTTACAACCGGGCCATCGCCGTGGGCAACAAAGTATTGGATGTGAAACTTGAGAGTTTTAAATATGCCCGTTTTACGGGCGGTCTCGTGTTGCGCTTCTAGGGTGTGGATTAGGAAGGTATGATGACGGTGGAGGAAATCACGAGTGGATGAACGCACACAGGTATTTTGGGCGAGCGCCTTAGGTGCTGTAATTGGTGGGGTTTGTGGTTGGCTGTATTTGACCGAACGAGGGCGTGAGGTGAAATCAGACCTGGAGCCGTTTTTTGACAGTGTTGTAGATGAGATTCACCAGGCCCAGCACACCGTCGACAAGGCGCGGCTAGCTGTTGTCGAAGGCAAGCGCGCTTTGGATGGGGTTCTTCGCGCAACTGCCGATTAGGCCGAATAAGTTGGAATGATGGTGTATACCACGGCCTTCATTCAGAGCCGGTATCTCCCTGAATAATATAAGCATCTAGGATGCTGCGTCGTTGTCTCTTCACGACCGGGTAATGTCGTTGGGTATGGTTTGTTGAGCAGCTCACTGTATTCTTAGATGATGCGCATCGCGTACCAAGGGGTAATTGGGGCGTACAGCGAAGCCGCTGCGCTTCGGTTCAACGATTCGGCCGATTTGATGTCATGTCCAGCATTTGAAGATGTCTTTGAAGCTGTTGACGGGGGACAAGCGACGCACGGTATCCTGCCGATTGAGAATACGATCGGCGGGACTATCCACCGCAATTACGATCTACTGCTAGAGCACGAACTACCTATCGTTGGTGAGATCAAGCTGCCTATTGTTCATCATCTGATTGTCAACGAAGGGACGAGCCTGGAAGAGGTTCAGCGTGTCTATTCGCATCCGCAAGGATTAGCGCAATGTGAAGGCTTTTTGCGTCGACTCGCGGGTGTTGAAATTGTTGCGACGTACGATACGGCCGGTAGCGCAAAGATGATCAAGGAAGAGGCGCTGACTGACAGCGCGGCGATCGCATCAGACCGTGCGGCACGTCATTTCGGTTTAGAGATATTGCAATCAGGGATCCAGGATTACGCGGACAATATGACGAGATTTTTGTTCGTGAGCAAGGACGCGACTCCGCTGGGACCACCGGACAAGACGACCGTTGTGTTTACCGTGTCGAATGAGGCCGGAGCGTTGTTCAAGGCTTTGAGTGTCTTTGCGTTGAGAGATATTGACTTAACAAAACTTGAAAGTCGTCCGATTCCAGACCGACCGTTTGAATATCTGTTTTACGCTGACGTCGCTGCGAATCGCGAAGATCTTCGCTGTTCCCGCGCACTGATGCATTTGGCCGAGTTTGCACCCTCGCTTAAAACACTCGGGTCATATCCTTCGTGGAAAGACGCGTAGATCTCGGACACGGATGCGTTTGGCTCGCCTGTGCATTCCTGCGGCGCGGGCGTAGTCGCCGCGTGTGAGACCGACACTTGGCAAAATCAGCGGTTGTCAGAGCCATGGTGAGACCTTGTGGATGCTGACAATTGGTTATTACGGCCGACTGGGTCTTACTGAACAGACAATGTGATGGGTATCTCGGATGGGAACGATGGCATGGCAAATCGATTGGCTCATGAGTTAAGTCCCTATCTGCTCCAGCACGCGAATAATCCAGTTGATTGGTATGCCTGGGGTGACGAGGCATTCGAGCGGTCGAGAGCTGAGGCAAAACCAATTTTTCTTTCGATCGGTTATTCGACCTGCCACTGGTGCCATGTGATGGCACACGAATCGTTTGAGAACGAGGACGTCGCGACATTACTGAATGAACAGTTTGTGCCGGTCAAAGTGGACAGAGAAGAGCGCCCTGATGTTGACCGGGTATATATGGCATTTGTGCAAGCGACGACGGGGTCTGGCGGTTGGCCGATGAGCGTGTGGCTGACACCTGACTTGCGGCCATTTTTTGGCGGAACTTATTTTCCCCCGACCTCACGCTACGGACGACCAGCCTTCGGTGAGGTGCTGCGACGAATGGCTGAGATGTGGTCGACGGAGCGCGGTAAATTGGTGGCGTCGGCAGACCAGGTGATGGAGCGGTTGCGTCAGACTGCCGTGAACAGGTCGAACAGTCCGGCTACTCAATCTTCTGGGATTGCCGCTGTTGAGACCATAGGTCTGGGTTGTGGACAATTTGAAAGTGTTTTCGATACGACGCATGGTGGCTTTGGCGAACCGCCAAAGTTTCCGCGACCATCCGAACTCTTGCTACTGATGCGCGAGCATTACCGAGGTGGCAATCCGAGACTCCGGGAGATGGCACTGGAAACGCTTCGCGCCATGGTCAAGGGGGGAATACGCGATCATGTGGGCGGTGGATTTCATCGGTACTCTGTCGATGGCCAGTGGAGGATCCCTCACTTTGAAAAGATGTTGTATGACCAAGCACAACTGGTGGTGGCATGTCTTGAAGCCGGTCAGTTGGCCGGAGAAGACAATTTTTATGAGGTTGCGTTAGACACGCTGGATTATGTGGCACGGGAGTTAACGGGCGACGAAGGAGGGTTCTTGTCCGCGCAAGATGCTGACAGCGTTGCTCCTGAGCAGGCGGGAGAGCCCACAGCACCGTCGATTGAAGGCGCATTTTATCTGTGGACGCAGGAGGAACTCGTAGACCTTCTCGGTCACGATGCGGACATCGTCATTCATCGGTTTGGGGTAGCACCTTCTGGTAACGCGCCGCATGATCCGACGGGAGAGTTTCTGGGGAAAAATCAATTCTTCCTCGCCAAGAGGATGGATGATGTTTCGCATGATATCGGGATGGACGTGCCTGCAATCAAAGCACGACTCGCCGAGGCTCGAAACACACTTCGAGAGCATCGTGCGAAGAGACCGCACCCGCATTTGGATGACAAAGTGTTAGCTGCGTGGAATGGTCTGATGATTGCGGCTGCGGCGCGTGCTGCCCGCGTCGTCCCAGGAGGCGCTCCTCAAGCCACGCAGATGGCTGAGCGAGCGGCTGAATTTGTGAAAGATGTACTGTGGGATTCGACGTCTGGAGTGTTGCGCCGTTGTTATCGTGACGGGCAGGCTTCGATTGATGGCTACTGTGAGGACTATGCTTTCGTGATCTGGGGATTACTCGAATTATTCCAATCTACCGGGAAGCCGGAATGGCTCGTGTTTGCGAAACAACTTCAAGCCAAGCAGGATCAATTGTTTTGGGATGACGTCGAGGGCGGATGGTATAACACGACAGGTGAGGACCCGTCGGTCCTGCTGCGCGTCAAAGATGACTATGATGGCGCTGAACCGTCGGCTGGGTCGGTGTCCGCGTTGAATTTGTTAACGTTTTCCCATCTTGATACCGATGCGGATGCTGTGCGGAAAGTCGAGAAGGCATTGGCGAGATTCGGGCTGGAATTAGGACAGGCCGCTCGAGTGGTTCCGCTGATGACGGCGGCACTGGCGCAGTACCATACCGGTTTGACGCAGGTCGTAATAGTTGGCCCGTCTGGCCGAACCGATACGGAGGAACTGACCCAGGTGCTGCGGTCCATCTATTTACCGTTTTCTGTCGTGGTCCACCTGCAGCCCGGTCCACAACAGACCAGACTTGCTCAGCACCTACCGTTCACTGGTACGATGACGATGCTTGATGGGAAGGCAACGGCGTATCTGTGCAGCGGTTTCTCCTGTCAGGAACCGACGACGAATCCTGAGAACTTTGACAAGCAGCTTCGAGCGCTGCAAAAAGAGATGTGATGAAATTTACTGTAGAGGTTTTATTGAAGGGCCATGATGTTGTTGTTGATGAAGTAATCGAACTGGATGCACCCGCGCCGCATGAGTGGACCGACGACCATGTGCACGAGATTCTTCGGTTGACACTGGCGAGTTTTGATCGAGTTCAGAATCCCGACGCCGAGGTACGCGAGGTGGCGCTGCGCGGCTTGAGTTGGATTGTCACACCGGTTGATAAAGGGGTGGCGATTGCGATTGAGATTCCCAGTGGTGCGGTTGTTGCCGGACCGTTCACGGCTGATGTTGACCCGTTGACCGCGGCCATCGACCGTGTAATGGCGAAGTCGAGACAGGATGTGGAGACGGTGCATTGACGGTGAGATGACGACGTAACACAGAGAACGATGGCTAGAGTAGATGCAGACGCACTCGAGCATCACGAACTGGAGCGAGTGTTTATCGCGGCGCGACTAAAAGAAGCACAGCGAGTCGAGGAAGTGTTGACGCTGGAAGGTGTGGACTATGTGGTAAACGTTGAGCCGTTTGTTTCTGGATTGTTTTCGGCGTTTCGACCACGGAATGGTGCAGTGTTTTACGTCTCGTTGACTCAGGCAGACTACTCTCGCACAAAACTTGTCGAAGCTGGGCTCGGCCGAGGGGTAGTTACACCGGAACTGTGAGGGCAGGTGGGTGGATATGTTGTTGTGTGGTGGTGACGGGAAGAAGGAGAACGAATTAATGCGATGTCATCGAGCGACGCTGGGGTGGATACTTGGACTGACTGTGTTAGGGACTGCCTGTGGAGGTGGCGGAATGCCCACGGAACCTGCTTCAGCTGAACGGTCTGAAGCCAGCGACGCGGCGGTCTTGTCAGACCCTGACGCTATTCGTCCATTCGAAGTTAATGTGCCGCAGGAAGTGTTGGATGACCTGAAGGTACGACTGGCGAGGACTCGCTTCCCAGATGAAATTAACGGTGCCGGATGGGACTACGGAGCGAATCTTGAATATATGAAAGAGTTTGTCGACTATTGGCGAGATGAATTTGATTGGCGAGAACAGGAACGACGATTAAATGAATTTGATCACTACGTTACCAATATCGACGGATTAGATATCCACTTCATTCACCAGCGTTCTGCGGTGCCTAATGCGAGACCGTTGATCATCACGCATGGCTGGCCTGGTTCCGTCGTTGAGTTCATCAAGGTGATTGGGCCACTGACCGACCCGGAGGCCTATGGTGGAGATCCCGCTGACGCATTTCATGTCGTGGCACCTTCGATTCCTGGGTTTGGGTTTTCCGACAAACCGACGGAACCTGGTCACAATTCCGCGCGGATGGCCGTCTATTTCGCAAAACTCATGGAGCGTCTTGGGTATGACCGTTATGGTGCGCAAGGAGGGGATTTTGGGAGTGGCATCATGCGCCAATTGACCATCCAGCAGCCCGACCGCGTGATTGGCCTTCATCTGAACTTCGTGTCGGCTGGTCCACCACCTGATGGTTACGAAGCGCAAACTGAGGTTTCTCAAGAAGAATTGGATCGGGTGCGAGAACGTCAGGAATATTCAGCGAATGAACGAGGATACAGCGCGATCCAGCGGACGAAACCACAGACCATCGGAGTGGCGCTGAACGATTCGCCCGTGGGACAGGCTGCATGGATTGTCGATAAGGTGCGGTGGCTCTGTGACCGGGGTGATGATCCGGTGTGTCAGACGATTACTCGTGATGAAATGCTCACTGATATCACCCTTTACTGGGTGACCGGGACCGCTGCATCGTCCGCGCGACTCTATTATGAATCTAGGGTCATGGCGACGGGGCAACCCGACCCGTATATTGAGGTTCCCGTCGGAGCGGCATTGTTTCCGGCAGAGATTACGTTACCTCCGCGGGCTTGGGCAGAAGCCCGCTACAACATAGTTCACTGGACCGAGATGCCTCGTGGTGGGCATTTTGCTGCGCTTGAAGAACCAGAACTCTTTGTCGAAGATGTGCGGTCGTTTTTTGCTGCTTTAGACTAAGAGTTGGGCAAAGCGGACGGAAGCAGTTAGAGAATCAAGCCGAGGTGGCGAAACTGGCAGACGCACAGGACTTAAAATCCTGTGGGGTTAACGCCCCGTGCGGGTTCGATCCCCGCCCTCGGTACCAT
>CAZWIL010000056.1:0-12049 GCA_964634175.1 uncultured Vicinamibacteraceae bacterium
ATGAACCGATAAACCGATTCAGGAGAATCGGTGAAACCACACCTCAGGACACTATACGTCTTCCATGTCGCAGTTAGCTTCACGTTAGTGCTGACGGCACTCGGGTGGGCGCTATCGGTGCCGGCAGCCGCTCAGACTCCCCACGGCACCTTACTGCAGGTGTTGGTTGAAAATTCAGATAACACTGTGGCGATTCGTCTAATCGCAGATCAAGCCTTGTACGGCGAAATTCAGGAAATCACGGTTGAACCGTTTCGCCTGTTCGTTGATTTTGCCAACATAGTCCCAAAGGTTGCCGCCGTGATACCGATAGAGAAGGCCGGGGTCAGGCAAATCCGCGTAGCGCTGAACCAAAACGACCCACCGGTCACAAGAGTAGTATTGGACCTCACTCAACAGCACTTGTACCAAATAGAACAGGACTCAGAAAACCGAGAATACCGGATTGTCGTCCATTCATCCGATACCAAGATCAAACCCAAACTTACCGACATAAGGACACATCCTTCATCCGATCCACTCGTCTCATTAAGCCCTGTACTTCGGAGCGATTACGTGGCCTGGTTCACTCACACAACTGAAGAGTTGGAACAATTACTCGCGTCGGCGGTCGAGGAAGTTGAAATGAGAAATGACTCGCCGGAGACTATTCAAACAGACTGGGACCGACTCCGTGCCGAACACGAGTTGGTTATGCCTCCCTCCTCATTCCAAGTCGCACACAATACCCTAAAAGCAGTAATTCAGCTGGGGCACCTAGCAACCATGAAAACCGCCGACTCAGACGAAACACAAGGCCACCCCAACACCGCCCGCAGAGGCGCGGAATTGCTACTTAAACACGCACGGAGTCTCGTTGAGTCTAAGCTTGACAGCCAGAAAGAAAACTTTCGGTAAGTACCGTAACCTTCTCCGTATTCTGACTGGCACACTCTTGAACAAGCGTGTATAACCAGTTCATGAACAAAGGCACCACACTGGGCCGTGCACTGGGCCTAGCAATCATCTTGTTCACGGTCTGCAGTTTAATGACGGTTGTGCATGCTCAATGGGGCCGTTGGGGCGGCTTCCGCGAGGGCACCCTACCACCCCGTTTTCCACCATCAAGTTTTCCTGACCGGGATTTTGCGTTCTGCAAACTGATGTATGACAGTGTGCGATACGAAGAATTGGGTATGGGGTGGGCGACGGACTACCCCTATGCCGGCATCAATCTAATGATTCGCTATTCAGAACTGACGACCGGACGTGTAAGCATGGATAGTCAGAAAGAACCGAATCACTGGGTAGTTAGACTTACCGATGACGAACTCTTTAATTGCCCCTTCACAATGGCCGCGGACGTAGGAACAATCGGTTTTAGCAGCGAAGAGGTTCGACGCCTTCGCGAATATTTACTGAAGGGCGGCTTTCTCTGGGTGGATGACTTTTGGGGATCTCGTGCGTGGCAGCACTGGACTAGTGAAATAGGAAAGGTCCTCCCACCAGCTCAGTACCCTGTGATTGACGTGCCATTAGATCATCCCGTCTTCAGCACCCTGGCCCATGTGTCCTCCGTTCCGCAAATCACGGCGATCCAATTTTGGTACGGCGTAGGCGGGCGAACTACTTCGGAACGCGGTAAAGACAGCGAAGAACCTCACTTCCGTGCAATTACTGACGAACACGGTAGATTTCTCGTAGTGATGACGCACAACACCGATGTAGCTGACGCATGGGAACGAGAAGCTGACGACCCACGTTACTTTTCGAAGTTTGCTCCTGACGGCTATGGTTTGGGGATTAATGTTCTCCTCCACACGATGACACATTAGTAACTAGGTCCTGAACACAGACTGCGGTAGAATGCCGCGAACTCGCCGAAGGATGCTAGGCCGTCTAGTCTGTTTCGTCCGGAGACAACATGATTACCGTCTCTCTCAAGGCGGAGGGCGGCTGTATCTTTCCTGTTACCGATGTGGCTCGCGTACTCCAGGCTGGGAAACACACTCAAGGCCTCGCGTAAATCCATCTCGTTCAGCACCACTACGCCTGCTACTCGAAGACTCTGAACTTAATGAAGAATCAGACACCACACCAACAAATGCGCGGCCGAGTAATTCCAAACCGACCTTACCTGTGGCATTAGGGGCATCTACCTCGTTCAGGCTCAGCCTTGAATAACAACACAGGCGAGTTGATTACGCTAGTCACCGGCGGGTAAATCCCAAGCATCGCCCCATCGAAGCTTACGTGCCTGTCGGTACTGCGGTGAGTTCCTCTTCGTCAACGTCCGATCGACGACACCACCTCCTTCGCACAATCGGAGATGGACCTGTCGATTGCCTGCATGAGGACGACCAATTACACGGCTAGTAACTGGGTTCCCAAAACCCTTGGTCGCAATGACATAACTGTACTTCTCATCTTCGTAGGAAAGACTACCCTCTTTCAAACGCCGGTGAAGATTAGACCGGTTCAGCCGAGCGCCGAAGTGGCACCATTCCGGTTTCTCGAGTGGACATACGTCACTGTGAGGACACGGCGCGATAATGGACGCACCAAGCGATAAAAGCTGACTTCGTGCCGCGAGCATAATGTTGTAGCCCTCTGTAGAACCCGGCAGAATCACAACAACCGCACCGTCACAGGAATTCCAGGCAAGACGAAGACACCTTATGCGAGCGTCTTCGTCTAATTCCGTCAAGAGATAACTAACCACCACAAGGTCAAAGGCAGTTGATGTTGACGACAGACCGCTTATCTGCGACGACCATGTCATTTTTGCCCGCCCGTCAAGAGGTGAACACTTGGCGAGTCTTTTCCCAAGCTTCTGCATCGCACCATCGCGCTCAACAAAACACACGTGCTCTAACTTAGGAAACTCCAAGTCTGCGGCCCAAAGTGTCGTGGCGGGGCCGGAACCAAGATCAAGCAAAGTCTCGACGTTAAGTTCACCGCTTCGCACATTCAACTCGTGGAACACTGCACGTGCGGCCGCCAAAGTAGCCGGCATTCGAGTCGCCGCGTATGCGAGAGCAGTTAGATCGTCGAACGCTGGTATGTTGTCTACAGATTCGACCGATTGTTGACGGTAGTAACACGACAGACGCTGCGCTGCGGCGCGAAGGTCAACCAATGGAATCCCCGCAGCTTCGGCGTTAAGAGCCCGTCTCAATTCCAAAGGCAACAATTTGTCGTCAGGCACGGTTGGTTACGGACGTTACCGGAACAGAGCGAGGCCAAGAAGGTGGATACCGACGCTCGCACACTGGATATTAGAGAACGACTGAGCGTCACCAACCACTGGTGACAATCATTGCCTAGGGCAAGCTAAAGGCCACGAAACGAGGCGGCATTCCCTCCTTGCCTGCGATCCCCACCACCACATATTGCTTTCCTTCGTGCATGTAGCTCACGGGTGCGCCGGTCGTACCGGATGGCAATTCATGCTCCCACACAACCTCACCAGTTTCTTTATCGTACGCCCGGAACCACGGCTCACCGTAGTTAGTAACAATCTCCGGCGGCATTCCGTCTGGTACACGACCACCGCTATTACGCGCATCTGAACCTTCGCCAATAAAAAGGAGTGTCGCGGTGGCAAGCGGGGACGGTCGACCAGGTCGGCCGAGACGGCCAAGATTGAGGTGACGAATGGCTGGATGATTCCTAGGACCGTGACCATTTGCTACTTGCCACACAATCTCACCACGGTTCATGTCAATTGCCGTGATGCGTCCGTAAGGCGGCTTAAACAAGGGAAGCCCACGGGGGCCCCCGATCCATAAACGCGTCCCCTTCACGAAATCAAGATTCGTCCTATCGGGATTTCCTTCAAGAATATCCGCCACAAACGGAGACGTAATTGATGGGACGTACAGAATGTTTGTAGTCGGGTCAAAAGCGGCACCTTGCACATCGGCACCACCCTGTGATCCTGGCAGCTGAATTGTTCCTAAATTACCAGTGGGCCCGTCAGTCCGCACAGTCGGAGGCGTAAACATAGGACCAATGGTGTAGCGCTCTACAATCTCTAACGCCTCAGCCCGCAACTCCGGAGTAAAGTCAATTAAGTTCTCAACCGTGGCGCCTTGACGGTCGAAAGCCGGAGGTTTTGTTGGAAACGGCTGCGTCGGTGACGTCCGCTCGCCGGGAACCATGGATTGGGGCACGGGTCGTTCTTCGATCGGCCAAACCGGTTCGCCTGTTTCACGATCAAAAACAAAGGCAAACGCTTGTTTAGTAATCTGAGTGACTGCCTTAATCTCTCGACCATCGACCTCGAGGTCCATCAAAATTGGCGCGGCGGGCAGGTCATAATCCCACAGACCATGATGAACGATCTGGAAGTGCCACACCCGTTCACCAGTACTGGCGTCAACACAAACCAAAGTCTGACTGAACAGGTTGTCGCCACCTCTATGTCCACCATACATATCGTTCGTGGAAGAGCTTATCGGGAGGTACACGTAGCCGAGTTCTTCGTCCGCACTAAACAATGCCCACACTGGCGCATGACCGCTGTACTGCCACGATTCGTCATCCCAGGTATCAGTTCCGAATTCGCCGGCCTGCGGGATCGTGTGGAATACCCACCTCAGTTCGCCCGTGCGAACGTCGAAGGCACGAACATCGCCACGGATGTCCTCTTTCGTCACAAACGTGTCAGACATGGACTGTCCAACAACGATTACGTCGCGAACAACCGTTGGCGCACCGCCCCATCGATAACGGGCGCCGTCAGCAAGGCCTGTTGTCAGGTCAACGCGCCCACCCTGCCCAAAGTCCTCGTAAGGGCGCCCGGTCTTGGCGTCAAGGGCAATCAACCATTGGCCACGTTGCACGATGATGCGCTGGTCGTTGCCGTCGGTCCAATGGGCTACGCCCCTGGTCACGGATCCCCGATACGCAGCAGGAGCCGAATCAAAAGGTTCTTGGACCCAAATCGTGTCTCCGGTCGCAGGATCAAACGCTTCAACTAAACCAACGCCATTGGGGCTGTAGAGGATACCGTCAACCATCAGAGGAGCAGCAATAAAATTGTTGCCGTAACTCAGGTCTGGGACCATCTCCAATATTGACTGATCAACCGCAGCACGTTCCCACGCTACCTGTAGTTGGTCAACATTGTCCCTGCTTATTTGGTCCAGTGGAGCAAATTTCGTTGCACCCAGGTCACCAGCATAATGCCGCCACTCACCGTCTCTGCTGCCTTGCTGCGCCAACACTAACGCCGCAGAAAACTCGCAGAAAAGAAAAGTGGCAACTAAAACAGAGAAAGTTCTAGCGAAACCCATTGTGCTCCTCCTTACGTAATCGAGCGGATTATAACGGAGCCTGCGATAATCGTATGGTTTCAAAGTGGGGAATCTAAACTGCCTGTTCGAATTGCTCAACTGAAAATCACCTTAAGTATTAGTCGAGCCAAGTTGGCGGCATAGGTGAAATTTTGTCCCCGGCCGACAGAGCTAGGCCTTTATTCCCTGATGGGTCTACTGGCAGAAAAGTGTTTCACAACTGCACTGCAATTCAGTAACACCCGTTCCCCAACAAAAAGTTGCCCGCGTACAAACGTGAGTGATCGGGTGCGTCTTACGACTTCGCAACTTGACTCGATGTGGTCACCTTGGCGACCAGCCGCTACAAATTCACAGTTAAATGACACAGTGACACATTTCTGACCTGGTTGATCCCAAATGGCTGTAAGACAGACAGCATAGTCTGCAAAGGTCATCAGCATGCCGCCATGTACGCTATTGCTCGAGTTGCAATGATGAGATTTGGCTTCGAACGCGAAGAAAATTCGCCCAGCGTCGACCTTATATCCAAATGGACCGACAAGATCTTCGAATGGGTCTTTGTAGTCATACGCCAGTTGAAGGGCACCGTCTAGGAGACGATAGCCTGGCGGTAGCGATTCCGACATTTGCAGGTTCCCTTTTCCTCGGTTGTCCTAGCTTAAATATTCTTCAACCGCCCCACCAAAATAACTGGCGCGACGCCGTGTGTAACTAAGCCAGTCAAATACAATACGCCACTGTCTGTCACGAAACTACGGTGGACACATTGCTTCTCGCCAGGCTTTCGACAAGACGAGCATCAAAACAGAGTACTGATATCCGCTGGACATGTGAGCCAATGGTCTGGCGGTTGATGCGCTAGTGCCTGACGAGTAAACGGCCCCCACAACACGGCCGCCGTCTGCACACCGGCCGACCGACCGGCGGCTATGTCATGCGGTGAATCACCAATAAACACAGCTTCGCTGGCATCCACGGCAAATTGGTCAAGTGCCGCGATGACGGGCGCGGGATCTGGTTTGTGCTTTTCGACGTCGTCGGCGGTAATAAAAACATCAAAATATTGCTCAAGGTCACAGAGCTGTAACCCACGGCGCATTCCACGTCGGTTTTTACTAGTGACAATGGCCAACCGAACAGCCCCCCGATCACGCAAATTCTCCAGCGCTTCACGGACACCGGGATAAGCCTCAACCATTTGATCATGATGCTTGTCACTGTATTCTACGTAGGTGGCTCTCATAGCATCAAACTGCTCCGCATCACAGGCAAATTTCGCCAATTGGGTCCTTAGAGGTGTGCCAAAACCCGATCGCCAATCGTGGTCCGCTGGTACCTCGCCAAGGTGAACCAACATGGTGTGTCTGAACGACGACATGATCAATTCGATTGAATTGATCAAGGTGCCATCCAGATCAAAAAGGTAGGTAGACAACAACTGACCGCGAGGCGCCATCGTTAATTAGCTTCCCTGCGGGACTTCAGCAATCTCAATACATCACTCCTCATCCTGGGAAAAAGGTTAAGCCCACAACATATACCAGGTAGAGCGCCAACAATCCCAGACCCGCACGTGGTCCAACAGAGCCATTTCTACGAACAAGTACGATAAGAGCGCCAAAAAAGAAGCCCATCCATGGAAAAGCGTAGCTTTGAACAACACTATCGAGCGTGAGCGGGTTGATTGTGCCCGCTAATCCAACGACAAGAAACAAATTCAGAACGTTCGAACCTACGACAGTGCCGAGCGCCAAATCAACAACACCCTTGCGTGCGGCCGCCACGCCCGTGACTAATTCAGGAATCGATGTCCCGAAGGCAACAACAGAAAATCCAATAATGGCAGTCGGAACACCCAACGCGGAAGCCAGAGTCTGCGCTGACATCACGAGCAGTCGAGCACCAAAAATAATCAAGATCGCGCCGAGTACAAACGTGCCAACCGCTCTCCACAACGCCTCTTGTTCTTCTGTTCGTGCCGACTCATCACGATTGCGTTGACGCATGCGTCTAACGCCGACAAAATCCCAGCCCAGGTACGCTGCTGCCATCAGCATCAACACCATGCCTAGGGGTCTACTCAACGTTCCGTCCACGGAAAAAAGCACTACCATCCCACCGGCAGCCGCCATCCACAAGGCCCGCTTAGTGAAATCTCTCGCATCAGCCCCGATTGGGCTGATCATCGCAACAGTTCCTGCGATTAGCCCAATGTTGCAAATACATGACCCTACGGCATCGCCGAGTGCAATTCCGGAGTCACCCGCTAGACTGGCGGTGGTGGCTACCGCTACTTCTGGAGCGTTCGTAGCGAGACTGACTAGAGTGCCACCAATGACGAACCTGGGCACGTTCAGAGCTCGACCAATCAGCACACTTGAATCCACGAACACATCGCCACCCTTGGCGATCAAGCCGAACCCGACAATCAACAAAAAAATATCGAACGCCATATAACCTTTACATCCATGTCATAGCCCTAAAAACAAAACGCCCGCACCACTCGCGGCGACAAGTAACCCCGTAGCCACATCGGTTATGCGGGTGAATCGATGTTGAGGAACCGCATCTAACATCTGGTACCCAATGGTCACGGTCAACCCCATTGTCAGGACAGTCAAAACGCCAAAGGTCACGACAACGGCAACTAACACTGTCCACGAGCCTGCTATCGCTGGAACGATCATAAGTGGAATAAGCGGTTCACATGGCCCAAAGAGAAAAACAATGAAAAGCGCCCAGGGTGTCACGTTCGCGCTCGAACCGTGGAGATGACGGTGTTCGCCATCATGCAATTGGAGTTTCTCACGTAAGGTGCCGTCACCGTGGGCATGGACATTCGAGTGAGTCACATTACGAAATGTCTTGCGAACCGCCCAGGCCGTATAAGCCAGTCCAAAACCAATCAATAACGTCGCCGCGACTACACCACGCGTCGACTCAACCCACATCAACGAATCAAGACTGGCACCCAGAACAGCGCCCACTCCACCGATCGCAACCGACGACGCGACATGACCAATCCCGCACAGGCTGGTCACGACAATCGTGTAGCCCAATGACCACTGCCGTGACCGCCCCAAAACAATAAATGGAAGTGAGTGATCAATCCCAAGGAGCGCATGGGTAATTGCCACTACCGCAGTCGTTCCGAGCAACACTGAAGAGGCATTTTCAAATAACGAAAACATGAGGTGTTGGTTGACGCCCTAATCTAGCTATGGTGAACTACCTGAAGACTGCACATTATGCACGGTTTATCCAACAAGATCACCCTGCTTCGAGAGCTCCTGGCCGAATTAGACAGTGTCGTGGTGTGTTTCTCAGGCGGTGTTGACTCTAGCTACTTATTGGCTGAGTCAATTCTAGTACTGGGAGACCGCGCTACCGCTCTCACCGCAATTTCACCCAGCCTGGCTCCGGAAGAAAGATCGGCCGTCCAGCAATTAGCCAAACGCCTTGGGGCCAGGCACATCCTCGTCGATACATACGAAGTGGACGACCCCAGGTATGCGTTAAACCCGGTCAACCGGTGTTATTTCTGTAAGACGGAAGTGTACGAGCGGGCTGTCGCAGAGGCTCGCAGTCTCGGCGCGGCGCATGTCGTGGACGGATTCAATGTCGATGACCGCAGTGATTATCGTCCTGGAAAACAGGCGGCACGTGAACAGGGAGTTCGATCACCACTTGATGAGATCGGTTTTAAAAAGACTGAGATCAGAACAGCCGCCCGACGCTTATCGCTCCCCGTCTGGGACAAACCAGCGTTGGCGTGCCTGTCAAGTCGATTTCCTTATGGCACGCAAATCACTCCAGCCCGGCTCACTCAAGTCGCAGCATGTGAAAGAGTGCTCAAAAATCTCGGTTTTCCGATATGTCGCGTACGCCACCATGAGAAGACCGCACGCATCGAAGTTGAACCCTCTTCAATCGCTCGACTTAAGCAACCGGACATCTTGTCGGAGGTGGTCAGGCAGTTCCAAAGTGCTGGCTTTGAGCAGATAGACGTAGACCCGCAGGGCTATCGCACAGGTGGACTTAATTTACAGCGCGAAACATCTGCTCCACCGGAGTAAGTTGCACACGGTTCGCATTAATCGCCAGTTCATAGTGCATGATCGCTTCATCTTCAGTCATGATCTCGTCCGTGACCTCCATATTGTAAGTTGCTGGCGATGGCTCATTTTCCAACAACCGGTCACGTAAAGACTCTGCACCGCTGGTCACGATCGCAATGGCCAGGTCATCACTTTGCAGGTGCCTCCGCACGGCGGCGTTGACATCATCGACCGTCAATTGGGGCAAACGCTGTTGAATCTCGTCTATGAAATAGCCGGTGCCATAAAACCGAGAATCCATTAAATAACCAAGTCTACGGCTAGCAGTCTGGACGTACAGTTTCGAATAATTCAGCAAGAACTCTCGTGTTGATTCAAAATCCGCCTGCGGTAACCCGTCGGTTACAAGCCGCTCTAATTCACGCAACGCCTGCCGAAGCGCGAAGTGCGCATTGTGATGCGGCACCGGGCGAATCCAGATACTAAAGAATTGTTGCGTGCGAGGAATATTAGCGATGGGAAACCGTGAACCGCCCTCCTGGATAAAACTTTCGATATATGAGTAGTCCCCATAATTGAGTCCGCGGTCGCCCCGCATCCGATTCATTAATAAGCCGTTGAAGTTACGATGTTCACCAAAGTAGGAATTGGCTATCAGCAACGCGTAAAAATCATCGTCAGCGCGGGTAACATCAATCGGAAACCCAATAGAGATCGCGGTCGCGATCGTATCTTTTTCCACAAGTGTTACTTCGATTCCATCCAAAGCCCTAGGCAACGGCAGCACCATCTGTTCCGTTGGTTCGGCTCCGCCACCTAAACCTGAAATCAAGTCGGCCTCAATCCGCCCTAGGAACCCGTTCGGATATCCTCCAGCAACCCCCACTTGAAACTTATCGTGGGTATAGTGGTCGACGTAAAATTCCCTTACGTCGTCTAATGTAATGGCTGCCAAACCCCTCTCCGTGCCGACCGTTGGCGCTGCATACGGATGTCCTTGGTAGAGCATTGCATTCAACGTCTCTTTGCCCAGTTCCTCATCGTTAGTTCCTCTCAAACTCGAAACAACAGTGTTGGTCAAGAATTCCTTGTTTCTTTCAAAATCAGCTCTATCAAATCCTGGCGCAATGACAAGACTACGCAAGATTATGTAGAAATCTTCGAGATGGTCCCGGTGGACCTGACCGATCACCGTGGTTACTTCTTTGTCCGATTGCACTCCGATCGACGCCGCCCAAGGATAGAGGGCTGTGGTCAATTCTTGATAGCTCAGAGTCTCCGTGCCGCCCCGCCCCAACATAAGCGCCGTGAGCGCATTCAGTCCGTTCTTGCCGTCAGGATCGTTCACCGAACCAGTTCGAAACACGATACGAATCGTGACCAATGGATCTCCTGAAACTGGTAAGCCAATTCGCGTGTCGGTATCTTCTTCAACCGGGCCCACGACCGCACATCCCCACACCAAAACCAGTAGAACAACTGTCACGACAACTCTTAGATTCGACACATCTAACCGTGACACCACTATTCGTCCTCTTGCGTTAAGGTCACGACAGTCCGATTTGACTCGGGGAAGTAGGTTGTCGCAACACGTCGAATATCATCGGCGGTCACTGCATCGTAAAGCCGATACACTCGGTTAATCGTTTCAAGATCCTGAGTCAGTTGGAAATAATGGCCCATTGTCTCGGCGACACTCGCCGGATTATCTAATCCTCGAGCGAAGGCATAGCGCATGTGTGACTTTGTTGCGGCAAGTGCTGCGTCATCAATAGGGTCGACCTTCAATCGGTCGATTTCAGAAATGATCGCATTACGGACACTAGGTATCTCTTCTGGATCGGTAACACGCGCAAGAATAGTAAACAGCGGCGCATCACGGTGGTCGACGGCACCACCAGTCAAAATGTCAACTACCTGGTCCTCAAGATAAAGCTTTTGATACAGAGGAGAAGTCTGAGCGAAAAGCAACTGGGAAAGCACATCCAATGCCGGCATATCGATAACTTGGTCTGAAAACGGCGGAGCATGATAACCAAGCATCAAAAAAGGTAAAGTCGGATTAGGCCAAGTTACAGCCTCGTTACGTTCGCGAGTTTGAGGCGGTTCTACCGGAATATTAGGCTCAAAGTCACCGGTGCCCCAGTTGCCATAGTATTTCTCCACCAGTGAAAGGAGTTGACCTGAATCAAAATCACCGACTACCACGATGAACGAATTGTTCGGACGATAGTACCGGTCATAGAACTCCAGACTATATTCATAGTGGTTCGGCATGTCCTGCACATCTTCAAGTAATCCAATTGTCGTGTGCTTGTACGGATGCAGAAGAAACGCCCGATCATAAAGCCGTTCTCGAAGCAGTGAGACCGGGTTAGAGAAATTAAGGTTGTACTCGCCAAGAATTGCACCGGCTTCCGTTCGAAACGCATCTTCCGAGTACTGCAGGTTAAGAAACCGATCCGATTCGAGGTCAATAATGGTCTCAAGTGAATCCGAACTCGCCACAATGTGGTAAGCAGTCCAATCATCTGTTGTAAAGGCATTGGAGTCGGCTCCCATTCGCTTAATGGCAGCATTGTAAGCATCAGTGGGATACTTCTCCGTCCCTCGAAACATCATGTGTTCAAAAAAGTGGGCATAACCAGAGAAACCTTGTTCGACCTCGTTGCGTGATCCCGTACGGACAATCGTGTAGTAAGCAACGAT
>CAZWIL010000057.1:0-11853 GCA_964634175.1 uncultured Vicinamibacteraceae bacterium
GAACCCCGGTCTCGTGGATGAGAACCACGTATCCTAACCCCTAGACGATACCGCCTTCACTTTAAAAACAAACCATGATTTATATCATAATCTCCCAATGCGTCTACTTGGGCTAGGTGCGACAATTGCATTGTTTGTGGCTGCAGGGACCGCTCTATTCTTAGCTAGTCGAGCTAGTGGACCCGACCTCACAATTCTCACTCCAACGCGCTTTATCGGTCGCTCCGCGTCCTTTGAAGCCACGGTTTCGACACCAAACGGAAATCTGACCTCACTTGAGGGGTTTATTGAACAAGCCGGACGGCAAATACCACTCTATTCTCTCAGTCGGCCGCTTGAAGGCCAAGTACAACAAGATGGCACCGACCGTATCCGAGTGACCCGCCGTATCGACCGGACGTCACATCCTGAACTCGTCGCTGGCGAGGCACGGATTGTTCTGTCGGCGACACGGCCTATTCTATTCGGGCTTCGTGAGGTCAACAGTGTGGCGGCTGTCGATGTAGAAGTTCGCTTGGACCCACCGCGCCTCGAAGTGGCGTCCACGTTTCACTACGTTAATCACGGTGGCTCCGAACTCGTAATCTACCGTGTCCGCCCACCAGATGCCGAATCCGGCGTCCGCGTCGGCAACCGCTTTTACCCGGGTTATCCGATATCAACCAATGAGACGACGGACGAAACCCTCCGGATGTCTTTCTTCGCACTGCTCTACGACCAAGACCTCGGCACACCCGTTGAACTGTACGCCAAGGACTCGGCTGGCAATGAAACAAGTGCGCCCTTCGATCACCGAATGTTTCCAAAGCCATTTCGGCGGTCACGGATCATCCTAAACGACCGCTTTCTGCAAACCGTCGTACCCGCTATTGTGGAACAAGCCCCGGAACTAGCCGATGAAGAGCTCACTGCGTCACCATCTCTCTCTGAACTTACTGACCTCTACCTCTTCATTAACGGAACCTTGAGACAACGCAACCGTGATTTCGTGGCATCGTTTGCCGGCGCCACCAGTGCACACCGACAATGGCAGGAACCGTTTCTTCAACTCGCCAATTCACAGGTTGAATCTGGATTCGCAGACCATCGAACCTACATTTATCAGGACACTGAAATCGATCAACAAGTTCACCTGGGGTTTGACCTGGCTTCTACTGCGAATACGTCGATATCAGCCGCCAACACCGGGACCGTACTTTACGCCGACTACCTAGGTATTTATGGCAACTGTGTCTTCATCGACCACGGTATGGGACTGCAATCACTGTACGCACATCTATCATCTATTTCCGTTGCTGTGGGCGACGAAGTCACCCGCGGCCAATCGCTCGGAAACAGCGGGAGCACGGGTCTGGCTGGCGGCGATCACTTACACTTTGCCTTATTCCTGCAAGGACACCCAGTCACACCGATCGAGTGGTGGGATGAGCATTGGATCGAGGATCGTATCGACCGGAAACTGCGCCAAGCTTCAATGTCCCCACTTACGGATCCCTCAACTCGATAAACGGTTTGCCCGTGGCATCACGAATATCGGTATGATATCTTTGTGGAGTTAAACGCATGAGAGCGCTGTCAACGGGCAGCTATCCAGCGAGCATTTCTCGTACCCAAACATCGCACTAGGAGATTTTAGATGCAGCACCGAACATTGTGGGCGTTCGCCTCAGCCCTAACCCTTGTAGTAGCAGTAGCGTGTGGCGGTGGTGAATCCGACGCACCGGCACCAGCACCCGAACCGGCAGCACCGGCGTTCGACCCAGCCACGGCCGGAAATGTGACGGGAACCATTACGCTTGACGGAATGGCTCCAGAACCAGAAGAGATCAGGATGAACTCCGACCCAGCTTGTGTCATGGAGGCAACTGACACCCAGACCGAGTACTACATTGTTGGAGGGTCAGGTGGTCTTGGTAACGTCTTCGTGTACGTCAAAGAGGGCCTGGAAGGTCAGTCGTTTCCAGCAGCCAGTGGCGTGGTTGAACTGAGCCAAGATGGCTGTCGTTACATTCCACACGTGTTTGGAGTCCAAGTCGGACAAACCGTGTCAATTGTCAACAACGATGCGACTCTACATAACATTCACGCAACGCCGGCCGTCAACGAAGAATTCAATACGGGACAACCCATCGAAGGCATGGTCTACGAGAGAGTCTTCGATTCCCCTGAAGTGATGGTACCGTTCCAGTGTGATGTTCACGGCTGGATGAATGCCTACGCCGGAGTCTTAGACCATCCGTTCTTCGGGGTCACTGGTGAGGACGGCTCTTTTGACCTCAGTGGGTTACCGCCTGGAGATTACGTCGTGGAGGCCTGGCACGAAGAACTCGGCACTCAGACCCAGAACGTGACCGTTGGTGAAGGTGCAACCGCTGAGCTAAATTTCACGTTTACTGTAGGGTAAGTCTCTACCGGCGACACAAGGACGAGGTCGCATAATTCCCAGAGACCCAATTGCACGATGGGGCGGGCGTTCACTAACAGGACGCCCGCCATTTTTCTCATCCACGGTTTCTGGTTAGATCGGCGGCTGCATCTGACTATGCTCTGGCTGCACCGCTACACCAAACTGCTTACCGCCACATCGTTGTTGCTGATTGCAGCGGGTGGTCTGGTCACTAGTACGGGCTCTGGCCTAGCTGTTCCAGACTGGCCTAGTACCTATGGTCACTTCATGTTCAGCTTTCCCCTGTCGATGATGGTAGGGGGCATTTTGTACGAGCACGGACATCGACTGATCGCTAGTACCGTCGGGCTAATGACGATCGTGCTGGCACTCTGGCTGACGTGGGTGGAGCCACGACGGTGGGTTCAGCGATTGGGCTGGATCGCCCTCTTAGCAGTTATCACCCAAGGCGTGCTCGGTGGTCTTACCGTTCTCTATTTCTTGCCAGCTCCGATTTCAATTAGCCATGCAGGACTGGCACAGATTTTCTTTATGCTTGTCGTCAGTCTCGCCCTCTTTACGTCTCCGGGGTGGCAGAACCGCTACAAGCGCAGTCAGGTTGAAACGGAGGCCATCATCGGTGACGTGGCTTTACGTCGCTTGGCGATGTTCACGCCAGTGGCTGTGTATATCCAGATCATCATTGGCGCAACCATGCGCCACACGGGAGCCGGACTCGCCATTCCTGACTTTCCTCTCGCATTTGGCGGTATCGTTCCACCGATCTGGAATTTTGGTATCGCGATTAATTTTGCACATCGTATTGGGGCAATCATTGTGGTCTCGTTCGTAATAGCCCTGAGTGCCCATATCTTGGCTCGGTTGAAAACCAGACATGAACTAGTTCGACCGGCCATCCTTCTGCTCGTGGTCGTCATCGTGCAATTTGCCCTTGGTGCTTGGACGGTGCTCAGCGAGAAACATGTGGCTATCAATACCGCACATGTGGCCAATGGAGCGTTGTTATGGGTCACCTCGGTTGTACTTGCGCTCCGCGTGTATCGTGACCAATTCGACACCCCACACACCCTTGGGCACGAGGGTCAAGCGACGTCTGTAACCTTGACACCTCACAGTTCCCGCGGAGCAGGCGTATGAAAACGGGTGCGACCGCGACCTCGACAAAACGGTCACGAGTGTTCGACTTTTGGGTCCTTACAAAACCACGATTGAACTCGTTAGTAGTCTTCACGACCGGGATCGGTTACTGCCTCGGCTCTACCGGGTCCTTTAACCTGCTAACCCTCCTCCACACCGTCATTGGATCAACGCTCGTGGCTGGTGGCGCAGCAGCCTATAACCAAATAGCCGAACGTGACATTGACGGAATTATGGAACGAACGCGTCAGCGACCAATTCCGGCTGGTCGAGTTCAACCGTGGGAAGCGTTTGTACTGGCAGGACTGCTAACGATATTCGGTCTAGTGGAGCTTAGGACTGGAGCGAATTTCTTATCTATGGTCGTCGCAGCAGCAACCTTGATCAGTTACGTGGCAATCTACACGCCGCTGAAGCGGCGAACGGCCTGGTCCACAGTTATCGGGGCCGTACCAGGCGCGCTGCCACCAGTAATTGGTTGGGCTGCCGCGCGCGATTCGTTAGGTATCGAAGCGTGGGTGTTGTTTGGCATAGTGTTCCTCTGGCAGCTACCTCACTTCCACGCTCTGTCATGGATGTATCGAGAGGACTTCCGAAGAGCGAAACTGCCGCTCATGGCCGTAGTTGATCAGGACGGGCGTCGCAACGCAAAGTATGCATTGCTGTTCGCCGGAGCCCTCGTGCCCGTCAGTCTGGCGCCGACGGTTGTCGGCCTCACTGGTCGGTTCTATGCGGGAGCCGCGGTTGGTTTTGGAACGGCATTTGTAATTCTCGCGTGGCGTTTTTTCGAAGAACCATCGGATATTAGAGCCCGATCGCTATTTGTCGGCTCTCTGGTCTATCTCCCACTAGTATGGGGCTTATTGGTTATCAACAGTGTCTTCTAAGCTTCCAGCCCTCCAGATCTCGTCGCTCAATCACCGGTACGGCGACCGTCAAGCGCTAATTGATGTGACGTTTTCGGCTGAGGCTGGCAGTAGTTTTGCCCTTCTCGGCCCCAATGGAGGGGGCAAGACAACGCTCTTTCGGATCATCACCACACTACTTCCAACGACACCTGGACATGTCTCAGTGTTTGGTCACGACATTGCGAGCGACGCACAGCAAATACGGCGGGTCATGGGCGTCGTGTTTCAATCACCCGCCCTCGACAGTCGCCTGACGGTGGCAGAGAACCTTAAGACTCACGGGCACCTATATGGCCTCAGGGGCAAACGCCTTGCTACTCGCATTACCGACGTGCTCACTCTAGTCGCACTGGCGGACCGTGCTCAAGACTTCGTCGGAACTCTATCGGGCGGACTCCAACGGCGGGTCGAAATTGCCAAAGCTCTGCTTCCAGAACCAAAGCTCCTCGTGTTGGACGAACCGAGTACCGGCCTCGACCCGGGTGCCCGAAGAGAATTATGGGATCACTTGGACAACCTCAAGCACACACTCGGCACTACGGTCATGCTGACGACTCATCTCATGGATGAAGCGGAAAAATCAGACCGCGTCGCCGTGCTCCACGAAGGACATCTCGTTGCCTTAGGGTCTCCCGATGACTTGGTCGCCGAGATCGGAGGTGACGTCATCATGATTACATCAAAGACTCCCTCGGTACTGGCTGAGGATATCCACCGCCGTTTTGGACAGGACGTGTCTGTAGTCGACGGTTGTGTCCGCATAGAACGGACCAACGGCCGGTCCTTTGTCTCGGAGTTGATTGAGGCATTCCCGGGACAAGTCGACGGCATAGCCGTCGGGAAACCAACCCTTGAGGATGTGTTTTTACACCACACTGGACAACGATGGAGTTAACACTCGCTATTTACACACTCTGGCGCCGCGAACTCGCACAGTTCCTGCGGCAGCGATCGCGTATCGTCGGAGCGCTGGGCACACCAATCGTGTTCTGGGTCCTACTCGGGTCTGGACTTGGCAGTTCGTTCAGTGTGGGCAGCCTCGGGGTACCAGCTGGCGGATATCTCGAATATTTCTATCCCGGCACTCTCGCACTGATCTTGTTGTTTACCGCGATCTTTTCAACAATCTCAGTGATCGAAGACCGCCATGATGGATTCCTTCAAGGAGTCCTCGTGGCTCCAGTCCCGCGGAGTGCAATTGCTCTGGGTAAGATCCTCGGAGGAACGACGCTAGCGGTTCTGCAAGCATCGTTGTTCCTCCTCCTTGCACCATTGGCCAACACCCAGATCGATATCGCGAGCGTCCCGTTGTTATTGGCCGTGCTGGTCATACTGGCGTTCGCATTAACAAGCCTTGGTTTCGTATTGGCATGGATGCTTGATTCGACACAGGGCTTTCACGCCATTATGAACTTGCTACTATTTCCGATGTGGCTCTTATCGGGCGCAGTCTTTCCAGCAAGTGGCGCGGCAGGCTGGATTCGCGGCGCAATGCTGCTGAACCCTATGAGTTATGGTGTGTCGGCACTCAGAACCGTCCTGACAAATCCTGCGATAGGTACCGAGACGGCATCGATAGGAATAACAAGGCCGCTCGTATTTGTTGCAACCTTTGGCCTAGTAATGTTGGCCCTAAGTAGCTGGAGTGTAACGCACCGTCGTAGCTAGCCGGGAGGTTCCCCTTGATCGAATTGTCTAGTTTACCCACGCTCAATGCACTACTCAACGGAATTGCTGGTCTGTTTTTGACCGCCGGATACATCCTAATTCGGCGGCGTCAAATTAAAGCACATCGAGCCTGCATGCTCGGTGCATTTGCCACCTCGACCGTGTTTTTGGTCTCTTATTTGATCTATCACTACAATGTCGGGTCAGTATCGTTCACAGGGACGGGTGTCATCCGGTTTGTTTATTTCACGATCTTGATCACGCACGTCATCCTAGCAGCAGTGATTTTGCCATTGGCCCTCATTACACTCGTCCATGCATTACGAGAGAGGTTCGACCGTCATGCACGAATAGCCCGGTGGACGCTGCCCTTATGGTTGTATGTATCCGTCACGGGTGTGGTGGTGTATGTCATGTTGTACCAGCTCTAGTTCCACTCACCGGCCCAAAACCGTCTCCTTAAGGTTCATACAGAAGATGCGCGGCAATCCGTTCCCGCCACTGACGTTCACCAGCGGTCCAGTCCAACGCAATGTCGGCAGGATCGCGACCCACTTGAATACGTTGAATGGTTGCGCGGGAACCCACTAGTCGAGTCGCTGAGTCAAGGTCAAATTCATTCGGATACAAACGAAGTAAGGCCGCCGCAATTTCAACACCGACTCTAACAGGGCGCATGACGTCTCGATCAATAACGGTCATTCCAACACCAAAACACAGTTCGCCCGCATAGCGGTCACGGTCAGGAATGAACTCCATCGGGTAAAAGCGCACACCATCCAAATGGCGGGCGTTGAGAACCTTCGCTAATCTGGTTCCATCAATCCAAGGGGCTCCAACGTATTCGAAGGGGCCATCAGTGCCGCGCCCCACCGAAAGGTTCGTATGCTCGATGGAACCAATTCCTGGATAGAGTGTGGCTTGAGTCACGGATCGAAGGTTCGGAGAGGGATTAATCCACAACAGACCTGTTTCGTCGTACCAAAGTCGGCGACGCCATCCCTCCATACGAACAACCTCCAACTCAACGCCAATGTCTCGTTCTGCATTAAACACTTGAGCCAATTCACCCAACGTCAGTCCATGGCGAATCGGCATGGACAAATATCCAGTAAACCCCTGCAGTGTGTCGTCAAGAAGTGGCCCTTCGACTGATACACCATTGATTGGATTTGGGCGATCCAGAACGACCACTTTGATGTTCCTCTCAGCGGCCGCCTCCATCATGTAGCCTAGCGTAGTGGCGTAGGTGTAGAACCTGGCACCAGCGTCCTGGAGGTCCACAACAATCGTGTCTAATCCATCGAGCATGATCGACTTCGGTCGTCTGGTGTCACCGTACAGCGAGTAAATCGTTAGCCCCGTCGTGGGATCGATGGCGTCTGCGACTTCAGATTCAACGTCTCCCCGAATCCCGTGCTCAGGACTAAACAAGCGCGTTAGAACAACATTCTGCGCGCCGTGCAGTAAATCAATCGTGGTAGAGCCACTGGACGCCCGGCCAGTTTGATTCGTCACCAGACCCACGCGTTGACCCTCAAGTCGGGAAAAATTCTCGGCTCGGAGACGGTCGATCCCAGTTCTGACAGAACTATTACTCTCGTTCTCGCGTGCCACGTCAATTGTCACCGCCGCCGCCGCCAACGTTGCAACCCTCCCGCGCAGCGCTGTCACGTTGCCACCACCGTTGGGATGCACCCGATTTGACAGAAACACCACCACGGTCTGCGTAGCTGGATCAATCCAAATCGAGGTTCCCGTAAAACCAGTGTGGCCATAAGACCCAGTAGAGAACAAATCTCCCCTGTTTGACGAGTATCGTGAACTGATATCCCAACCCAACCCTCGTTGTTCTCCCATCCCAAAAGTCGTGGCTGGCCGCGTCATCCTGGCGACAGACAAGGGAGACAAAACATGTGCCTCATCCAACATGCCATTTGCCAGTAACATCCCACCGTACCGAGCCAAATCGTCCGCGGTTCCAAACAAACCCGCATGTCCAGCAATGCCTCCCATCCTCCTCGCCGTCGGGTCATGCACAACGCCCCGCAACATCACACTGCCCTCATCTCCACAAGGCCAACCGAAGGGACGACAGGATTCGGTCGGTGCAACCCTGACTTGCTCGGCAGGTGACGGTAAAAAGCCTGTGTCGGTCATCCTGAGTGGTGAAAATAGCCGGCGATCGACAAATTGATCGAAAGGTGTGCCACTTATACGTGCCACAATTTCAGCAAGAACAATAAAATTGATGTCGCTATACACAAACTGCGTTCCTGCAGCGTGAACTGGTCGCTCCTCAATCGCCTGGGCAATCGCTCTCTGATAGCCTTGAAATTCCTCGTCAAGAGGAAAATCAGGTCTCAATCCAGACATGTGGGTTAAAAGATGCTCAACCGTGATTTGGTCCTTATCATGACGCTCGAAACCTGGAATGTAGCGAGCCACTGGGTCTCGTAAGCTGATCAGTCCATCTTCCACCAACATCATCACAGCTGGGGCCGTTGCGACAACCTTCGTCAGTGAAGCAAGATCAAAAATGGTGTCGGTCGTCATCGCTTCGGGTATTGGTTGCACCGCGCGACGGCCGAACGCCTTGTGATAGATGATTTGACCGTGGTGCGAAATCAAGACAATGGCACCAGGCAGGTCTGCGTTACGAATCGCAGTATTCACTGCGTCATCAATATCATCCAGCCGGGCAGTATTAACTTGAACACTAACTTCTGCGTCCTGTGCAACTACCGCACTTACCAGATGACCAAATGCACAAAACAGGAAGATAGAAACGGCAACCGTAATCGGAATGCCACACCAGCAGCGCGGAGGGGCCCCAGTCGAGGAGCGCATTTGATCTGCATTATACTGTGGGTATCATTTTTACTTGGATAGCTATGAGAATTGACACGCCCCAACGCCTACTGTCTCTGTTTGTGCTGTTTTCGTGTACCTGGCTAATCACCGTGCAGCCGACCTTGGCACAACAATCCGTAATCCGAGGTGTTGTTCGTGACACGGCCGGCAACCCCATTATTGAAGCCACAGTCAGGGCGGAAAGTAATGTGACACCCCGGATCGGTGAAACAGAAACAGACGATTCCGGCCGATTTTCGTTTATTGGACTCGAACGCGGGCGATGGCTGTTTACGATTCAGAAACGGGGTTACCGACCCACTCAGGGCTTCGCGCCAGTCAGACGGGCCGGTAACAGTGGCGTCGTCTCACTAACCATGGAGATCGATCTGTTGGACCCTCCGGTCGCGTCCACCGGCGTCTTGGCTGGCATTCGAGCCGATGACCTTCAGACGGAGGTCGATGCCGCTAACGCCCTATTTGACCGGGGTGACTACACCGGCGCTATTTCTGCATATCAGGTCATCCTCGAGCAAGTGCCTCAATTTTCAAGTCTCAACCTCCAGATCGGCCACGCCTACAAGGAAAAACAGGACTTCACCGAAGCGCGGGCAGCCTATCGCAAAGTACCGTCTAACACACCTGCCAGCAAAGAAGCCGAGTCCGCACTGAAGGAACTCGACAGCGTAGCACCAGCAAGATGACTCGCCAGTGCTCAGCATCAGCTATACTATCCGTCGAATCTACTGTTACTTAGGGAGTAATCCATGAGGTTTGCACATTTGTTGCGAGGCTTGTCAGTTTTGGCATTATTGCTTGCTATCGCCGTCCCATCCGTATTGGCGCAAGCCACCCGTGGGCGAGTCACCGGAAGGGTGCTGGACGGTGACGGGGAACCGATTGCCGCAGTTACGATCGAAGCCAACTCTCCGGGACGAGATATGCTGGCAACGGTCAGTGAAGATGATGGCCGTTTTTCGATGATCGGATTTTCGTCTGGCACCTGGACGATCACTGCCCAAATCGACGGCTATCAGCCTGGCCAAATAATCTCCGCAGTGAGCCAGCAGGGTGCGGCAACTGCAAATTTCAGTCTCAACAGGGTTCTGTCTCCATTTGAACGCTTAGTCGGCGAAGAGGCGTTGGAAGGTCTTGATGCCACTGCCCTAGAAGCGGATCTGAACGCTGCCGATGACGCTTTTGACTCAGCGGACTATGCCACAGCGATCGCCGCATACAACCAACTGTTGGCAGTTCTCCCAAGCATGACCTACCTACACCTCAATATCGGGAATGCTCATCGAGGTAGTGGTGATTACGAGGCTGCACTCGCCGCCTACGAACTACTCACAGGCGATCCTGAGAGAGGTGAACAGGCAAAAGTTGAAATCGCGCGGACCCGGTTGGCGATGGGCGATCTTGATGCCGCCGCAGACATAGCGACGGCTGGAGCCAACGCGTCAAGGGAAGACCTATTCAACCTGGGCGAAGTTGAATTTGCCAAGGGTGAAATGGAAACCGCAGTCGACTGGTATGAAAAAGCCGCTGCTCTTGACCCAAATTGGGAAAAGCCGTGGTTTAAGTTGGCACTTGTTTCTCTTAATCTGGGCGACTTCGAAACCGCGAAACAACACTTCCAAAAGGTGATTGATATCGCGCCAAGTTCTGAGGACGGCGTGCAAGCCCAAGCCACGTTGTCCGCATTACCCTAGAGAGTCAAACTACGAAATCAATATAGAAAAGGACGCAACCCGACACGGCTTGCGTCTTTTCTGTGTACAAGTGATCGAACGCGACCAATGGTGTCCAGTGTGACCGTTCCATCGACCAAGTCGTAACACGGGGAAAACGCGCAATGCATATTCATTCGGCTGCTGTACTCGGTGCCGGTACGATGGGATCTCAAATTGCGGCACACCTCGCAAACGCAGGTCTGCCCGTCCTACTATTAGATGTAGATCGAAAAACTGCCGCCGACGGATTGCGTCGTGCAACCAAACTCAAACCCAATCCATTCTTCACCCGAGCATCGACTGACTTAATCTCCCTAGGTGGATTCGACGGCGACCTGCCACAACTGAAAGAGTATGACTGGATCATCGAAGCCGTAATCGAACAACTCGACATTAAACAGTCTCTGATGACCCAAATCGAACCCTTTCGGGCAAGCCACGCAATCATCAGTTCGAACACTTCAGGCATCCCGATTGCCAGCATTGCCGATGGCTTGTCCGAAGAGTTTAGACAACAGTGGCTAGGCACTCACTTCTTTAACCCACCGAGATATTTACCCCTTCTCGAAATTATTCCCACAGCAGATACGCACCCTAGTGTGATTGATACGCTGCAAACTTTTGGCGATCGCTTCCTCGGAAAAGGTGTGGTGCTGGCGAAAGACACGCCAGGCTTTATCGGTAATCGCCTAGGCGTCTACGGAGTTATCCGCGTACTGGAATTCCTTGCTGACGGACGATTTACCATCGAGGAAATCGATGCGATAACTGGTCCGATCATCGGTCGCCCCAAAAGCGCTACGTTTCGCACGATGGATATCGCTGGGATCGACATATTAGCCCGCGTTGCAGCAACACTGTCAGACCGACTGGAAGGCGAAGAAGAACAAATGGCCTTCGCACAACCGCCTCTCGTTACAGAACTTGTGGACCGAGGATGGATCGGAGAAAAGGCGGGCCAAGGCTTTTACAAGAAAGACCGCGGGCCTGACGGTAGCCGGATCCTAACGTTAGACCCGGCCGCGATGGTTTACCGAGAGCGCCAAACGCCGCGTCTGACGTCCGTCGATTCGGCCTCGTCCATTAGCGACCTATCGGAACGAATGCGAGCGCTCTTCCTCGGGCGCGACCGGGTGGGCGATTTTCT
>CAZWIL010000058.1:0-11848 GCA_964634175.1 uncultured Vicinamibacteraceae bacterium
GGTTTGTTGTTCTGGTCTGAAGTCAAGGTCTCACGGTTCCGTCATGCTTCCAAAGGTAGAGCGTGCGCGTTGTTCCACTCGTGTCTTCGAAGCGTTCAGTGTGATCTGCCTCCCAGTTTCCCATACTAAACGCGTGTGACACGATTCGAGCACCAGGTTCAAGTTGGCTCGTCAAAATCGGTCTCATTTTTACGTTTGATGATGACAAAAGATAGAGAGTGACCACGGTTGCGTCGGATACGTTGACCGTAAGGGCGTCCTGCTGGATGAACTCAACTAAATGTGAGACACCAGCCCGTTCCGCGTTCGCTCTAGATTCTGCGATGCGCTGTGGGTCTATATCAATGCCGACCCCTCTAGAGCCGTATCGCTTTGCGGCGGTGATGACTATTCGCCCGTCTCCGCAACCGATGTCGTAGACTACGTCGTTTTCAGAGACATCAGCGAGCTCCAGCATGCGATCAACGACTTCTTGAGGGGTGGGAACAAAGGGAGCTAAGCTGGTTGCATCTTGAGCTGCGAGGTTATTTGGGCCAGCTAGAATCAATAACGCTACAAAGAGCACTGGGAAAATAAGGCTCCCTAGCTTCTTGTGTTCCTTGGATGTCATAAGTTCCTCCGTCAGCATAATCAGCAGAAGGCTTGCTACTGTACATCAGGAAGACTTAATTCGTGTAAAACAGTTGCTGGAGAAGAGCCAATTAAATCCATTCAATTGGATTAACTGGAGGGGGCGATATAAATCGGTTATTTGCCATAACAATACGTGAGGCTGGCGCGATGGTCATTTTCATTAATTATCTCTGGTCATAAAGTTGATTTTCTGGACTGTACATTCGTCGTAAGAGCACGCCGATAGGGGACTCAAAGTTTGCTTGAAGTGACTGAATGGGTTACACTTATGGCTCTTCTTACGCATATATTTTCAAGTTTTAAGGCCTTAACAGCCTAGGGGGAATTTTGGAATTTGAGGTCGGCGACAAGGTCATATACCCGAATCACGGATTGGGTATTGTTGAAAAAATTGAAGAGAAGACCATCCTCGGTACAACCTGCGGTTTTTATTCTCTTCGAATGAAAGCTAGCGAAACGATGGTACTTGTCCCGCTGGACAACGCCGAGGGTGTAGGTCTTCGTCCAGCCATTTCAGATGGTGAAGTAAGGAAGCTTTATTTACAGCTCGGTAACGGCAAGATTGACAACCACCAAAACTGGAAAGGTCGATTTAAGGACAATTCAGACAAAATGCGAACAGGCTCGATCCGAGACGTTATAGATGTCTTGAAGAGTCTTAACTTTTTGAGTAAGTCGAAGAATCTGTCATTTCGAGAAAAGCGAATGCTTGATAGAGCAAAATTTCTGGTGATTTCAGAAATTTCAGCGGTTACTGACGATAGCACTGAGTCTGTTGAAGATAAGGTAACTAAAGCGCTCGAACGTTGCCTTGTGAACAAGGCGCGCCAAGCGACAAGAGCTAAAGCCGCTAAGGTGTCCAAGAAGGTCGCGAAGGTTAAGAAACCGGCGGCTCGTCGCGCCGCCCGCGCTTCTTAAGATCCAGCTACTCTGGCTGGAGTTGTGAATTTCATCCGTAGGCCCGACCCGGGAAAGCCGGACCGGGCTTTTCTTTCGTCCGTTTCAGGGAACCTCATCTTTTTGATTTGTGTCTAACCAGATCCAAACGGCAATCGCCGGTGTTCGTTCGTTGCTCGCGTATGCCAGCGTGACCATCTACGTACTTTTGGTCGCTCCACCTGGGATTATGTTAGCCACGATTTTTAGATGGCCAGAGCTGCTGTACTGCCTAGGGCGGGGTGGTGTTCGATTAGGTCTCGCTACGGTCGGTATTACATATCGGTCGACCGGCCTTGAACATGTTCAGCATGATCACGCTGCTGTCTATTGTGTGAACCATGCAAGCAATATCGAACCTCCGATTTTGTTTATGGTGCTCAAGGCGCTACACCCAAAGCTGGTTGTTCTCTATAAGGCGGAATTGAGAAAAGTTTTTCCAGTTCTGAAACGGGCCTTTGACGTAGTTGGTTTTGTTCCCATTGAGCGTGGGCATCGAGAACGAAGTATGCAAGCGATCGATCGTGCTGCCACGTCGCTTCGACACGGGAAATCTTTTCTCATTTTTCCGGAAGGCACGCGAAGCCGAACGGGTAAGCTTCTGCCGTTCAAAAAGGGTGGCTTTATTATGGCTATCAAAGGCGGGGCTACTATTGTGCCAGTGGCGATCCAGGGAACCTCGACAGCGATGAAGAAGGGCAGTCTTATCATTCGACCGGTTGTCGTGAGTGTCCGCCTGGGGCCCCCTATCGAAGTTGAAGGAAAGACCTTGGGCGACCGTGACAAACTGATTGCCACAACTCGTGCATGTGTCAGAGGTTTACTTGAGGCAGGACCGATCGGGAGAAATGCCTAGAGCTGATCTTGTTCGAAGGTACGAGATTAGCCACCTTCCCGTCCTACGATAAAAGAAAGCGACCACGGCGCGAGAACTGCGCCGTCGCTTGCCGTAACACCGGGAAGAAGATTGACGTTCACGGTTTGAAATAAAAGCAATGGATCGGTGAACCGAATTTCAAGGACTCTATTGAGTCCTCGATATTCAATTTCGAACTGTAGTGGCAACGGATCTTCCTGCGGGGTTCCTGAAGTGTCTTGAAGATAGCCTATTTGTAGCCGTTCTTGAAATGACATCGGGTCCATGTCACGTGAAAACTGTATTCGAACTGTCGCGTCAGTGGTGATGTCGGCATCACCTTCTAGAGGGGCACTGAATATTATTTCTGGGGGTGGGCCTTGCCGGAGGCGTACTCGTGTGGCGACGGGTTGTTGTTCCACCGGTTCTGCGCTTCGGATAGACCCAGCGTGCAGAATAACCATCCCTTCGTGCACCCTTACGTCACCGGTAACTTCTAGCCATTCCCCGGTGTCTAGACGAGCTTGGACATCAAGCTCAAACCCGTCACCTTTAGGTTCCATACCAACTACCCAAATGGACGCTTCGGCAGAGGTTAAGACGAAATCGTGTTGGCTGAGGCCGGGTGAATCTGGAAGATCGCCGTAGAGATTACGACCCCGAAACCGTCCGGTTACTGTTACGCCACTCTCCAAATGATCTTCGGGATCAAGTGCAATCGTTCGAAGTGAGATCAGCTCGGGTTGACCGGGTGGGCGAGCCGACTCAGCCACAAGAAGTTTGAGTTCTCCAACTCCTGGCCATACTTTCTGGAGCAACGATTCAGCTAGTCGCTCAAATGGTTGCTCAATGGTTCTTGGATCATTTGGTTCCAAGCGACCAACATCGTAGAACGTGCCTATGACTTCGAGTCGGTCTTCGGTCCCCGGAGGTGGAGGTGGCACGTTCAGTACCAGCACACGCTGAAGGTCATCGGTCAGATAGGTTAGTACACCTTCTCCAACAGCGTCCCCGTGTACGATAACTTCTTCACCGTGGAAAAATGATGAGTGTTCTTCGAGCGTATCGAGTGTCACAGCACGACGGCCAGCTCTTTGAGCAAGTGGCGGTTCGCTCAAGCTGAGGCCGATGACCACGATAGTGAGTAGCCAACAAAATCGCACTTCTGGCATCTTAGCATGAGGTTCGCGGCTAGAATGTGGCATGGCGGAGCAGATTTCAGAGCTGACGATCAGTCGTCTCTCCCTATATCTCCGGTTACTTAATGAATTGGAAGGTAAAGGAGTTAAAACGGTGTCCTCGAAAGAGTTGGCCCAGGCGTTCGGCCTAAATGCAGCACTGATTCGCAAAGATTTAGCGCATTTTGGAGATCTTGGTGTGCGAGGATTGGGCTATGTAGTTAAGACTCTCCAGCGTGAACTTCGTTCGATTTTGGGATTGGATCGAAACCTGAAAGTGGCAATTATAGGAGCCGGGAACTTGGGACTGGCGCTTGCTGACTATCCGGGGTTTCGAAAAGAAGGATTCGAAATCGTGGCACTGTTCGATAATTTTCCTTCCAAGGTTGGAAAAGAATCACGCCGTGGCGTTTCAATCTACGATATTCAAGAGCTCAAGAACATTGCTCATTGTGACGGTATAGGGATTGCGGCAATCGCGGTGCCAGAAAAATCTGCTCAAAATGTAGTTAATACAGTTGTTGAAGCGGGTATACGAGCCATTTTGAATTTTTCTCCGGGTACACTTCGGGTGCCGGAACACGTCAAGCTAAAGAGCGTTGATTTGACAGTATCTCTTGAGGGACTTTCGTTCTACTTGGCTCGAGAGAGTAGAAATGAGGGCGTTTAGTCCTGACTTAGGTGTCTATGACTGAGCATGAGTTAAAGCCAGAGTTGTCACATGTGGACGACGAAGGTCACGTTCGGATGGTTAATGTAAGTGAGAAAGATACGACTTTTCGTCAAGCCATCGCACGTGGCAGAATTCGAATTTCAGACGAAGCACTCGAGTTAATCCGGGCGGGAACGATTTCGAAAGGAAATCCACTTGAGGTCGCTCGCGTCGCCGGTATTTTGGCAGCAAAGCGGACGGCGGAATTGATTCCACTTTGCCACCAGATTCCTTTGACCCATATCGAGATCGACTTGCAGCTAATGGATGATGGGTACGAAATTCAAGCTTCTGTCAAAACAACTGCTCAGACTGGTGTTGAGATGGAAGCCTTAATGGCTGTGTCGACCACAGCTTTGACCATTTACGACATGGTTAAGGCTGTTGACCGCACTATGGTCATCGGAGAGATCCGGCTTGTTAGAAAGAGTGGAGGCAAGTCAGGAGTTTTTGAACAGGATTAAACCTTTTTGATACAGACGTATGTAGTCTAAAAGAGACAAGTAATGGCGGCTATCGAGATTCGAACATTAGCGAATTTACCATTTCATTTTTCAGGACGTTACCCAAAGCCTGCCTTGGTGGGGCATTGCACGCCAGACGGCGTATCGTCTTTATCAAGCAGAGAATTCTTCGAGAAAATACGGGATTTTAGCTTGGGACTAACTGGAATTAATGTTGCTTCTGGTGATCGCGTAGCCTTGCTTTGTGAGACGCGTCCAGAATGGGTGGTGGCAGATTTAGGAG
Source organism: uncultured Vicinamibacteraceae bacterium (assembly GCA_964634175.1). GTDB lineage: Bacteria > Acidobacteriota > Vicinamibacteria > Vicinamibacterales > UBA8438 > CAUZIB01. Next base: position 5,063 of record CAZWIL010000058.1, read on the forward strand.
CCCTTGCCGCCGGCAGTGTTACAGTTCCAATTTATCCAACTCTTCCCGCTGATCGAATTCGCTACATACTTGCCGATGCAGGTGTGAGCACCGTAATTGTTTCCAACCAGGAGCAAGCACAAAAGGTTCATTCGATTCTTTCCCAATTATCAGAACTTCGAAGGATGATAGTGATTGATGCGGAGAATGCGGAAGTAAGGTCTTATTCTGCGCCAGTCGATCAGTTTAGTTTCTCGGAAGTTGAAGAAATAGGCCATCGTCGCTTGATCCAAGAAGATGGATTAGCAAGGGACTTCAAGGAGAAGGCATCCTCGGTGCCTGATGATCAACTGGCCACGATCATCTATACATCTGGCACGACTGGTGACCCAAAGGGTGTCATGTTGACCCATAGTGCGATCGTCGCGAATATTGTGGACGGAGACACGATGATTGCCCTAACTGACACTGATGAAGCGCTGTCGTTTCTTCCTTTGTGTCACGCACTAGAGCGCCAGGTCGTTTATTTGTATCTTTATAAGGGCGTTGGTATAACGTTCGCCGAGTCGATGGATACGGTTGCTCGAGATTTAATTAGAGTAAGACCTACCTTAATGACAGGTGTGCCAAGATTTTTTGAGAAATTACACGCACGTGTCTTGGAAGGTGTTTCTAAAGCATCAACGACTAGACAGCGATTGTTTCAGTGGGCGCTTGGTGTTGGTCTAGATCGAACCAGGGCCGAGCTTCAGCGTCAACAGCCGTCGCTGGCAATCCGTTTGCAGAATATTGTTGCCGACCGTTTGGTGTTTTCAAAAATTCGTGAAAGAACAGGTGGGCGACTTCGGTTTGTTGTTTCAGGCGGTGCTCCGCTGTCGGTGGCTGTGGGGGAGTTCTTTTTCGCGATCGGCGTCCCGGTGCTCGAGGGATATGGTCTTACGGAGACCGCGCCCGTGCTGACTGTCAATAGTGAACATCATCCTCGATTAGGCACTGTCGGCAAGGCATTGCCCAGAGTTGAATTGCGAATTGCTGCTGACGGTGAGATTTTGGCCCGTGGCCCGAACGTAATGTTGGGATACTACAACAAGCCTGAAGCCACGGCCGAGGTAATGCGTGATGGGTGGTTTCATACGGGTGATATTGGTCAGTTGGATGAGGACGGATATCTTCGTATCACAGACCGGAAGAAAGAACTGTTGGTTACATCTGCTGGAAAGAATATTGCTCCCCAACCGATTGAACAGAGTCTTAAACAAAGCCCGCTTGTTTCGGAAGCAGTGTTGTTGGGGGATCGACGGCAGTTTGTGTCCGCGTTAATAGTTCCCGACCTTGTGGAAGTGGAAGCCCGTCTTTCAACGGAACATGATTCCGACGTGGCGGTATTGTTAGAAAGTCGAGACGTTCGCACGTTGTTTGAAGGAGTCATTCGGCGAGTTAACGCTGAGCTTCCAGGTTACGAGCAGATCAAGAAATTTGTTTTACTGGATGCCGAGTTTAGTGTTGCATCTGGTGAACTAACGCCTACCCTGAAAATCCGACGCCGGGTGGTTCTAGAACGGTATGTTGAGACTATTGCCGCGCTATACAGTAGTCCGTCTAGTGAGGAGTCATCTGTGTAGGACAAAGCAAAACTAACTGTGACAGCTGATTTCTCGGTCTGGCAAAGTCGAGATCAGAATAGTGTTGCATCAGACAGTGGCCACCATCTCAATTGAACTCGTCCAATAATATATTTTTGAGGCACTTGGCCCCAGTGACGGCTGTCTGAACTGTTGTTTCGGTGGTCGCCCATCACAAAATAGTACGATTCTTGGACAACTTCAGGGCCATGATTTTCATAACTTCGGAACTCTGGAGGAACGAAGAGGTCAGGCTGTAGCTCTTCGTTGACATAGACTTGACCTTCCTCAATTCTGACCGTATCACCTTCTTCGGCGACTATCCTTTTGACAAACGATTTGTCCGGGTCTCGAGGATAAAATAGCATGACTATGTCACCAGGTTTTGGCTCGCTGAAGAAACGATAAGATGCTTTATTGACGATTAATCGATCTTGGTCTTGGAGGGTTGGTTCCATGCTTTTTCCTTCAACCCGAGCTACCTGGAACCCAAAGGTGACGATCAGCGTGGCATAAACTGCAGCCGACGCAAAGGTTTTTACCCAAGCCAGTAATTCTTCGCCGGCTCGTGCTCGCAAGGCTGCGCGGCGAATGCTACGTTCTTGCTCAAGGGACGATGAATCTCCGAGCTCGCCGACAGGGGGCGTTGTATCACCTGCTACAGGCTCAGATATTCCCTCAGGCGTTTCGTTTGAGCTCGACTCACTGGTATTTCCGTCCCCTCGGTGTCTTTCATCTTCAGGATGTAATTCCGACTGAACCACGGCACAATCTCCTTAACCTTGTTGATGTTCACCAGATGTGATCGATGTACTCGCCAAAAGTTATTTGGATCTAAATTTGAGTGAAGCTCATCCAACGTTCGAAAGTTTGACGTTCCCGTTAAGTCGCCAGCAACCACGACAATAACGTCATCAGTAAGTGACGCATAAATAATATCTTCAGATGGTATCAACTGAAAGCCGTCACCAATTTTAATCGCAATTTGTTCGCGTTTTTTTCGACGCTGACTGACTTGTTGCAGGACTCGCTCCAATCGCTGATCATCCAAGGCGTCAATATCAGCTTCGTCAGTTGTTGCAGCCATTCTAGTTTTAACGCGGTCTATACTCTGTTCAAGGCGACCGGCTTCGACTGGTTTTAGGAGATAATCGACGGCGTTGACCTCAAACGCCTCTATTGCGTATTGGTCATAGGCCGTCACAAAAACAATGTGAGTGTCCACCTCGCGCAGTAAAAGTTCTCGTGTTACTTCAAATCCGGTCCGCCCAGGCATTTGGATGTCTAAGAGTACTAAGTCTGGCTTTTGTTTTCTGATGATCTCCATTGCATCGATACCGTTACCTGCTTGACCCACTAGATCGACATCGCTGAGTTGGTCGAGCAGAAAGCACAGTTCGTTACGCGCAAAACGTTCATCGTCAACTACAACTGTTCGAATTGCCATAATTCACGCTGTAGCGAGCTTCGGTGTCTTCAATTCAGGAATTTCAATCCTGGCGCAAGTGCCTTCGCCTCTGACACTTTCGATTTTCAAGTGATAATTTTCACCGTAAATTACACGCAGTCTTTCGTCGACATTGCGTAGTCCGATACCGCCCGATCGAATCGGATTTAGTTCGGATGGATTCATGCCGGTGCCATCGTCTTCGATCTCGATAATTGCATGGTCAGTCTCGCGGCGACTCCGTATGGTTATTTGACCTCCGCCAATCCTCTGACCTATTCCATGCTTAATCGCATTCTCGATCAGGGGCTGAAGTAGCATGCTCGGCATGATTAGGTTGAGACTGTCAGGGCTAATCTGCTTCTCTATTACTAGGGTTGGTCCGAACCGAACCGTCTCGATATCAAGATATTCATCAATTGCTGCAAGTTCTTCTTTCAATGTTACGAACTGTTCTTGACTCCTCAGCAAACGTCGCAGAAGAGCTGATAATTTCACAATGAGCGTTCGTGCAGTTTCTGGTTGAGAACGAATTAGTGACGAAATTGAGGCGAGTGTGTTGAATAAAAAATGTGGATTAATCTGACTGGAAAGAGCCTCCACACGGGAAGACATCAAAAGTTTTTCCTGTTCTTGGAGGCGATGCTCGATTCTGGCAGTGTTCCAAATTTTAATCGGGACCGCCACGCTTAAGACTGTGGCCAACACAACTAAGATCCCCAGCGGGATGTTTGGAGGTGACATGTAGAAAAGGTGTTCACTAAAGCGGGCTCCTAGTGCCTGTCTGAGTAGCTCAAGGCCGATTGGCGCTGCGAGAAGAATCATGAGCCAATCAAATTTAAATCGGATCATTTTCCAAGCGTGGCGGTGAAGGTCGATAAAAAAAAGTGGAGAAAAATGCCAAATGGCTTCTTTGGGGCAGACTTCTCGCAGTCCTCCTCCCGCAAAGCCGCACCCTATGGCAAATGGCATGGCGATTGCCTCGCCAGCAATGAGTGCTGGAGTTCCGGTCATTATTCCTACAATTGCTCCCGCGTATGGTCCTGCAATTAGACCGGCTAGAAATGGTCCAGCGAGTGAAATGTCTCCTGCGTCGTAGTTCAGAAGTAATCGAGCGGCAACGCCGGCACTCAAGGGGACTCCAACGCTGAACGCAAACACAAGGCGTTCTTTCCACGCACGCTTCTCGGTCAAAAGGATACGACGGAATTGCTGGAACCGAACCAGCATCGTTGCAAGAGTGGCTACGACAGCAACCTTGACCACCAGAGTTGTGAGAAGAAACTGCGCCGCCGTGAGAAACCTAGCCTCGCTTGGCACTTCGCATAGCACTATAGCGATGGAATCCTCAGGCTGTCAAACGCCAAGCCTAACTACAAGGTGTTATTATTAAAGAACTTATGGAGAGTCTAGTTTTCTGGTGTGATTCACGCACGGGCGATTATTTGTGACGGCACGAAAGGTGCCATTCCGTCCAACCAGCGGTGCTTTGTCAACCTTTGAATCTTGCGGTGATTGGCGCAACGCACTATAGTCTCTCGGAACCAGTAAGGGTAGGAGCTTCTTGATTTCGTTATTTGAAACGAGTGATTCAACTAGAGACGCCGGCGTCTTAACGTCTTCAAGCGGTGCGGATCGAGCGCTCTCGCTGGTGACAGTGAAAAACGAATTTGTCCGATGTGTTTATCGCGACATCTCGTCCTGGTACGATTATTTCTTTGGTCCAACCCTCCATGGTGCTCGGTTGGCAGCGATGCCACGTCTTCCTATTGGTTCAGGAGATAAAATTCTTGAAGTTGGCGTTGGCACTGGAATTAATGCTCTTTTGTACCCAGGGCATTGCGATGTCACCGGTATCGACTTCTCTTCTTCGATGTTGAAGAAAGCTAGGCGGCGGTTAAGCCAGCATGCTGTGCGTAATGTTGACCTACTCAAAATGGATGCGGCGAACCTTGAATTTGAGGACAATTCTTTTGATTGTGTCTACGCACCGTTCGTCATTAGCGTGGTTCCTGACCCCATCAAGGTGGTGAAGGAAATGCATCGTGTATGTCGCGTCGGTGGGCATGTGGTAGTTCTTAATCACTTTTTGAGTGAGAATCGATTTCTCGCTCGTGCTGAACGTCTAATTTCTCCACTCACGGTCCACATAGGATTTAAGGCCGATGTAGATCTGTCTAGTTTTATTGCTCGATCGGGTTTTCGGCCTGTCTCGATTGAACGGGTCAGCGTTCCTAAATTGTGGTCGATGCTTACTTTTCAAAAACAGTAATCAGTGGATCGACTAGCGGCTCTTGGATAAGAAATGCATGAGCGCGAGTTTTTAATGAGTGCACTGAAAGTAAGCCGGCTACTTATACGTGCCCAAAACGTCGATTTTGAGGCGATTGCCAAGTGCGATGGATCAGACGGATAAAGAAAGATCGTCTGCCCGTGGAGCAGGTGAGCGTAATAGGGCTATGTTTACCAAATTTCGAAATTACATGGTCAGGGTTGATGATGTGGTTAGTTGTCAAAAATGCCGCCGTCGTTTCGAAATACCGTCTCACCAGAGTTTGGCGTTCTTTTAGGTTTTGGACGTCCGATTACGCTGGATATCTAATCTGAGCTGATGAGGCTGGTCCCCCAGCTATAATCAATCGCTATGAGCTGTTCCGCACGCCTCCTTTCTTTTTTTCTGCTTGTGACGCTGTGGCTCCATGGCGGAGAAGTTGTTGCGCAGCCTCAATTTACGACGGAAGAGGAACAGCAGTTTCATGAGTATGTGACGGCCGCATTGGCCCACGGTCAGTATGACGATGTCAGCCAATTGTTGTCTGGTCGACCTGATGACGATCCGTCGGCTACTGCAATCCGGGCGAGGCTTTTGGCTCAACGTGGGAGATATTCTGAGGCCAAGACTCTTATTGGTCCTATTGCGGAAGCGAATCCCGGAAGTGCCGCGGGGTTGGAGTTTGCGGTTTTGCTCGTTGAGACCGGTAGACCCACCGAGGCCCAAAGGTACCTCCAAGCCGTTGTCGATACCGGAGTTGGCTCACAGGTTGGACTTGAACTCTATCGTGGCGGTCTCGCATCACGTCAGCTTGATCGTTATCAGGATGCAAACGCGTTCTTTCGGAATGCCGTTGCAGCATTTCCGAGCGACCCTGCTGTGCACACTGCGTGGGCGGAACTCTTTCTTGAGAAGTACAACAGAAATGACGCCGTGCGATCTTTTCAAGAAGCATTGGCCGTGGATGAACAGTGGGCACCGGCGCATTTAGGTTTGGCTCGTGCATTGGTCAACGAGAATCCTCCGGCGGCTAGGGCTTCGGCCGAGCGGGCTTTAGAAATAAATACTGACTATGTTGAAGCACACTTATTTCTCGCAGAAGAAGAACTTGGCGATAGGAATGAATCTGCGGCAGAAGTGTCGTTGCGTCGAGCCTTGGAGATTAATCCGTCTAGCCTCGCGGCATTAGCTCTAGCTGCGTCGATGGCATATCTGGATGATCGAATTGAAGATTTCGAGATCGAGGTGACACGAGCATTGCAGATTAATCCAGTATTTGGAGATCTGTATCGAATCGTTGGAAGTCATGCAGCCCGCGCATATCGGTTTGATGAGGCAGTAACCCTCGTTCAGAAAGGTCTCCAACTCGACCCGAACAATCCGCGCGGACTGGCTGAGTTGGGTATGCACCTTTTGAGAACGGGGGATGAGCTAGGTGCTCGTGAAGCGTTGGACCTTGCTTTTGC
>CAZWIL010000059.1:0-7581 GCA_964634175.1 uncultured Vicinamibacteraceae bacterium
TTGGGAAAATCACTATCGCGATAGACCCGGATGAGTCGCTCAATCAAGTCATTATCAACCTCGACCGCGCGCCACGAAACGACCAAGGTTTAATCGAAGCAACGGCTGACCTCGTGATCCTTTCGCCGGTCGATCCGCAACGAGGTAACGGCGTGGCCTTGGTAGATATCTCGAACCGTGGGCGCCGAACCGCACTGTCTTTCAACCGAGGAGGCACCGGACCCTACGGCGATGGCTTCTTGATGAACCAGGGGTTCACAATTATTTGGGTTGGCTGGGAGTTTGACGTAGAACCCAACCCAGGGGCAATCAGAATCGAAGTTCCGTCGGTGGACGGGTTCCCCGTCGGTGGACTTGGGTTTGCCGCCGTCCGCGACGCCGCATCGTGGATTAAATATGAAAATCAGGCCGTCGTGACCGCGGACCACGTGTTGTCTTTTGGTTCGTCGCAGAGCGGCCGTTTTTTACGATCATTTCTCTATCTCGGATTCAATACAGACGAATCTGGCCGACAGGTGTTCGATGGCGTGATCCCGCACATCGCTGGTGCCTCTCGAATCAATCTCAACCACCCTGGCGCCAGTCCAATCTCGTTAGGCATGTTTGATGCGACTTCATTTCCGTTCGCTGACGCAGCTCTACGTGACCCTGTGACGGGCGTCATAGATGGAACGCTTGGCAACGATCGCAGCCGCGTGAATCAACCCCTTATTTTTTACACCAATTCAGGAGTGGAATACTGGGGCGGCGGCCGAGTTGCCGCACTGGTTCACACGACCCCTGACGGAACTGAGGACCTAACGCTCCCAGACAATATCCGGTCCTATTTTTTTGCTGGGACCCAGCATGGTCCAGGTCCTTTTCCTCCGTCGACAACTGGCAATGGCCAAGAACTTCGCAACCCGACTGATTACTGGTGGAATATGCGAGCCCTCTTGGTAGCACTGACGGACTGGGTCGTGGATGGCGTTGCCCCTCCGACCAGCCAGTACCCGAGTTTCGCGCAAGGCAACCTCGTCACGCCAGCAGATGTGAACTTCCCCACGCTGCCAAACGTCCGGTCACCTCATGACCGGACCGCGGGTGCTCGTGTTGAAAACCACTGGCTCAACGTCAAGGACGACAAGGGGGTGTCATTGCCGATGTTCGTGCCCCAAGTTGATGACGACGGAAACGAAACCTCTGGGATTCTTCATCCGGAAGTATCGGTTCCACTTGCCACGTATACAGGTTGGAACTTTTCTGATCCCGACCACGGAGACCCCGACACTCTTGTTTCACTTGCGGGGTCATACATTCCATTCAGCTCAACACGAACACAACGAGAAACCCGGCGAGATCCTCGGCTGGCCATTGAAGAGCGATATCCCTCGCGTCAGAACTTTCTCACGCGCATAGAAGATGCGGGACTCCTATTGGTCAAGGAACGCTACCTTTTGGAAGCAGATCTGCCTTCTATAATTAAACGAGCCTCCGAACACTGGGACCTGCTAATGGAGGCTCGCTAGGCTAGGCTGAAGCGCTGGTTAATCGCCGCTTCTCGAATAAACACGACGGTATCATTCGCGTTCTGGTGTCAGCTTCCGAGTCGTAAGCTTCCGACGTATGCGTGCTCACCTCTCGACACGTGAGCTACTTGAACTCCTGTTCCGTTAAACCGCTTCAGGGTAGTGCCAACGCCACCAACGAGGCTGGAAAATCGGTTTGGACACTCCCAATTTGGACGACGATATAATGCTTGCCTTCGTGCATGTAGGTCATCATGCCGTACTGTCCGGGAGCAGGAAGCTCAACGCTACCCAGGAGTTCCCCAGTCGTCTTGTCCCGCGCATGAAGCTCCAACGGAGCGTCGGGAACCATCTGTTGACCGCCTTCACTAAGCGCCCGGGTCTGAACCAGAAGATCTGCCATGACCATCTGGATTGAAAAACCGACACCTCCAGTATTGGGTATCTCCATGCCCCTCAATAACGGGTTATTGGTCACGATCTCTGGTGTTTCACCCACCGGTAACGACCAAGTCCGTTCGCCAGTATTCATCTGGAATGCGGAGAGCTGGTTATCCATTGGTTTCCAAAGCCGCAAGCCATCGACCGTGGGCAACCCTGTAACAGAAACCAAAGGAGCCTGGGACTCTGTCGGCTGTCTGAAGCCGCCACGCAACCAGGCGGCCACGGTGGTGCCAGTGGTCGGGGTGGAGTTGGGTGTCGCTCCGCCTGAACCCGGCGTTGCGTAGGTCGGGTCGTCCTCATCTACGCCGCCGGTCGGCGCCAAGAACGATGGAGCACTGCAGCGGCGGTGATGCGAGACATACATGACTCCTGTGATCGGATCTCCAACCGGTGGATGCGAGATCACGTTTCCACCTCCCTGGCAACCCACGTTGTTGTAGAAGTCATTGTCATGATTTTCGGGAAGTGCCGGTACGTAGAGCCCACCGACCCGGTATTGACTCAGGATTTCCAGCGCGCGCTGTTTCAGCTCAGGTGTGTAATCGATGACAAATTCCTCTGTCAATCCGTCTATGACGATGGGGTCCACTGTTTGGGGACGAGTTTGGTAAGGCTGTGTAGGTGAAGTGTAGTTACCGGGGACCTCCGTCTGGAAGACCGGCCGATCTTCAATCGGCCAGATCGGCTCTCCAGTCTCCCGATTGAACGCGAAGATCAGGCCCTGCTTTGTATTCTGAATCAGGGCGGGAATCCGCTGCCCATCCACTGTTAGATCCATCAGCATCGGCGGAGTTGGAAGGTCGTAGTTCCACTGATCACTTCGGTGAATTTGGAAGTGCCACTTCCGCTCACCCGTCTGAACGTCCAACGCGAGCACACTACCCCCGAAGAGATTATCGCCCGGCCGATGTCCAGCGTAGAACTGGACGGTCGAGGCATTCGTGACGATGTACACAAGGCCCAGCTCGGGGTCGGCAGAGGCGGGCGCCCATGACGACATATCACCCGACCATTGCCAGGCATCGTTGTGCCACGTCTCGTGACCGAACTCTCCAGGCCTCGGGATAACATGGAACTTCCACAGGAATTCTCCCGTCGCCGCGTCGAATCCCATGATGTCGCCAGGGACATTTTCGATACGGGTCTGACCATAACTGGGCTGGTGCCCCACGAGTACGACGACCACACCGTTCACTACGATCGGCGGCGCCGAGGCCGTAACCATCCCCAGTTCTCTCGGAATCCCGTACCCAGCGTCGTAACTTCCGGCGCGGTCTTGCCACCGCCCCCAGTCCGACACGAGCGGTGGAATCAAGTCGTTGACACCGGTGTCAGAAAAGCCATCAAGCGGCACCGACGTCCCCCAGTTCTCTAAGGGCAGGCCAGTCTTCGCGTCGAGCGCCCACAGGAAGAAGGCCGGACTCGTCACATAGATCACACCACGACCGTCGACCTCGCCATAAGCAACTCCCTTTCCATAGGCCTGCCTTGGAGAACGTAAATGCCTCACAGTCTCAGGCTCGCGGAAGACCCAGAGCGTCTCCCCGGTCTCTGGATCGATCGCCACCACCTGTCGCCGTGGAGTCGCCACCGTGTAGAGCATGCCGTCGACGTAGATCGGGGTCGACCGCGCGAAGTAGTCGAGGTTCGGACCAAAATTGTCGCTCCGCCACACCCACTTCACCTCAAGGTCTTCAAAATTGGTGCGATTAATCTGGTCCAAGGGCGAGGAACGCGTATGCCCGGCGTCTCCACCGAGATACCGCCACTCCCCATTCTCAGTTCCAGGCAGGCTCTGTGCCGAGGCCAAGGTAGCCACCAAGAGTAGAGTGACAGCCGACAACCCACACGTTAGAATTTTTTCCTTACAAAAAGGTTGCAGCTTAACTTTCGTCATTTATGTTCCCTTCGTACTCGCCAAACAATAGTCGCTCGCCCATTCCAACGCGCGATATTCCTTAACCACCTCGACCATCGAAGAACTGCCTTCAGGACACCATACTGTTACGGCACCATCAAATGCGCCTCAGTGGTTCCCGCGGCCATGATGTATGCGCCACCTTGGTCTCGACTCTCAGGAAAACCAGTCGATGCCATCGTCGCTCCAGGCATCGAAATCGTGGTGTGCACCCCTGCACTCCCGCGATCTTGGCCGTTCATCGACCGAAACCACGATCCAAATTCCGCGTCCACACGACTACCATCTGCGGCAGCAGCGGCGACAAGCGCCCGCTCTCCTTCGGCATCAGTACTCTCGGCGCGAAATTTCCGGTTCTGGGCAACTCTGTCGAGATTGGCCAGATTTGTGCATTGCACAGCAAACGGTGGGCGATCGCGTTGATCGGCTCGGCTGTAGCACACAACCTGATTTGTGCCTTCCTTGATCGTTGTATGAGTATGGTTGGCGCTCCACTTGACGACTGATGCATTGTCACGCGCCCGGCGGGGAGCAGCAGCCAGAGCCTGTTCAATTAATTCCGCATCCGATTGCGCATAGGAACTCGGTGCAATTGCGAACACACCAAGCGCGAATATAAAAATTTTCTTCATTGAACCTCTCCATTTCCCAAGATTGCCTCTGCTTCTGTAAATCAAGTTCTGATCGTATGAAAAACTCACAGACAACTAACTCCTCCAAACAGACTTACCGCCAACCGGTTCTGGTCTTCTATTGTTGCCGCCTAACGGGCAACCACGCGGTCACTGAACAGAATCCGTTTCACTATACGCCAGCCGAGCTCCGTCTTTCTCCACGTATTCCGATAGATCCCTGATCCATTGATAAACGGTGTGCCGCTTTCCGCGGTTTGATGGGTGATCAATGCCATGTTTTCGGTTAATGCGCGCTCCTCGGACAGTTCAAGAAAGACCAGGTTTGACATATGGTGCCGGGTCTGTCTGTCCGCGAGTCGCCCCGCATGTGACCGCTTCGCGTACTCGAAGATCGCCTGTCGGCCAACGATGCGTGAACCTGAGACCAATGCGCCGTCACGCCACCGTTCCATGACAGCCTCGTCGGTAAACAATTCCGCAAAACCTTTAGCGTTTTTTCCATCCCATCGATATGAGTACTGCGCCAATTGCTCGGCAATCTCGATTCGGTCTCGAGTAAACTCGGCCTCCTGTGTAATCCCGGTCGCAGTTGTGAGAACCAAGATGACCAACGTTAGAATTACACGCATACGGCATTAAACCACGAAGGAGACAATCTGGCAGATAGGGATCTTCAAGAACCGTTGTTAAAGAGGTTCACCACGTCGATTACCGCGTGTCTAAGTGCAACCCGAAAACTGATTAGCGGGGCAGTAATTACGCCCAAAAGCAAGGTTTCGCCTGACCACGATCCCGAACACGTTGAAGCCGCTCGGCTATACCGCATTGCTGCAGAACAGGGTATCGCGGGAGCCCAGTGCAGGCTTGGAGTCCTCTACGCGGAGGGACGTGGCGTGGAACGAAACGACCGCGAGTCTGTTCGGTGGTTTCGTCTCGCCGCTTCCCAAGGCGACGCAGAAGCGCAAGCCAGTTTGGGTTTGTCATATGGTTCAGGACGAGGAGTCTCGCGAGACTTCGTCACGGCTCACATGTGGTTAACCCTTGCCAGCGAACAACTGACGGGGATGATGCAGACCCGAACTCAGCGATTCCGCGACACCATCGCCGCCGGTATGACCACCACTCAACTTGCTGAAGCTCAGCAGCTCGCCACCGACTGGAAAACAAACCACCCCATAGCGTGCGATTCCGACTCGCTGGGTAAAAAATAAGTCCGATCACCGCGGCTCGACCAGCGAACAATTCCTCTGACCACTCAAGTGAGTCGTGATATCGGCCCCGATCACCTCTAGATCCGTGGACGCCAACCCACTTTGAACTGCCTGAAACAGCACCCGCTCTTCCTTTCGTATATGTGCCGTCATGAGTCGTCCGAGCGCGGGTAACTTGAGGTCCAGGTCATCCAAACAGCCCCCTGACAGTTCGCCGACGAGACTACGAAGGAGCTCATGGTCACTCCGGAGTTCATCGATTAATGCTGCTTGGTCTGGCATGCGCGCAGTCACCCTTGCAAACAGGTAGATCTCCTCAACGTCGAAATGCACAAAAAATGTCTTTTGAAAAAACTCGCTAACCCGGTCAACTTGTAACCGTCGATCGGTCGGCCAATTCGACCGCGGCGCCTTTGACCGGCCCAACATGAGTCCCTGGGCAAGAACGAGCGCGTCATGGTGTTCCCACGACAGTGGAATCAAACTTGGATGTCGTTTCATAACTTACTGAGCGCAAACGTGGAATCCACGCCTGAACCATAGCCATCTGTGTACCTCAAATACCGCTGACTGAGCAACTATCCCCCGACCAATCTTTATGTTGAAGAACCCGGAAACGTTAAGTTCCCATTTCGAGTGTCTCCAGTCGACGACATAGTTCAAACGAGCCGCCGTTCATGATGTTTTCGCTATTGCCGTCCCGAACCAACCCATTGCAGAAGGATGCCCGCGTAATAGCCTGCCGCCATCCAATGTCGACATATCCAGAATCGCGAAGCGCGTGCACAAACTTAAGAGTCCGAAAAGCATCGAACCAGTCATGAAGACACTTTCTTCGAACCGCGAACGACCTACTCTGTGCCGCCGCTTCATGCAGAGCCTTCGGAGCACCAATCGCCGCTAAGGCTCTCTTGAGGCGACCTTGTTCACTAGTATCAAGTCCTACTTCCGCCTGGGAGCACACACAATCGTAAGCACGATGCGGATCGACCCCTTCAATCGACGAAAGTGCGCCAATCCAAGCCTTCAGTAAGTCAAAGATGGCTGGATCATAAATGCAGTAGGCATCAACGTCTTTCGCGATGTCATAAGTCGAACGACCGGTTCCAAAAGGAACCCGTAACGAGTGTCGTGCACGAATCCGGATGGGCAACCCCGCGGCGGTCTCAATTCGCCCGACCTTGGCAAGTTTGTTGAGCAAGTAGAAATCTTCACCCGCCTGACGCTTCGGAACACCGCGCACTCCCGCGTAAGCAGTTACTCCAGTGGCAATACAACTTCCAATCGCATGGAAAGCGTATGGGGAACCAGCGTGGCGTAGACCGAGCATGTAGTAGCGCAAATAGGCTTCGTAGCGAGCATGTGCTTCATCGATGACGGGCTCGCCCGATGGTTCGTGCATAAATCGATAAATTAGAGCTGACATTGACGGTCGTCCACTGACCTTAAAGTAATCAGCCGGTAGACAAACGTCACAATCGGTCATATGAATGAGCCGAGCCTGACTCGCACCCGTATGAATGGCAGCCAGAGCAACATCGCCGCCTATCTTTCTCGCTAATCCAACGCCCTCATGCCGAGGCAACCGGTGTCCAGAAGAGTTGCGATCAATAACGACAAGGTCGAACCCAACTCCGTTGCCGTACCAACATGGAGTGTCACCACGACCATCGCATATCGCGTCGGCAGCGGTACATTTCTTCAAAGCGTCGACCAATACTTGATTGCGCGTGCGAAGCTTGTCGTCGTGCCTGTCAGTTGCATTGACCACAACAATACACAGGACCCGTTCGCCGGCTGCTGCCGCGCTGGACACACTCGGAAGGATCCCTTTTAAAAATGTTGCCGACTCATCATGAGCCGGG
>CAZWIL010000059.1:7591-11817 GCA_964634175.1 uncultured Vicinamibacteraceae bacterium
GACGATATGCCGCGTTAACCGATTAAGCCGTGACCCAAGCACGGCCTCTGGCTCTGCGTAGCGCTCAAGATACTTGGCGACAGGGTCTCGACGTAATGTAGACATCGGCAAAACGCGATCGAACCTTACACAGCTAATCTAAAGGCCGAATATTCTTCAGCAACATCTGGCTAACAAGTTCAAATCGCCATCCTTGAAACTTGCTCGGCACCATCTCTTGGTTCACCACGCTGACAACCAGCTCTTCGAGCATTCGTTTGTTAGCGAGAAGCTCTGGAGGCAAATTGTGGGTCTCAGCAATTCGTTGAACCACGGACTTCAAGTGATCGAGTTGGTCTGAATACGGCTTCAGGTTCACAACGGTGTCGGGTTGGTGGGGACCACTCGAACGCGCCTGCGCGATACACGCGAGAAGTGATTGGCCGTAACGAGTCCGAATGTCCGCAGGTAATCCTTGTACGTCTTCCAGGGACGTAACATCGGTGCTGGCAACGCCCGCAAGTTTCACTAACAGTCCGTCGGACAACAAGTGCCTTCGGGGCGTGTCCCGAACCATGGCTTCGGTTTCACGCCACTGACAGAGCGCTCGCAGAACGCTACGTTGTTCCGACGTCAGTCTTCCCCGCCCGCGAACGCGGAGATACACCGTGTCCAACAGATTTTCATCTGAACGGGAACGTCGCCGGTGCTCCAACTCTTCATTAGGCCAGACGGAACGTCCGGTTGCCTCAATCTCTCGAAAAAGCCGATCGTGCATCGGCAAAAGATATGTTGCGTCTAACGCAGCGTAACGAAGCTGAGCTGAAGACAAGGGGCGCCGGAGCCAATTGGACCGTGTTTCATTCTTGTCCAGAACTATTCCAAATAGTTGTTCCACAAGATTTTGATACCCCAATGAAAACCCGTACCCCGCAAAAGCAGCGGCCAATTGCGTATCGAACACGTTCTCGACGGACCCTCCAGTAACAAGTTCGAGAACCTCCAGATCCTCATCGCAGGCATGCATCACTTTTACAACCGCCCGCTCCATCAACACGGCTTTCAGCGAATCAAGGTCCGATACCGCCAGCGGGTCAATCAGACTTACTCCTTGGGCGCCGGCCACTTGAATCAACGCGGGTCGAGGAAAATACGTGGTCTCACGGAAAAATTCGGTGTCCAGTCCAATAACGCCAGTCTTCACCCAAATATCGCAGGCTTCCTCCAACGCCTTCGTGGTTGTAATGAACGACCAACCGGAAGAAACAGGAACTTCTCGTGAATCTGAAGCAGTGCTGTGCATGTCGAGTAACAATCGTAGTTGGGAATCGATTCGCTGACGAGTATAGTCAGGAACATTCAGCTTGAATTACCGCCCCAATGTCGTCCATAACGTTTTCAAGATAAAAATACGAACTGTAGTGCCCGCTTTTCATATCAAATCTTGCAGGCTTTCCGTACACACTCCATAGGTCTTCCTGGTATCGAGTCGGAACAACCGTATCGAAGAGTGCAAGATACTGTTTGATGTTCTTGGCCTTCGTATGACGACCTAGGATCTCGAGGTCCGTAATACTCCACACACGATTGAGCATCTGTTCATCGAACCCCTTCGCTTCAAGATCATGTTTTACGTACTGCGTAATCAGACCATTCCACGTGATGCTACCCAAACGACAGCCTGTGATGAGCGGGAACAAAAAATCAACCTCCTCGCAGACTGCCGCCAGTCCCGTTTGAAATCCTCCGCTACTCATACCGAGCAGGCCAATATATCGATAGCGTTTCCGCATCAGTTGAATCAGCACGCGGATCTCCGACACAAGTTGGCGAAAATTTGAAATTGTCCAAAACACATTGGCGCTAATGAAATATTCGCCGCTATAAGACTCGGAAGGAGTCCGTGCCAAATGGTACGGCGTGGTCATCAGACCCACATCAACGCCATGCGCCATAAGACGAATCGCCATTTCGTCCTCGACTCGCTGATTTTCACGCCCCCACCCTGGGACAAAGAGAACCAAAACGTCAGAGCGTGTATCCGGGCTGCGGAACAACTTCAACGGCACAAGATCATTTGTCGGGTCCCCCGTTGGTAGAGGCGAGTCAAACAGCAGCATCTGTGCCGCATCCGGAACAGGTATCGTGTTACGGGGATGGAGCCCCTCTCTCAGGCACACCGATTCCGGTGAAGTCGCCGTCGTGTAGAACCCCTGCGGATAATCGAAATATTGACTAACGTGGTTTACAAACTCATCAACCTGATAACCCTGACCGTCGAATGAGTCGTGGTCGAGCAATTTTCGGCAAATCTTCTTTCGATGGGTTCGATAGTATAGTTGCTCGAACGCACCGACAAAGAATCTGTTTGTTAGACGACGTAAACCCATAGACGCTTAGTAGTGACTACAGTCGCGACCGCACGCGACACATGAACTGGAGGTTAACCTGAATGTCCACGGACACGACCGAACTCGCAGCTGTGATTACGACTGAAAAAGGAGTTATCCGAATCAAGCTCTCTCCCGAAGAAACCCCTTTGACGGTAGCAAACTTCATAAATCTGGCACAACGAGGATATTACGATGGACTAAAGTTTCATCGCGTTATCGCCGGCTTCATGATTCAAGGCGGCGATCCAACTGGCACTGGGCGAGGAGGCCCAGGCTACAACTTTGCTGACGAATTTAGCCCGTCACTTCGACACGACTCACCTGGCACCTTGTCGATGGCAAATGCCGGCCCGAGCACCAACGGCAGTCAGTTCTTTATTACTCACGTTCCAACGCCTCATCTTGATGGTGCCCACTCTGTTTTTGGCAAGGTGTCTTCAGGGCAAGACATCGTAGACAGCATCACACAAGATGACGTAATGACAACCGTTACTATCGATGGCGACCCGGCGCCACTGCTTGCCGCGCAAAAAGAACATGTAGACGGGTGGAATCGGATCCTAGACAGTAAATAAAAGGTGGCGAACAGGGGACCTCAGAATCTTCACATCAGGGGAAACCGATGACTCTACGTTGCCGACTCAGGAATATCATGCTGACCGCTGCAGCACTGATTGCTCTTGCGCTCGTCGTGCTACTCGCCAGTTCCCGTCTATCCCTCGACGCAGATTACCGCTACACACAGGCCGCAGAACGTCTACCGGTTCTTACAGGTGGGCTCCCTGCCGGACTCGTACAAATTCAAGCGAGAGGAATGACTTTCAGGGCACGGGTGGCTGGACTGGACGGAAAAGGTCCAGCTTTAATCCTGCTGCACGGCTTTCCCGAAACATCGATGATGTGGGAACCCCTCCTTACTCGCGCCGCGAACGCTGGCTTCCGAGTAGTGGCATTCGATCAACGAGGTTACAGCCCACTGGCCCGCCCGGCTGGCACCGAAGCCTATCGCGTTGCAGAACTGACAGAAGATCTCTTGGCCGTCGCAGACGCCGTCGGCTTTGACCGCTTTGACCTTGTCGGTCATGATTGGGGAGCCGTCGTGGGATGGGCAACCACGGGCCACGCTCCTGAACGAGTCCGGTCGTTTGTCGCCCTTTCGATTCCCCACCCTAGTGCTATCCAAGTCGCGAACAAAGATCGGGGCATGCCTGCCTACATGCAGTTCTTCCGAATGTCCGGAATAGCGGAAACGTTCTTCACCGCCGGGAACTTTGCGCTCATGCGAAACGGACTCTACGTGTCAATGCCCTCCGGGCAACTCAATGAATACTTATCCTTATTCTCGGAGCCCGGAGCCCTTCAAGCGGCTTTCAATTGGTATCGCGCTATTCCATCCATTCCACCAGTGATTGCCGAAATCATCACCCAGCCCGTACTCTATCTCTTCGGAAGCCGAGACCTTGCGGTCTGGACGCGCGCTCAGGTTCGTGCAGCGCAACCACAGTTCGTAACTGGAACATACCGGGAGGTTGAACTCGATGCTGGACACTGGTTAATTCAAGAGCAACCGGAAAAGGTGGTCAAAGAAATTATGAGCCACTTAGACTCCCTTGGCACAAATGCTGACTAACCCTCACGCACCAAAGCTTTCTTAAGAATCCAGACGGTTGTGATAGATGTTCTAGACTAAAAATGGTTGTCAGCCGCGACCACACGCTTGTCCTGAAACAAAGGCCTTGCACATGGCAGGGTCGGCTGGCATCTTTGAATAAAAAAGAGAGGACCTAGTGGGTATCGAGACCAGAAATCCAGCGACAGAAGAACTTCTCGAACGTTTTGAGCCGATGACAGACG
>CAZWIL010000060.1:0-11731 GCA_964634175.1 uncultured Vicinamibacteraceae bacterium
CCACCCAGAACGTATTAACCGTAGACGCAGTCAACCGCACTGCAAGCTGCGCTAACCCTTGCCCTAAGGGCACACCAATCGCGCACCCAACAAGGACCATCATTAATGCCTCACCGAGAAACAGAGAAAGAATTCGTCCTCGTGGCGTGCCGATAGCCCGTAGCATCCCTATTTCAGCGCGGCGAGTAATTACCGAAACCGTAACGGCGTTGTAGACCAGAAACAGACCAACCAATAACGCGATATACGACAATGCCGATAAATTGAAATGAAAGGCCGCCAGCATTGTTTCCACCTGGGCGCTCCGGCGCGCGGGACGCTGCACGGACAGACCGGCTGGCAAGCGAGCACTAATCGCGGCTTCGGCCTGGTCGATTCCCCAATCACTGTCTAGTTGAATGTCGACCCGATCAACGGCACCCAAACGACTCAGCGCAAGCTGAGCGGCCGCAATGTCCATTAGCGCAAAATTTCCATTCGGTAGCTGGCCCGGACCGGACCGACCCAACAGTCCTCGGACCACCAAGGGAACACGACGATCTCCCACAAGCATTTCAACAGCACTACCAACATCTAGCCCGTGACGCTCAGCAAATGCCCGCGTCACAACAATGGCGTCAGAGTCTGTCAGCAGCTGCAAGAATGCCTGAGTAGTCACGCGTGGGGCTCTCGCAACGGCGCTGGCCTCCTGATGGACCAGCCGATAGTCACGAAATGGTCGATCGCGAAGAATATCGACGCCCAGCACCCTCACTAACTCTGCAGCATCGTCTCCGTCAGCTGCGCGGACCATCACATCGCCATCAATGATTGGACTCACTGCACCGAAGTCACTCAACCACTGTAATTCACTCAGGCGCCCCTCCTCGACACCGGTTCCTGGACTAATCACCTCGAGTGATACCTGTCCAGAAATCGACTCCAGCGCCGCTTCAAACCCTCGGACCGATGAAGCATTCGACAAGCGAATGGCCAACACTACCGCGATACCTATGGCCACTCCGCTGACCGTAACAATCGTGCGAAGACGTTCGTGGCGAAAATGCCGAATGATGAACCAACGGAAAAGATTCACGAGGAGGTATTAAGGACCTGTCCATCACGCAGGCTGACAACCTTGTCAAGCTGACGAGCTACAGTCTCGTCGTGAGTTGCCACAATGATGGCGGTCTTCGATTGTTCGTTTAGTTGAAGAAGCAGTTCGAGAATTCGTTGCCCATTATCAGAATCGAGGTTCCCGGTCGGCTCATCGGCAATGAGCACAGTCGGTTCGTGAATGACCGCTCGGACGATAGCTGCCCGCTGAACTTCTCCACCCGATAGCTGTTGCGGTAAGTGATCCAGTCGGCGTGTCAGGCCAACGCGTTCCGCCAATTCTTTCGCAGCGGTCCGGGCCTCGTCCTCACTCGAACCCGACAGCAATAACGGAAGTCCTATATTTTGCGCAATCGTTAATGTCGGCAGCAGATTAAATGACTGGAACACAAATCCCACTTGCCTTCGGCGTAACCGTGTCAATTGATCGTCATCAAGAGTACATAGCCGCTGTCCGTCCAGATGAATCTCACCGCTACTAGGACGATCCATGGCTCCACATAAATGTAACAGTGTCGACTTTCCACAGCCAGACGGTCCCATGACAGCCACACGTTCACCGGCAGAAACCGTCACAGTCACACCGCTGAGTGCAGTGACCACGTGGTCTCCACGCCGATAACTCTTATAAACGTTGATCGCCTCAAGGACGGGACGCACTTCATTCAATTGCTCGGGTTCTCTGATCACGAACAGACCTCAACGACTGCAAACAAGATTCTCACACGCGGTTTGGTCAAGTGCTGTCTGTTAACAGGATGGCAAGGATTCCGATAACCCAACGAAAAAGTCGCCACCGACGCATAGTCGATGACGACTCGATGTCTAAGCTCACTACTGCCGGCTACTGCACCGGCCAGACAACGCCCTGATCACGCGCTGTGACGGGCCCCATACCCTTATACACAAATTTCTGAAGTCGCTTACCTTCGTAGGTCTCGGTGGTATAAATATTCCCCGCCGAGTCAGTTGCGATGCTATGCACGCCATAGAAAGCACCAGCCTGACGGCCACCATCACCGAAACTGGTAAGCAGTTCAAGTGATTCTCTTTCTACGATATAGACTTTCTCATTCACGCCGTCAGCCACATAGAGATAGCGCTGATTCTCATCAGGCGAAAAATCAAGATCCCACACAGTTCCAGACCCCAGCGTGGTTTTAGCGATAAACACCTCGTCCACGAATGTTCCATCCTTCTCAAAGACCTGAATTCGGTCACCTTGGCGGTCGCAGACATAAATCAAACCAGAATTCGAAACTTCGGCACAATGCACGGGACTCCGAAACTGTTGTGCGGGTGTCGCATCTGGATTGTAACGACCCAACTCACCGTCATCGGGCTGATTTCCGTACGCACCCCAAAACCGCTTCAGCTCACCGGTAGTCATATCGACCACGGCAACGCGACGGTTGCCATATCCGTCGGCAAAATACGCTTCGTTCGCGTCACTATCGATGCTGATCTTGGCCACTCGCGAATAGTGAGTTTCACTGTTACTATCCACGCCCATTCCAGGATCGCCGACTTCAAGAAGAAACCGTCCATCGCGAGTGAACTTGAGGACGTGAGAGTCCCCTTGACCATTCCCACCAATCCACACATTGTCCAGATGGTCGAGTGTGATCCCATGATTGGACGACGGCCAAGTGTAGCCGTTGCCAGGTCCGCCCCAACTACCAACTATGTTGCCCTGCGGGTCAAACTCAAGCACCGGCGGGGCAGGCACGCAACACGCCTCCGCTCGTGGAGGGTCAAGCGACGCCGGAATCTCGTTAGCACCAAGTGTTTCTACCGTGCCACGGTGAACAATCCAGACATGATCTCGCTCATCAACCTCAACGCCGATGGCCGATCCCAACAACCAGTGGTTCGGCAATGGTCTAGGCCAAAAGGGATCCACCTCAAACATGGGCGCTTGTTTGCCTTGAGCTTCCGCAACAGCCACATCGTCCACGATCGATTGCCCCACCCCGAGCGCCACGATCGTTAAAACTCCGGCCGCGGCAAAAACGAAACGCTTATTACGGCCACGATTTCGCATCGGCTTCTTCCTCCTCAGTTAAGCAACTCCTTATGACAGCGTGCCACTGAATGTGACCGAATCGCAAGAAAAAATGCTTTTGTTGAGACTCTGCACTTTACAAATGACCGACTGACAGTATCGTTTCGCTTGGGTAGATCTCACTATTGTGGACAGTGCTGCAGGCTTCCCGCGTTGCACGATGGCGCCCATCTCAGTCACTTCAAAAACATGCACTTTGACGGGCCGCCTCCTTGTCCCTAACATGGGCGGAGCACTTTCTTTGCTTTTGGAGTTGCCATGCGAAACACTTGGTTCTTTCAGATTAACCTACTCTGCATCACCGCGTCTCTCATCGGCTGTAGCAATGACACGTCTGAACCGCCCCTATCAGACGAGTTAATTGAGGCAACCCCCTCGCGGACTGCACCACCGCCCTACTGGGTCTACGTCACCAACGAAGGATCCGGCGACGTGACGTTTATCGCGGGTGATACTCATGAAGTCACCGCGACACTACCACTCGGCAAGCGCCCACGGGGGATCAAGGCGAGTCCGGATGGACAACAACTGTTCGTCGCTCTGAGTGGCTCCCCTCCCGCACCACCAGGAATTGACGAGAGCACACTTCCACCACCGGACAGAACAGCAGATGGTATTGGCGTCGTGGACCTTGCGACGGGACAGGTGAACAGAGTGATCAAGGGTGGAACGGACCCTGAGCAAGTCGCTTTAAATCGTGACGGGTCGCGTCTATACGTTGCTAACGAGGACATGGGAACCGCCAGCGTCGTTGATATCGAGACCGGGGACATTCTGGCGGTACTGGAAGTCGGCGATGAGCCTGAGGGCGTCACTACCAGTCCAGATGGTAGCGTTGTTTACGTCACATCGGAGGAACATAATCAAGTCTCCGTTATCGACGTCGAGAGCAGTCAAGTCATCAAACAGTGCGAGGTGGGACCGCGACCACGCACATCGGCATTTTCCCCTGACGGCACCCGTGCTTACGTCACCGCTGAAAATGGTGGTTCGGTATCTGTTGTCGACACTTCAAGCCATGCAGTAATTAACACTATTGGCGTACCGGGGGACCCTTCGAGACCGATGGGTGTTGCGGTCTCTCCAGACGGAGCCTTAGTGTATGTTGCGACGGGACGAGGCGGAACGGTCGTGGCTCTCAATTCAACTACTGGCTCTACGGTCAGCTCTGTCACTGTCGGGACACGCCCGTGGGGAATCGCTTTAAGCCCAGATGGTTCACGTTTGTATACTGCCAATGGACCTTCGAACGATGTTTCTGTCGTCGACACAGCAACCATGGAAGTGCTCGAAACCATAGCCGTGGGCGAACGACCGTGGGGCGTTGCCGTGGTCGAGCACAGATAGCGCCTGCGAGACGTGGTTCGAGAGGTCCGACCGACTCACTCACCGGGCACAGTCTGAATTACTCATCAGGCAGTGCGAAAACAAAAATGCCGTTCGCACCCACCGGACGGCGTTTCTCAGGTGTCAACTGAATCGGAATCGAAGAAGTCCAACTGCCACCGCCACCGCCTACGGGCACCGCAAGATACTGCTTTCCTTCGACCGCATAGGTAATGGGATAGCCCTGGACGGAGGTTGGCAAACGTGTCTGCCACAGAACCTCTCCATCGAAAGCATCATAGACGTATAAGTGGCGGTCCCAGTCACCCGCAACCGCCAATCCTCCGCCGGTGGTTAGGGCAGCCGTGTTGATCGGCGTTCGAACTCGATGGCGCCAGAGCACTTCACCCGTTCGTGCACTCATCGCTAAAAATTCACCGAGATGTTCCGGACTGTCCGGGTGCACGTGATTCGTTCTTCGTACCGGTCCCGTTCCCCCACCGCCAGGCCGTTTCTCAACCGGACCGAATACCGCGGTCTCGCAATTCAATGTGACAGGGATATAAAATGCTTCCGTTTCCGGGTGGTACGACATCGCACGCCAACTCTTGAAACCAGACGTGCTGGGACACCAAAATATCTCTTCGCCAATTTTCGGAATCATGTCCTCGCGATAGGTCACTTGGCCAGTCGATGGCTCAATGTCCACGAGTGTTTGGTAGCCAAGATCGTGTGCGGCCTTGAAACGTCCGGTCTCGGCATCCAAGTCCCACAACACGGCTATCTTCCCCATGCTAAACACCGACCTCTCTCCATCGATGTCGACGAGAATGCGCTCAAAGACTTCGTCCATATCATGGGTTTCACCAGGAAGATGCTGGTAATACCACTTCAATGCTCCCGTGTCCGGGTCAAGAGCCAGTGTCGAGTTCGTATACAGCGCGTCGCCATCCGTTCCCCGTACGGCACGCGCCCACGGTTTCGCCTGGGCGGTTCCAAAAAAGATCGTCCGGGTTCGATGGTCATAACTTCCTGGAATCCAGGCATCACTCCCAGCACGAAACATCACCGGTAGGTCGCCCCAACTATCGCCACCGGCTTCTCCTGGACGAGCAATCGTCGACGTTCGCCATACCTCACGACCGGACTCCGCATCCAGAGCAACGATATAGCAGGTGTCGTCACGGTATTGGCCACAACCGGTTAGGCCAGACACAATGCGTCCATCTGCCACAATGGACCCACTTGAGTATTGGTATCCCACACCACCACCAACATCGGTCGACCATATTTCTTCACCCGAGCGTGCATCAATAGCCACGATATGAGCATCACTGGTGTTCAGATATATCTTGTTCTGATAGATCGCAATATTTCGATGCATCCGTCCTGGGCCGGGACCACCCACACTTCGATGCTCGGACTGCTCTCCTCGGCGATATTCCCAGATCAGGTCTCCCGTGGCCGCGTCAAGGGCCTGCACGATAGCACCCGGATTTGCCAGGTACATAACGCCGTCATAAACCAACGGCGTTGTCTGTTGTGAACCTTCTGCCAATCCCCAACTCCAAGCAAGCTGGAGATTCCCAGCATTCTCAGTGGTAATTTCGTCAAGCGGGCTATAGCCCCAACCATCCAATGTCCGTCGCCAGTTCAGCCAATCCGCTGGGTCTGGGTCTTGCAGCATAGCGTCGGTGACGAGGCGAAAACGTTCACCCTGGGCACCTAGTGACGACACTCCCACGAACACAGCCAACGCGACACAAACGGCAACCATTAAACGAGTCTGCATGATCACTCTCCCAATCTAGCCGTCCTCACACTCACGGAAATCAATCGCGACGATGTCCAGCACATATCACTCTAGACGACGAATCCGATGCGCTTCGCTATCTCCGACGAGCAACCGCCCTTCAGAGTCCACAAACACACCGTGCGGCCTATTCATCCTGCACAGCAGCGGGTCCGGTTCAGGTCCATCTCCGCGCTGGCCGGTACCAAGTACCGTGCTTATGACACCCGTATCAAGATCGACGCGGCGAATGACATGATTCTCCGTATCCGCCACATAAAGTTGCCGCTTGTCGTACGCCAATCCCTTTGGTCCTGCAAGGGTCGCTTGCACCGCGGCCGCACCGTCACCGGAATAACCCTGTTCACCTGTACCCGCCACATGGTGAATTGTTTGGGTCTCAAGATCAATCCGATAGATTGCATTACCCTCCCGAAGTGCCAAGAACAAAGAGCCCTCCGGATCCAACGCCATCGCCCGTGGTCCATTGAGAGGCGTGCCTTCAAGCGGCGCCCCATCCGGTGTTGGGCCACGTTCACCCGTCCCACCAAAGGTGCTGATTACACCAGTGGCGACATCCACGTGCCGGATTCGATGGTTGCCAATGTCACAAATCAGCAGGTCCCCAGTTGAAGTAAATACGATGCTGTGGGGACGGCGAAGCTGAGCGGTTCGGGCCGGGCCACCGTCGCCACTAAACCCCTCGACGCCAGTACCTGCCACCGTCGAAATGATGCCTGTTGTTGCCGCTACCCTCCGAACGACATGGCTGTCGCGCTCCACAATGTAAAGGTCGCCATCTGGGTGAAATTGGATCTCATGGGGCATATTCAGTGAGGCTGCTGTCGCCAACCCTCCGTCACCCTCATAACCTCTAGTCCCGTTGCCCGCTACCACCGTCGTGGCGCCGGACACGAGGTCAACTCGGCGAACCATCTGATTGTCGAGGTCGCAGAAATAGAGCGCTCCATCGGGTCCAATGACGACACCGTAGGGGTTGTTCACCTCGCGATCAGAATTTCCAGGCTGTCCTGAACCGATAATCGTCGAGACGGCTGTTTGACCTTCTGCCGAACACGTAACAATCGCTGTTACTAGCGCAGTCCACAGCACGACTTTGAACGTTTTTCCCTGGAACATGAATCACCGTATTCCTTGAGTTGCCTTGGAACCAGCGTAGCTACTGGAACTCATCATGACACGCGAACCACTCCTCGGTATATGGTGCAGCGCATTATCTTCATCGCCGGCTACTCGGTACACCCAATACATCTGTCCAGTTGCCTCGGTCAGTCCTCTAGTGTAGTCTCTCGCTGTAACTTATAAGACTTACCGCGGTGTAGCGATAATGAGGTGAGAATATGAAAATCTGCAGAGTGATCGTAGCTTCGTTTCTGGTCTTGAGCTTCGTGGGCGCGACCCATGCACAAGCTCCATCCGACGAACCGATCGGGACTCTCGCCCAGCTTATGCGCGGCATCATGTTTCCAAATTCCAATAAGTTGTTTGATCTCCAGTCGCAGGCGCCAGGCTCTGAGCTGCCGGAGATGAGTTCCGAACTCCGCGAGGCCGTAGCCGCTCTCGTTGGACCAGCGACCGCTCGCTTCGGGGGAGTCTACCGAGGCTGGCCAGACGTCGAGGGCGCTGCGGTAGCTCTCGCTGACAGCGCCAAGCTCGCGATGATCGAAGGTCGCCTGTGCGACAATGGCATGCCGGCGCCAGTCGACCAAGCGGACTATATTGAAGGTGCCAGGCTCCTCGAAGAATCAGCAGTCACGGTGCTCGAGGCTGCGCGCAACCAAGATTACGACGCCGCCTCTTTTGCGGTTAATTTCATCGTCGAATCGTGTTCGCATTGCCATAGGACCTACCGCGACGGTCCCGACAGCAGACAGGAACCGCGCTGCCAATAAGCTTGGTAGGTCGACCAGTAATGGTTTTCTGGAGATAGCAAGGAATGTCCTTCCGATTTGCATTCGAATGGCTCAGCGAACTGTCAAGTAGTATCGCTCTTCGCGAGGCCTACAACGTCTATCCGTGGTTATTAACCTCGCACGTCATTAGCACCTCGTGGTTCGCCGGACTCGTCATCATGATGGACCTGCGCCTCGCCGGCATTGGTAATCTCAGCACACCATTGGTGCAAACACAGAAGCGCCTCTTCCCGTGGCAAATGTCGACCATGGTGATCAGCTTCTCGACTGGTGGGCTGTTATTTTACGGCGATCCCATGCGCTTCTATCCGAACTTTTGGTTCTGGCTAAAGATGTTACTTATGCTTCTTGCGGCCGTGAACGCGGTCGCATTTCATATGACCATTTATAAAGAAGCCCTCGAAAAACTTGAAACCAAACTGGCTGATGCCCGATCGTGGGTCTCTTGGGATTTTTCGGGTGTGGTGCCTTACAAAGCTAGGGTGGCTGGTTTTCTGTCGCTCGTGCTCTGGGCAACCATCATTATCTCTGGACGCATGATTGCCTACAGTGCACTCGTCCCACAATGGTGGCTTGACCTTGGCCTTGATTAGGATGTGACCTCATGGATTTATTACCGTTCTTTCAGTGGATGGGGGGAATTCCCCTTAGCCAGTATGTTCTGAGTCACACTTGGGCAGCGCCAATCGTGCAGGTAATTCACCTCGTCGCCGTTGCCGTCTTTGTTGGATCACTGGCGATCGTTGACATGCGGTTGCTGGGACGCGGACTCACAAGTAGACCCTTGGCTGATATCGCACGTGACGCGCAACCGTGGCTGATTGGCGGGTTTATCGTTCTCTTGATCACGGGCCTCCCATCTCTCACCTCTACCGCGTTAAAGCAGTACTACAGCCCATTTTTCTGGTGGAAGGCCGAAGCCATGCTTTTCGGTATCATCTTTACGTTTACTGTGCGTCGTCGAGCCATTCTGGCGGACGAAGCTCAACTGGGTCCATACTGGCCCAAGATTGTCGGCCTGATGTCCCTTGGAATCTGGACTAGTGTCGCGATCGGCGCACGGTTGATCGGGCTGATGGGTTAAACGGCCTGTAGCCCCACTTCCGATATAGTTTCCAACTGTTCATGAAAGCCACTATCGCACTTCTCCCTGGCGACGGTATCGGTCCAGAGGTCGTGGCAGCGGCCGAAGCAGTCCTTACAGCTATCGCGGAACACTACAACCACTCGCTCGCCCTTGCGAAGTATCCGATCGGCGGTGTGGCGCTCCGGGCGGGAGACCAACCGCTCCCGAGTGAAACCAGAGACGCCTGTGTTGCGGCGGATGCAGTGTTGTTAGGTGCAGTCGGAGACCCTGAGTTTGACCAAGCACCTGGCGACAGACGACCTGAAACGGCGCTGTTGCAATTACGCCAAGAACTCGGGGTCTTTGCCAATCTTCGCCCAGCCAAAGTTTGGCCTGGTCTTGAAGAAGGAAGCTCTCTCAAACCTGAGCTCATTACAGGACTCGATCTCCTGATTATCCGCGAACTGACAGGTGGGTTGTACTACGCAGAACCAAGAGGTCGGTCAGACGATGGACTTACTGCCTTCAACACAATGAAGTACTCTCGGATGGAAATTGAGCGCATAGCGAGGATTGCATTCGACAGTGCCCGTCAGCGGAACGGCCTTGTTACATCGGTCGACAAAGCGAACGTTCTTGAAGTTTCAAGATTTTGGCGAGAAGTTGTCATCGACGTCGCTGCGGATTACCCAGACGTAACCTTGGAGCATCAGTTAGTTGATTCCTGCGCGTTGCTTTTGGTGACCCATCCGCAAAAATTTGATGTCTTGTTAGCCGGCAATCTTTTCGGGGACATCCTGTCAGACGAAGCCGGCGCAGTCGTTGGATCGTTGGGTTTACTTCCGTCCGCTAGCGTCGGAGGTAAAGGAGGATTGTTCGAGCCAGTACACGGCTCAGCACCTGATATTGCAGGACAGGACCGGGCTAATCCAGTTGCTGCTATCGCATCGGCCGCGATGCTGCTACGGCACGCGCTTGAGCTCAACGATGAGGCTGACACCATTGAAACCGCAATCAGTCAAACGCTTGCCGCGGGACTGCGCACTGCCGACCTTACTCAAACAACAACGCCCGTATCCTGCTCACAAATGACTCAAGCCATTCTCGATCGACTGCCATCGTGAAGGCTTGTTCTACTTCATCCCCAGCACCACACGCGGTATTATCGTCTCAGACTAAAATCGCCTTCCGAGGAGAAACGTAATGCGAAAGATCGGTGGGATACTCATTATTAGTGTCGCAGTGCTCACTGGCAGTATTGTGGCTCCGGTCGGTGCACAAACAAATGCGACGATAACCGACGGTCCCCTGAGCCATGGTTACAGCCGCCCAGCTCGCAGCCCACATTCCAGTCGATCAGCAGTCATAAGCCCCAACGGAATGGTGGCGGCCAGCCAACCCCTTGCAGCTCAAGTTGGCCTCGACATCCTCAAAGCAGGCGGGAATGCCATCGATGCCGCGGTAGCGGTAAACGCGATGCTGGGACTGGTCGAACCCAACATGAATGGGATTGGCGGTGACCTCTTTGCCATAGTGTGGAGTGCTGAGGATGAGCAACTCTACGCTTTGAACGCGACAGGTCGGGCACCTTATGCGATCAGCCGAAACGTATTTTCTCGCCAAGGGTTGACAGAAGTGCCTACCGATGGACCGCTGACCTGGACAGTTCCCGGTGCCGTAGATGGCTGGAACGAACTACTGCAGCGTTTCGGAACGATGACCTTCTCAGAATTATTGAATCCGGCGATCTCTTATGCTCGAACTGGTTTTCCGGTCAGCGAAATCATCCAGCGCCAATGGCGAGGCGCGGCTAACGCGTTGGCGCGCTGGCCCGATTCGGCTGACACGTATTTGCCCAATGGACGCCCGCCAGAAGTCGGGGAACTCTTCAAGAATCCTTCCCTAGCCGCCACCTATGAAACTATTGCACTTGGCGGCCGTGATGCCTTTTATCGTGGTGACATTGCGAGAAGGATCGTTGCGTTCAGTGAAGCAAACGGCGGCTATTTCACAATGGCGGATTTCGAAGACCACACCTCCGAGTGGGTAGACCCTGTCACAACCAGTTACCGAGGCTATGACGTGTGGGAGCTGCCTCCTAACAGTCAAGGAATCATCGCGTTAATGATGTTGAACATCTTGGAAGGGTTTGACATCACGGCCATGGGGCACAACACTGCCGACACGCTCCATCTCATCACAGAGGCCAAGAAGCTCGCATTCGCCGATCGCGACACGTTTGTTAGTGACCCAAACACAAATTCGCTGCCGATTGCCGAGTTGATCTCAAAATCATATGGTGCGGCGAGACGGACTTTAATTGACCCGAATCAAGCGAGTGTCGCGACTGAGGGAAACCCTTACGAGCATAGCGAGACGGTGTATCTCACGGTCGTCGATAGAGACCGGAACGCGGTCTCGCTCATTGAAAGCATTTACGAAAATTTCGTTTC
>CAZWIL010000061.1:0-11678 GCA_964634175.1 uncultured Vicinamibacteraceae bacterium
AAAGGGACTACGCGTCGGCAGTGCAAGCACCGGAGAAGTATGGTATTTCGTGCGGGAACACGTTTCGGAACGACCGTCTGGAATGGGTGGCGTTGGCTCCATGGGTGAAGGTGTGACAGCGGATAGTGAAGGAAATGTCTACGCTGGAGAGGTGGGCCCGGTTCAGGGAGTTACGAAGTTTGTACCACGACTAATTCCTGATTAGAAATCACATGTCTGGCCATCGAGCTTAAGAGCAAGCTGAGTGATCCTCGATTGAATGAATCAGAGCATGCCACGGGCAGTGTCAGTGAGTCCGGTGGCCCAGTGAAGCACTCCGCATAGGTCACCGCAGTGGAGAGATGGTGAAATGAATCCGATGTGGCGTCGTGGAATGGTGTTGGTGGGATTCACTGTTTGGCTTGCTCAGGCGGCGGCTCAGACGGACGAGCTGAATGACCTGAGAAGGAGAGCCACTCGCGGCGAGATGCAGGCGCAGAACGCGCTTGGCGACATGTACGATTCAGGGGATGGAGTGCCAAGAGACTATGTGGAAGCGGTACGATGGTTTCGCTTGGCGGCCGACCAGGGTTTCCCCGACGCACAAGTGAACCTAGGATTCAATGCTCTTTTTGGGCAGGGTCTGCCGCAGGATGATCAAAATGCCGCTCGATGGTTTCGCTTGGCGGCGAACCAAGGGCACGCTAATGCCCAAGCGATGCTTGGTGAACTGTATCTAGTTGGCCGTGGCGTTCCTCAGAGCGTGAACGAGGGCGTGCAGTGGATGCGCATGGCCGCGGAACAGGGATTTGCGTTGGCGCAGAACTCACTGGGCGATATCTATTTAAGTGGAACGATCGGGCCGACGGATGAAACCGAGGCAGCGACTTGGTATACGTTGGCGGCACAACAGGGACTGGCAGACGCTCAACTGTATTTGGGCGCAATGTACGCGCGCGGGCGCGGTGTGTCACAGGACGATGGGCGAGCGCATATGTGGTTAACCTTAGCGTCATCAAAGTTGACCGGGTCCCGGCGTGGCTCGGCTCTCGAACAGTTGACAACGTTGGAGCGCAGAATGACGGAGCAGCAGTTGGCCATAGCAGAGAGACTGGTTGAGGAATGGTCGCCCAACGGAACGGGGCACATTAACCCAGGTCGGCGGCAGCGTTAAGGGGTAATGTAGAAATCGCGGAGAACTTGGCAACATACTGAGACAGGGAGAGATTGAGATGAAGAGACTATTGTTTGTGGCAGTGATGACCTTCATGATGACTGGAACAGCGAATGCCCAAGACACGCCCGCTCCTTGCGGCCCGGCTAATGATTTGGCATCTGATGTCGGAGGTAACGTCGCGGCAAATTCCCGCTGCTTCGAGCTTCGGATGTATACAGCCGAACCGGAGATGAACGGGAAGGGTGGGATTGATAACCTGCACCAGCGTTTCCGAGAAAAAGAGGTCGAGATTTTCGAGAATCACGGCGCCGAGATTCTTGCCGTGTGGCAAAACCTCGATAATCCCAATACTCTCGTGTGGATGCTAAGTTATCGAGACCGCGCTCATCGCGAAGAAGTCTGGGCCGCGTTTCGAGCCGATCCGGAGTGGCACGCTTTACGAGAGAAGTACGAGGTGCCTATTTCGGCCGATGTGTTCATGATGAGTGCAACCGATTATTCAAAATTGAAATAGCTGAAAGCGATCTCGATGCGAGTGGTCTAAAAACGTTCAGACCACTCGCATCGGCCGCAGCTTGCATTGAGTAGTGTGCCGTGTGCTGCACCGTAAACTTCATCAGAACAGGTGTACGTTGCCGCGGGGTAGTTGAACACCGTCCGCTTTACTCCGGACCTGGGGAGACCTAGGTATTCAAGTTGATTCCGGTTAAGACGTCATCGCAGGGCACGTGGTCAAGCGCAGGCCCGTACGCCTGCCGAAATGTTTCTCGACTGAGAATCTCGTCTACGTCTCTCTTGCTGAAAAAGCACCTCGTGATGGGCACATGTTGGGTCTGATAGAGCCTGAGTGCCGCGGCCTTCGTTTCCTTATGGGCGCTGACGTCGAGGAGGAAATCAACTCCTGGTGCAGTGCGTAAATCAACTGTTTGTGTCGTCTCCCAAGGCACGATCGAACTCGTCCAAAGAACCCGTTGCACCGAATAGGGTTTGATCGAGCCTGACAAACTGCGTGGCTTACGGGCCATTGAGACGGCGTCCATTGTAAATCTGGAGATTGCGACGTGGTCTGGGTGTCCATTCATGCCGCTTGGGTCAAAAGTGACGACGACGTGAGGGCGATGTGTGCAGATAATATCGACCAACTCTGTGCGAATTGTCGATACTGAAGCGTCGCTCAGACGCTTGTCCCGATAATTGAGTATGTGAATGTGGTGAATTCCTAATGACGCGGCGGCTTGTCGCAGTTCATCTTCGCGTCGTTCGGGTAAAGCTTCACGAGTACACAGGGGCGGGTCACCTAGGCCGCCGGCATCTCCGCGTGTTGCACTGACAACAGTAAACGACGCGCCAGCGGCACCGTAACGACAGATTAATCCGGCAGCGACAAACGTTTCGTCATCGGGATGGGCGAAAATGAGGAGAAATCTAGGGTTCGTAGTCATTGGATCACCAATACATACGGGAGTCCACAGCGGACGTAGGCAGAAGTTTATGACACACTGCGTCGATTGCAGCAAGGGATGGTCCGCTTGGTCGTCGAGTTCTAGTTTTCAGACGACGGTTACGTGGATTCACTAAGTTTTAAGGAACGGGGTGCTCTTCAGTGCCGAATGAAAAGACAAATCCTCTAATCGGTGTGATCGGCGGTTTTCCTGAGCAACTGTTCGTCATTGTGCGCTGGATGATTGCAGCACAATTATGGAAGCAAGCACTTGGTGCTATGTTGCTGGCCCCATTCGTTGGTTTTCTAGCGTTTGATCTTCAACTATTTCCTGCGGCGGCAACAAACTTAAATCAATTCACAGTGAGATTTGGAGGAGTATTTTTAACCTTTATTAATCTCTTGGTCCCGCCCGTTGTCGCGTTTTCGGTTTTTGTGGGTATCGTGAGTAACACGGATCTCGGCTCCGTCAGGCGAGTCGGCTTGACGGCAATCGCGACATACGCCTGCACAACGATATTCGCTGTTACCTTGGGCGCCTTATTGGCGAAGGGGCTCATGCCATTTGCAGTGTCGCTTATTGATCCGCGGTTGATCGAAGTTACTCTCGCAAGCGCTGGTGACATTCCCAGTTCAAGTGGAACGCCGAGTCTCCTGTCGATCCTCGGAGAACTCGTTCCGCGGGGAAATCTGCTTGCCCCGTTTCTCGAAGGTAATCTTCTTCAGATCATCTCAATAGCGGTAGCCGCGGGGGTGGGAACCCTCGCGATTATGAATATGACCGATGGTTCTCTGGTCACCGGTGCGCGACTGGTGGTCCAAATTGCCGAGTTTGGAATGGGACTGTTTCTGCGATTGCTATCGTGGACCATGGTGCTCGTGCCACTCGCGACATTCGGCTTCATGTTCGACGCTATCGTGAAACAACAGAGCGTCCAAGCCATGTTCGCGATTATTGGTTTTGCCCTTGTAATTTTTCTCGGTCTAACAACATTGATGGTTGTCTACGCAATTGGCACCAAGATCATTCGTCGGATGACGATTTCCCAGATAGGCCGAGCTGCCCGTGCGCCACTGTTGATCACGTTTTCAACAGCGAGTTCATCCGTAGCAATGCCCTATACCATGAAGGCCGCAGAGGATGGTTTTGGTGTCGCTCCTGAGATTGCCCGAACCACAGTGCCGCTCGGAGCGACCGTCAATATGGACGGCACGAGTGTCTATCAAGTGATGGCATTAGTGTTTCTGATGAGCCTATTCGGCCATGTCGCAGGCGTTACGATTACGGCGGGCACGCTTCTGAGCGTCGCGGTGTTGGTGGTCTTGTACTCCATTGGCACTCCAGGAGTGCCTGGTGGAAGCGTAAAGGTGATTCAAGATGTACTCGTGATGTTTGGTATTCCTCCTGGAGTCATCGGAATTATCCTACCTATGGATCGTCTACTTGATATGTCTCGAAGTGCTGTCAATGTGAGTGGTGATCTCTTTACGGCCAGTGTGACGGACAGGATCTGCAGGGATAATGATCGAAGCGGTGACCGCTAGAGGGTCGTTGATATTTCAGATTTTCTTGTAATCGCCGTGTCTGCCTAATCCCTCTGAAAAACGAGACGCGCCTTTGACCGCATCATGGCGCATCGGAGCCTGCCCGCTGCGCCATTCCTGTTTCATCGCCTCACGGACGGAGCGTCCATGCTGAGCAATGGTCGAGTAACGATCTGCCCGGACGCAGACCTGAGGGAACCGGGCAATCTCTTGGGCCATCGCCTCGGCGGCAACACGACTCGTTCCGTCGGGCACGAGCGACTCACATGCTCCGATTTGGACACATTCTTCGGCGGGGACTTTACGACCAGTCAGAATGATCTCTAATGCTCGTCCTTGGCCGACGAGTCGGGGTAAACGGACAGTGCCGCCATCGATCAGCGGTACACCCCATCGCCGACAGTAGACGCCGAGATAGGCACTTTGTTCCATGATTCGAATGTCACACCAGAGCGCCAGCTCCATTCCGCCAGCCACGGCTGGACCAGCGACCGCCGCAATCACGGGCTTCGAGAGCACCAGGCGGGTTGGTCCGAGTGGGCCTCTGGGAATGTCGTTCGGATCAGTCGGGTCGACCTCCGGAAATGCCAATTCTTGTTCCAGCTCTTCAGGCGAGACTTGGGAGACATATTTGAGGTCCCAACCGGAACAAAAGGCCCCGCCCTCGCCCCAGAGAACAGCGACGGAGGCGGTGTCGTCCGCCTCAAAATCGAGAAATGCCTGGGTTAGGGCATCGGCTGATGCCGGGTCCATTGCGTTTCGAGCTGCGGCGCGACTATGGATAACGGTCCTCACCGGACCATTGTTCTCTATACGGACAGCCATCTCGTGCTCGCGGAATCTATTCTTCAGAAATCAATCGCAGAACCAAGGCGGCAAATTCATCGCCGCGGTTCTCCGTGCTGCAATCTGGATTGGTCTGGCACCCACCGGCACCGCCGGTCAGCAATAACGGGCGATGTCCCTCGTTTGGCACAATCGTGAGCGTGGCACCTGGGATATGAGCCGCAAACTCGCGTCCCCATTCCGGTGGAAAGATTGGGTCATCTTCGCCGAAAATCACATGTGCGGGTTTATTCCAGGAAGCGAGCGCGGTAAAGGCGTGTTCCTGACGAGTGGCGTTGCCCGCTTCCGGTTGCTCAAACGGTAGCATCCAGGGCCATCGCAGGGCGCCTGCGACCGCATCTTGGCTATCAAAAGGAGCTTGCACTGCCGACCCCTCAGCGCCAGGTCGGTTAGAGAAATCGATCTGCTGAGAACGCACATTCCACGCTCGGAGGGCGTCAGTGTATTCATAACCTTCATGATGAAGCCACGTGTTCAAAATGACTAGGCGGTCGAATCTCTCAGAATGTTCCGTGGCGAGGATTAACCCATTTGGTCCGCCCCAGTCATTCACGACAATCGTAATATTTTGAAGATCTAGCTCTTCCATGAGAATTTCAAGCGTCTCGACATGATGGTCGAGGGTGTACCAGTCGAGATCTATGACCTTGTCACTCTTCCCAAAGCCGATGTTGTCCGGTGCAATCACGCGATAGCCTGCCGCAGCTAGCTCCGGAATCGCTTTGCGATACATATAACTCCAGACCGGTTCACCGTGCAGCAAGATCATCGTACCTGCCGCGCCTGTGCCTTCGTCAACGTAGTGCATGCGGAGGCCATTCACGTTTATGTAATGCGGTTCGAAAGGATATTCGTCGATTCCGGCAAAACGCTCGTCGGGTGTCCGGTGTACGCCGGAGGCAACCTCTTGGCTGTGGACGACAGGAACAAGAGTTGATAACGAAAGGCCGATAACGGCGGTGCAGACGAAAAAGGTTTTTCTGTTCACTTCGAGAGTCTCCTATGGCTACGATCGTTCTTAGCGATGATACACCGACCAAGAGGCCGTGCGACGGCTCGTATCATCTCCTGCGGAGCGTAGGTTACACTGTGCGCAGTTATTGCCTAACGCAACCTTGGAACGGAATCCACTTATGAAGCAGATCTTGTTCGCGATACTGATTGTCTTTGCATCTACGATTTTCACCATGGGCCAGGAGTGGTCGCAATGGCGGGGAGAAGACCGTCAGGGTGTTTGGCATGAAGATGGGATCATCGAACGTTTTCCAGATGATGGATTGAAGGTGAAATGGCGGATTCCAATTGGTTCAGGGTATGCGGGGCCGGCCGTATCGAATGGCCGTGTCTTCGTCTTGGACTGGTCGGAAGATCCGAGTTCTCGAACACTTGATGGAACGGAACGTCTCTTGGTCTTGGACGAAGAGACTGGCGGGGAATTATGGACGGCTGAGTGGCAGACGTCCTACCGCGCGTTGATGGGCTCCTATGCGATCGGACCAAGAGCAACACCAACGGTCGACGGAGACAGCGTCTTCGTCGTGGGTGCAACCGGGCGGCTCCTAAGCTTTGATGTCACTGATGGCTCGAGGAACTGGTCGGTTGACTACGTTGAGGACTACGACATGTCGGTGCCGCCGTGGGGTATGGCAAGTGCGCCTCTGGTTGACGACTCACGCCTGATCGCGATTGTGGGCGGGCATCCAGATGCTCTCGTCGTAGCGTTTGATAAACGGACCGGCGAGGAGGTGTGGCGGGCCCTCGATGTGGTTGCGGAGTCAGGATACGGTCAACCAGTGATTTACGAGGCTGGTGGGGTCCGGCAACTGATTATTTGGCATCCGACCGGTCTCACCTCGTTGTCTCCCGAGACCGGCGAAGTGTATTGGGAACAACCCTTTGAAACGGCTGATGGGATGACCGTTCCGACACCCGTCAAGAGCGGTTCGTATCTTCTTGTGAGCCAGCTCTATAACGGCTCCTTGATGATGCGATTAAACGCAGATAGTCCGAGGGCTGAGTTGCTGTGGCAGGGGTCGAGCAACAGTTTCGAGCCCGACGCGAGCGACGGACTTCACTCGATGATAACAACGCCAATTGTGATTGACGATTACGTATATGGTGTTGGTTCTTACGGCGAATTGCGTGGATTGGATGCGCGCACCGGTGAACGACTCTGGATGAGTGATGAGTTGACGGTGCAGGAAATGTGTGCCACAGCGTTCTTTGTTCAAAATGGAGACCGCTATTTCGTCAATAGCGATGACGGTGAATTGGTGATGGCGAGGTTTACGCCGCGGGGTTACGTTGAACTAGGTCGCACGGAGCTGATTGCTCCGACGGCTGAACCAGCACGGGGGCACTGTCCTGACCGGTTATTTAATTGGGTGCACCCGGCGTACGCAAACGGCCATATCGTTCAACGAAACGATCGGGAAATCCTACGCGCGTCACTGGCTGCGTCTGACTACTAGACAGCTGTGAGTAACGACCACGTCCAAGCCTAGAACAGCTCGCGCCGCGTCGACCGAATAATGTCAGCGGGGGCGGCGTGACTCTTGACGTTCTCGGAGCCAGCGACCTGCCTCTCGACGATCCTGTTGCCGAGCCTTCATTTCCGTTCGAATCTCGCTCGCTCGTGTCTGCTGTTCTGGGGTAAGGAGCGTCCACATTTGGGCATGAATGGCTCCACGCAGGACGGCCACTTCGCTTTGGAGACTTCCCAGGTCGGTGGACAGCGATCGAATTCGGCCCTCGTCAAACCACTCACTTCTGACCGCGTCTTCCAGGGCCTGTTTCGTTCTGCGAATCCGTTGCCCGGCGTTACGAAGACTGTCGCCATGTTGTTGCCGGATTTCTCGAATGTGGTTTCGTTGGGTTTGTGTCAATTTCAACTGCTGGAGGGGTAATGTCGCGATACCTGCGCCTCTTGGCCCTCGTCTCTCTTGGCCGATAGCATCAGATCCGAACACGGCGAGAAGAAATAGGATGAGGAAACACCTGAGTAGCAGGGTGACGTGATACTTGGTGTGTGGGTCTTTA
Organism: uncultured Vicinamibacteraceae bacterium; assembly: GCA_964634175.1. Taxonomy (GTDB): domain Bacteria; phylum Acidobacteriota; class Vicinamibacteria; order Vicinamibacterales; family UBA8438; genus CAUZIB01. Next base: position 8,028 of record CAZWIL010000061.1, read on the forward strand.
GCCTCTATGTCCAGATTCATTTCGTCCTCCTGCTTTCTCTAGACGACGGGTCGACTGGGAATGTTTCCCAGTGACGACAACCGTGGTGGATGTTTCTCAGTGTTCTTCGGCACATGCGCTTCGTCGTCCCTTGTTGTGGAACACGATCAGTCGAGCCGGATTTACAAGACAAATAACCGTAATTCTTCCTTTAACGTGACTGTTTGCAAACAGTCGGCTGAGTCATTGTGGACATTGTTGACCACTCTATTTACGGGAGTCATCGTCATCCGCGACGATGGGTATGGTTTATCGAATGGCTTAGACAACATGACCTGCGTCTCTGAATTGAGCCACGCCTTTCGGTCTCGCCCATTGAGTATGACGGGCATGCGGCCGTGAAGAGTGCTCAATAACGTGTTGGCACGAGTAGTGAGGATGGTGAAGGTATATATCAGTTCGCCAGCCTGATTCGGCGACTGGCTCCAGAGACCGGCAAAACCAAATGCGGCATGATCATCGAGTTGAACGAAATATGGTTGGCGACCGGTCGTAGTTGATTGCCATTCGTAGAATCCATCAGCTGGTACTATGCATCGGCGGGAGCGAAGGCTATCGCGAAATAAGGGCTTTTCGGAGACGGTTTCAACCCGTGCATTAATAGTGCCGCTCGCGCTCTGCACTTTTCGTGCAAGGTGAGATCGAAACCCCCATTGCATCGCTCGGACCTGGCTGGTCAAGGTGTGGTCGCGGACGATGACCGGTACGAGTTGGCCAGGCGCCACATTGAAACGTGGGTGATATTCCGTGTCGGACGTGCGGCCAAGCAGCTCTCGGAGGATCGATTTAGGTCGTGAGAGTGTATAGCGGCCGCACATAAGTTTTGGATAATAGGAGATACGTTCATTCTGTGCAATGCAATGCTGTGCAACTAACCGTCGGCGGTCGGGGATACCAGGTTCTGGGTTACGATTGTCGGTTCGTTCGTTTGATTAAAGGAATCGCTGATGAATGATGAGGACAGCGCGCCATCGCCGGTCTATTGCATCAATTGCGGCGCTCAAGCCAAAGGTGTGGCGAATTATTGTCACGATTGTGGGTCTCCAATCTATCGAGGCTCGCAAGGCCCAGGGGAAGACGCCCTTGGCGAGAATGAACTTGAATATGAGGATAGTGGTAACACAGAGAAGACATCCGACTTAAACAGCACGCAGGGCGACCTTCAGTCAATAGATGATTTCGCTGTCACAGGTGGATGGGCGAAGAGCTGGTCTGCCTCGGAAATGCTGCCGTCGATAAATCGGATCAGGCCATTCGAGTATTACTTGATGGCCTGGAAACGTTACGCGACGTTTAAGGGCCGGTCACGCCGAAGCGAGTACTGGTATTTTGTTTTGTTTAACGCGTTGGCCACCTTTGGCATAGCCAGCCTTGAAGCGACGATTGGATTGTCGGGCGAGTTTAACGAAAGTCTCTTGGCGGATTTGTATTATCTGGCCAGCTTATGTCCGACGGTCGCCGTAGGCGTCCGACGGATGCATGACACCGATCACGCGGCGTGGTGGTTGTTTGTCCCGATTGCCAATCTTGTGTTTCTTTGTCGAAATGGGCACACCGGATCAAATCAATATGGCCAGGATCCCAAAGCTTCGAATGGTGCCACTGCGTGGCCAGAGAAGAGTTCCGCAGGATACACGGCATAGACCGAAGGCGTGATGGAGGACTCACGCTCCGACCCACGGCCCAACGTTGTAACGGAATCGACTGCTATTCTTGGCCGTCTGTTGTGAACTGCTTGGCCTCTTCGATGCCAGGGAGCTGAGACGAACCTTGCCAGAATTCCAAGAGTGTTGCGTAATGCTCCTTGGCCGCACCGCTATCACCACTGGCTGCAGCCGCTTCTGCGGCCCCGAGCAAGGAGTGCGTCCGTTTAGGCATCCGTAAAAGTGAGGCTTCAAATTTCTCTAGTGCGTCCTTCGATCGGCCGAGTCCCATGAGAATCTCGCCGTACAATTCATAGGGTGGTTTAATTGGATTGGCAGCTCCATTAGGCAACCGTTGGCCTAAGGCAATTTCGATCGCTTCGTCCATCAGAGATATCGCAGTGTCACCGTCGCCTTCATGTGCCTTGATTGCGGCCGATAGTTCCTTGTGACTGATTTTGACGGTGGCTGAACCATCGGCTGCCTCTTCCGCAAGTTTCGCCTCCGCAGCTTTCGCTGTTTCCAAGTCGTTCAACGCGATGGCACTCAATCCCGTCGCTAGCAATTCAGGTGCCGACGAATTCTCTGTGATGGGCTCGACTTTCCAGTCTTCAGTCTCGACGACATACCGGGCTTTTAGCAGTGATATCGAGTTCACTGCGCGCTCTTGGCCATCACTCTCGTCGGCGACCATTTCGATACGATCAATCCAGGTTCTTGCCTTGTCGTAGTCTCCAAGTTGCAAATCGCCGTATTGGCCCCAGTCAAGGGGATGCACGGTGTCACCGACGCTGTCACCAGGTGTCCATAAGTCGCGAGCCGCATCATAGGCGCGCTGATTATGATTCGAGACAAGGTCCCACATGCCGTGCTGGATAAAAATGTGCGTTGGCATATGCCTGGCGTGGGCTACGGCTGGCGCGATCTCCATGTATTTCATGGCAGAGGGTAGGGCCAGCGGAGCATGGATGGGATCGTCGAAGGAGTGGATAGCGTAGTGAGGTGCGCCAGGGTGAGTCGGATTAGCCTTGAAGACGTCTAAGGCAATCGCGCCAGCACGCATTTCAAGTCGTCCGGTCTGGTCGCGTAGCGCGCGCGAAGCACTGAGCGTTGCCACCGCATAGAAGGTAGCGACTTCATGATCATTCGGATAGCGCTCGTGTAAATCTGCCATCGCGTCCATATAGGCGACGCGACGTTCGTCGTAACTCCCCTCGTCACTCCAGAGCACTTCAACGGCATTTAAGAAGCCTGCTTCACGGTCCGTTTTGGCTTTGGCCGCTCTCGCGGCGCGTGTCGAGCCGAGGCGTGCAAGGACTTTTCGTGGATTGTCTTCGTCCGGAGTTGGACCTCCAAATAGTGGATGGTTGTAACACAGAGTTTCGCCCCAGTAAGCGAGAACGAAGTCGGAGTCTAAATTCTGAGCCGCTTGAAATTGTTCGATAGCCTGTTTCCAGCCGAAGCTGTGCAAAATAGCCACACCGCGAAGAAAATGACTTTGCGCTTCGGATGATTCCGTGGACGTCGGAAATTTCAATGAGCCGACGGAATCAAACTGAGCTAAGGCCGGACTGGCGGCGAGTGAGCACAAAAGCGCGATAATTAGAGTGCGATACAGCCAAGGCATGTGAACTGTCTCCTGGTTCAGAGTGTACGTCTCTCAGACTCTGTCAGAGTAACACACCGAGCTGGGATGTTTGGTGGTCAATCTAGGTCGAGTTCTGTCGGCTATAATCAAGGTTCAACACTTAATATCCATGACTACGGGGCGCCGCTACCTTGTCAGCGGGAAAGTGCAGGGCGTGGGGTTTCGGTTTTTTACGGAAGATGCGGCTCGGCGGGAAGGCTTGACTGGCTTTGTCCGAAATTTAGATGACGGACGTGTCGAAGCTGTTGTTCTGGGAGAAAACGAATCGATTGCCCGTTTTGAACGCTCTCTGGGAGTCGGTCCGCCGCTTTCAAGAGTTAC